>NC_019976.1 GCF_000328685.1 Natronococcus occultus SP4 | reverse complement strand
TTGAAGTAGAGACCCGGCAGCAGGAAGGCGATAATACTGGTCAGTCTGACTCGACAGTAGCACCAGAAAACCACCAAGAGGGAGACAGTAATACTGGTCAGTTTGACCGATCAGACTTACCACGAATCGTAACTCGAGACACTGTCAAAGAGGACCGCGATGCGGTTCATCAACTGTTTGTCTACGAGGACACTACTGAGAAAGAGAAGGAAGCACGACGGGAACTTGAGGATCGAATTGGCGATATCTACAAACTCGATGCTCGCGAAGCGATCTATCGCGCTGGTATGGAAAATCTTGACGACGCTGAAGCGATCCTTCGAAACTGGGGAGCGGATATCTAGCCTACCTAGTCTCAGTCGATCACTTGATTTGGAGAAAGTGTCTGCTTGAAGAGGATGTTCTTCAGTGGAACAAGTCGTTTGGATCGAACCCCTTAAATTTTGGACAGGCAGTTTAGGTCAGCGGTTAAACTAGTAGAACCGTTGCGTCCAGTTAACCCCTGAATGTCCGGAAAAGCTGTTAAGGCTTGTCTATCAACTCGAGAACGTTATTGAACCGGTTTTCCTCCGTCAAAACATCAACTGTTGTCTCGAAATCAGTGTTTAGCTCCCAGTAGTACTTCGGTCCGCCACGTGATCCACCACTGCGTTTCGCACCGGAGACAACACCAATCATATCTAAATCATGAAGATGGCTGCGTACTCTCCGCATCGCGATTGAGTTCGTCTCAACATGGCTCGTTATATCGGTATATCGTGAGTAGACTTCTGGAGTTGACGCTGGCGTCTCACTTTCATTTGCTAGCGAAGTGAGCGCTAATAGCGCCAGTTGGTCCTGAGTTGTTAAATCGCGGATACTCTGGGCGATATTCATTTGCTCGACGTGGTTCTCAGCCTCGCGAACATGCTCCTCAGAGACTTGGGATTCATCGTTGAGTGCAGCGAATTCACCTGCCTTGTAGAGATATCGAATCGCCTGTCGTGCCGATCCTAAGTCTTGGGCAGCAAGTGCTGCTGCCAGTGCAATTGCCTCCTGTGTGACGGCACTATCGACAAATGCTTTCTCCGACCGGCGATTGAGAATACTCCGCAACTGATCGGCACCGTATGGTGGAAAGTGAATTTCGACCTCACAGAGCGAGTCTTTAGCACGAGGATCGAGCTCGTCGTAGAACGTCATATCATTACTGATACCAATTACAGAGACGTCCATATCCTCAATATGATTATTGTCGCGAGCTCGTGGGAGCTCGTACAGGATCATATCCTTGTTACCGATGTTATCGACCTCATCAAGAACAATCACGACAATGCCGCCGATATCTTGGAGGGCATTGTACAGTCGAGCAAAGACCGTTCGTTTTGGATGACCGTTTGGGTTCTCCCCAGTCAACTGTTCTACAAGATCGCATGCAACCTGGTACGAAGAGTGGTGACCTTTGCATGTCTGAAAAATCGTAGTTAAGCTGACTCCACTCCGATCGTCGACCTCGTTTTGGAGTTTCTCGAGAAGAAAACGTGCTGCGGCTGTCTTTCCTTGTCCAGGCTTACCGTACAGGAATGCGTTATGCGGTGGTGCGTCATTGAGAACAGGGGAAAGGACTTCTAATCCAAGTCGTTTGAGCTGCTCTTCTCGTTCTGGAAGATCGTTGGGTGTGTAACTCTCTTTCAGGAGACGCTCACTCTCGAAGATGGCTGATCGATCCTGAAAGTACTCGGTCATGACAGAGGGCAACGCACTCCTTGCATAAATAACCGTAGTGTCCAGAATACCCGGTAGTGTCTAGATCCCCCGGGAACGTCCAGAAAAGCCAGAATTGATTGAGGGTCAATTGGGCCCCACCCGGGGGCGTCCAGAATTAGCGAGAAAAAGAGCCTTCCCCATAGAACTGGTTAGTTAGACTCCAAATTAGAAGTGGAAGGTGCTGTCTCCGACAAGACACTAAAGACACGGGAACGGCTGAGAAACGGCCGCTAAGAGCGCGGTCGGATTCCTATCCTTCCTTGCTCTATCTTGTCCGCTCTGTGGTTCCGTACAGTAGTACACCTCTTAGAAGTTCCGATCTAGAGAACTCTTGGCTAAGGTGAATCTAAACCTACTAGAGAAACTAGGTACCCTATGAGCGCATTGTGGGGGGTCTTCTTTTCCCGTCTTTTCTGGACGCCCCCGGGGGGTCCCCCCCAGTTAGTCTTCTTTCAGTTGATCTCCCCCTATCCAGGAACTCGTCAAACTGTTCGCTGGCTCTCTCACCCTGCTGTCTCTCTAACCTTTCACGACTCGATTCGAGAAGAGCGAGATTCTGGACCGCTCCTTTCCGACGAATCGTAGTATTATTCGAGCACGATCTGACTGTGTCAATGTCTATGAGTTCAGTGGAGGAAGCGGCGTTCGACAGTGAGATCGGCACGAGTCCTTCTTCGAATACCCATTCGAAAAGTGAGACGCGTTAGCCATTCGCTTTCGCCGGTGCCATACTTGGAAAAGCGGCTCCGATATCTATATAGCAGTACTTGATTTATAACAATTCTATACACGTACGGAGTCTATATTGTGTATTTTGGTTGTCGGAGGTGAGACAACCAAATATACGATAGCTTTTAGTGAGTGTCATGAGTAGCAAACCGTACGAAAATGAGGCTCTTAGAATCACCACGGCCCGGAGACAACGGGTTGCTCGAGGGGGTCTCGCATGAGTAGCAGCCAGATTCAGTGGTCACACAAATCCCTCGAGGAACTCCGCGAGTTCTGGAACACCGAAATCGAACTTGCGCTGCAACGCGCTGGCCACGATCTCGAGGACAAACCTTCCTATCAAGATTTGCTCGACGTCGGCTACGGCGGACTTACCTATACGCTTCGAGAGCACCACGAGATGACCCTCTCGGAGTTTCTCGAGTCTGTGGGTTACGTGGCGGAGTCTGATGATGGCTATCCGTGGGGAATCGACGACGAAACCACAATTACCGAACTCGAGTCGTTCGTTCAGACCCTCGAGCGGCGGCAAGGTCTCACAGCCACTACGGTCGCGACGAAACGGTCCCGACTCGCGACTTACGCTCAACTGTACGATGAACTCCATGGCCAGGCCACCCTCGTTGACCGTGTCGTCGATGATGCCGACCGGGCTGCCGAGATTCGACGCGTCCTCGCGGTGTTTGATGAACTCGATATCGATCTCGGGACCGATGCCTCGAAGCAACGCTATCTGAGCGACGTCAACCAGTTCTACAGTCATCTCGAACGTCGAGCGATCGCCGCGTTCAACCCCGCCTCGAGAATCAGCGAGGAGTACAACTGGAACCGCGAGGAAAAAGACAACCAGCCGCTCTCGAGCGAGGACGTCCGGCGGCTATCTGACGCCGCCGAGGAGCCCGAGGAGGAGCTTCTCGTGCTCGCGTTGTGTGCATGGGGTCTTCGACGCAACGAGGTCGCGTCCTTGCACGTCTCCCAGCTCGTCCTCGAGGAGGCGGATCCACACATCTACTTCGAGGAGCGAAAGAACGGTCCGGGAACGGTCGCGCTGGTCTATGGGCGCGAGCAGCTGAGGGATCACCTCGATAGGCTCGGTGGACACAACCACCAGTGGAACGGATATCTATTTCCCTCGACGACGTCCTCGAGCGGCCATATCGTCGGTGAAACGGTCCAATCGCGCTTTCAGCGACTCGCGAACCGTGCTGGTGTCACCGTTGATGGCGAGATACCGACCTCGAAAATGGGGCGTCGGTTCTGGTACACGACGTACATGGAGGCGCAGAAACAGTTGCTCGAGAATCTCGACGTGATCGCAGGCGACCAGGGGAGTTCCGATGCGAACGTCGTCCTGGAAAACTACCTTTCGGAAGCCGAGCGCCGGAAGTACCGCCGTGAGTTCATGCACGAGCAGTTAGCAGATGTCTTCGAAGCCGATCCACGAAATCGCCTCTGGGCATCGATGGAATGAGAGCCTGATAAGTGTAGCTTCAACTCTCGATATATGGGATACCGTAAATACTACAGTAGAACGCTTTCATCTACACCGTCTACCCGTTCAGCGAAAAGCTGAATAAGCTCCCGTACAGTGACATCATCTTCTTACCTTAGTGTTATATCGACAACATACTTGATTGCTTCAGCGTAGCTGGACAAGCATGATAGGCCAGAATTCGAGTCAACTTCGCAGCCAAGTTCTCGCTGATCGTGACCGTTGTATAACCTTTCAGGAGGCATGAACCAGTGTGTTTAGTTGAGCGAGTTCCATCAGACGGCGGAGGCTTGTAACCACGTTTCGGCGGTTGTTGGGTCAACGTGACTGAAGCTATTACTGAACGAAGAGGTACGTTGCTTTACCTCCCTGAATATACGTTCGACAGCGTTCCGATTTCCGTATCGTTCGGGTCGAAATCGGAGTCCGGTTCGCTGAAGTGCTGTTGCTAGATGCTGGGCGTGATCGACGAGGAACACGGCGTTTTCGACGTCGTGTTTCTCACGAAGCTCTCCCAAGAATCGTTGCGCCAGTGCTGTTGTAGTCGTCGTAAAGAGCCGTACGTGAAAGAATCCGTTTGTCTGAGGATCGAGAGTCGCGTACAGCCAGAACTGCCGTCCGTTGAGTCGGACTACTGTCTGGTCGAGTGCAACGTGATCCGGACTCGCGCCGTTGGTGGGCTGTAGATCAGCCTTGTCTACCCAGTCGTGTACGGCTTTCCGCGAGCGTCCGACACCGAACTCCTCTAATCCTCGAACGGTATCCGAAAGCGATAGTCCGGCGAGGTGCAGTCGAATACCGAGTTTCATCGGTCGGCACGGTGTCCGCTCTCGCTCCACAAACTCCAAGTTGATACAGTCGCTACAACCGCTGAGGCGAGCGATTTTTGCCATGACCAGCTGAAAATCATCCTGCCTCATCATTCAGTCTCAACTAAACACGACGTCGATGCTATCCAAAAATATATGCTACAGTGCAGACTTCGTTGGATATGAGCGCCGGAAAACCGGCCGATTCACCTCGCCGTATCAAATCCGTACAGAAGGCGAGTACGATACTGGAGACCGTACAGTACCTCGAGGAACCGACGTTCAACCGGCTCTGTAAGGAACTCGATGTCTCGAAGGGGACGGTCCATACGTATCTCGAGACGCTCGAGGACGAAGGGCTTATCATCAAGTCTGATGGAACGTACCAACTTGGATTCCGGCTGGTAACAATGGGTGAAGCAGTTCGGAATCAGAGCGATCTTTACCGGGCTGGACAGGCGGAAGTTGAGAAGCTCGCTGAGGAGACTGGCGAGTGGGTCCACCTCACGGTCGAGCATCAGGGCCGTGAGGTGACGATCTACGAAAGTAGTGGCGATAACGCCGTGGCGACGGACTACCATCACCGAATCCGTGAAGCACCACAACACCTCCATCACACCGCGACCGGGAAGGCAATACTGGCCTGCTTCAACGACAAACGGGTCCGAGGCATTGTCGAGCAACGCGGGCTCACTGGCCGCACAGAGGAGACAATTACTGACATTGATCGACTCCTCGAAGAACTCGAACGGATCCGCGACCGCGGATACGCCGTTAACGACGAGGAAGAAGTGCGTGGCATTCGGTCTATCGGTACAGCGATTCAGGCCGGCAGCGGATGGGTCAACGGGGCGATCAGCGTCACTGCCCCCGTTAGTCGCCTCTCCGGGAAGTACTTCGAGTCCGAGGTTCCGGAACTGGTGATGGAAGCCGCTAACATTATCGAAGTTAACCTCGAGACCGCGGACGTCGAAATGCGACAGTAAACGCCGGACAGCGGCGGTTGATCTGATCCGTCTGGCCCGGATCGGCTCAGTTCGTTCCGTTTTCTTCGAGCGATCAGGGCCAGAGTCCGCGGGCTTCCTTCGCTACACCGATTCGCTCGAGCGCAACGATGTACGCCGCGTCCCGCCAGCTGACACCTCGCTCCTCGACTTCCGCGGAAACGGCACCCCAGGCCTCGAGCATCTCCGATTCGAGTTCTTCATTGACTCGTTCCAGGGACCACGTCCGACGGTTGATGTCCTGAAGCCACTCGAAGTACGATACCGTCACACCGCCGGCATTTGCGAGGATATCAGGAATGACGTGGACACCTCGCTCCTCGAGGATCGCGTCCGCACCGGAGGTCGTCGGACCGTTCGCTCCCTCGACGACGATATCGGCCGCGATTCGACTGGCGTTCTCGGTCGTAATCACGTTTCCGACCGCTGCCGGTACGAGGACGTCGACGTCCAACTCGAGGAGTTCGGCGTTGCCGACCGTCTGCGGCGCGTCGTAATGCTTGACTCCTTCGGGGTCTTCCCTATACGACGGAATCGAGTGCGTATCGAGTCCGTCCGAGTCGTAGATCCCGCCGATCACGTCGCTGACGGCAACGACGTCCGCACCCCGCTCGTCGAGCAGTCGGGCGGCGTTCGCACCGACGCTACCGTAACCCTGAATCGCGACGGAGAGGTCGTCGATTGCCTTCCCGTAGTGCTCGGCCGCTTCGCGAGCGATAAGCGCGACGCTCCGTCCCGGCGCTTCCTCGCGGCCGTAACTCCCGCCGATAACTGGCGGTTTCCCGGTAACGACGCCGGGAATTGTCTCTCCTTCTTGCATGCTGTAGGCGTCCATGAACCATGCCATGGTCTGGGCGTCGGTCCCCATGTCGGGGGCGGGAATATCCTGGCTGGGACCGACCGCGTCGCGGATCTCCTCGGCGAACCGACGCGTGAGCTGCTCCTTCTCGTCGGTGCTGAGGTCCTTTGGGTCGACGACGATACCGCCTTTCCCCCCGCCGAAGGGAATATCCATCACCGCACACTTCCATGTCATCCACATTGCGAGTCCGACGCACTCCTCGGCGGAGACCTCGGGATGGAAGCGGAGTCCGCCCTTGTACGGCCCGCGGACATCGTCGTGTTGCGCTCGATACCCCGTGAACACGTCGACGCTCCCGTCGTCTCGCTCGAGTGGAATAGAAACCTCCACGATCCGGGTCGGATGTTTGAGCCGTTCGATGACGCCGACGTCAACGTCGACGTGCGTCGCTGCCGTGTGCAACTGTCGGCGCGCCGTCTCAAGCGGTGATTCCGTTGCTCCTTCGTCCGATTCGTTACTCGATTCCGTACGTGTCGTCTGTTCGGATGGCATCTGTGATCTGTGTTGGAGTCCGGCCGCAACGGTTACGACGATGATACGGTCTCGGCGATCGCGTTCTCGAGGAGGTCGACGGCGATGTCGAGCTCACGGTCGGAAACGTCGAGCGGCGGCAGCAGGCGGAGCGTCTTCTGTCCGCAGCCGAGCGTTAGCAGCCCGTGCTGGAGAGCGGCCTCGATGACGGCCTCCCGTCGGTCCTTGCTGTCGAACTCGATCGCGGTCATGAGTCCGATGCCGCGGGTGTCGACGACGGCCTCGGAATACGACTCCTGAACGTCGCCGAGCTGTCCCACAAGGCGTTCGCCCGCGTGCTGCGCGTGCTCGAGGAGCCCGTATTCTCGAATCGCCGCGATTGTGAGCGTGCCTTGGATAGAAGAGAGAATGTCGCCGGCACCCCACGTCGAGGAGAGGCGGCTCTTCTCGCCGGGGAAGATCTCTGAGCGTGAGATCGTCGCACCGACCCGCAGCGCCTTCGCACTGGTGATGACGTCGGGTTCGAAGTCGTAGTGGTCCGAGGCCCACATTTCGCCGGTACGGCCGAGCCCGGACTGAATCTCGTCAGCGATGAGTGGAATGTCGTGTTCCTTACAGAGTGTGTCTACCTCGCGCATGAACTCCGACTCCGGAATCTGATAGCCGCCCTCGCCCTGGATCGGTTCGAGGATGAGAAACGCAACCTGCTCGGGCGGAATGTGACCGTTATCGGCATCGAGCTTCTCGCGGAGGCGCTGGACACCCTCGAAGGAGTGGGGGATATCGTGTATCCCGCTCAGTTCCGGGAACTTCCGGCGATGAACGGACTTCGAGCGGTTCAGCGACAGCGTTCCGAGCGTTCGCCCGTGGAACGCCCCCTCGAACGTGAGCCCGTACTTCGGGACGTCACAGTTATCGTAGCAAATCTTGATCGCGTTCTCGACGGCCTCAGCGCCGGAGTTCGACAGGAAGACGGTGTCGAGGTCGTAGTGATCGGTGATCTCCGTCAGCGTGTTCATCAGGTGAGCCGGTCCGGGAAGTTCGGTGTCCTCGGGCGTTCCCCCGGTACTCACATAGAAGTCCTGACCGGCGATCTTCAGCGGGTCAACGAGGTCGAACTCCCGCATCTCGTTGAGCAGCTTTGGATTGTTGTAGCCCAGCGGCGCCGCCGCGACGTGGCTCGTGAAATCGAGGAGGACGTTGCCGTCGGGATCCGTACAGAACGGTCCCACGGCGTCCTCCGTGATGTCCCAGACGAAGTCGTAGACGTACGTGCTAGTCGCGGCCGAATCGTGGTGGAGGTCGACCCACTCCTTCGCCTTCGGTCCCGGCAGTTGCTCTACAGTCGGCTCTGCAGTCGTGCGCTGCATACTGCTCTCTGTCTCCTGCCGTCTTATAAAACTTGTGTAGGGCCGTGCCGCATCAGTCGCAGCTGAGCGCCGTCACGAGGCTCTGAGACGACCGGACTGCCGAATCGGAATCGGTGCAAAACTTTCAGATATATCAAACAGAGATCGAGGAAAGGTCCTCCAGAAACGTTACCTCAACCGCGGTGGTCGCGGTTTCAGCCCTACTATCGGAGGATTACGAGGCAAACGTCTTGGTCAAACAACTGGTGTCAAACCCCGGTCGCGACACGGATTCGCGAGAGGAATTTACAAAAGTACAATTGTATACACAAGCTAGATACTCTCTCAAACACACGCGATGAAATTGAGGGGCTGTCAGACTGTAACACACTACGAGCACGGTCGCTCTCTCGATAATACGTTGGTTTAGAATTATCAAAGTCATTTGCGGAACTTATCCGATTCACCCGGTTCGGCCACTCGAGCGGGTAGTCATATTTCAGATGAGGTTCACCGCCGACTAGAACGGTCGTGCGCTGAACGGCAGGCATCCGAACTATCCAATTACCTCGCAGCATCACTCAGTGAGCCATCTCACGTCTCGAGACAGGTCCCGGAGAGGCGACGCTCCCCGAAAAAGTTGTCCGTCGTCTGCTTGCGGTTCGCGGTTCGATCGTGATCGATTCAGTCGCTTGGTTGTCTCATGTGTCGGTCCCAGTAACAGTTCTCGCAGCGCTGTCCGGAATCGGATGTGTGCAGGTCGGTGCCACAGACTGGACAGTACGTACCGTATGAAGTTCTACTCATACCGCGTTCGATTCGATACTCGAGACGGGGCATCATATATCTTTGCAGTCGGGCACCGCGACGGTCGGTCTATCGCTCTGCGCTCCATGACCGCGGGGCGGAGTACCGGCTCTCGAACGTCGATGACGAGGAGAACCGGTCGAATACGAAACGGACAGAAAGGGAACAGACTTCTCACCGAAGAACCGAGACGGGGCTCAGTCGTCCTTCGTGATGTCGGCGGACAGCCCCTGGGCCATCTCTATCTCCTTCGAGTTGTTTATCGTCCAGGCGGTGCGTTCGGTGACGGCCTCGATGGCCTCGCGTGCACTGGGGTAGCTGTTCCCGGACTGCTTGACGCCGCCGAACGGCAAGTGAACCTCGGCACCAATACAAGGGAGGTTTGCATACGCGAGTCCGAGCTCCGCGTAGTCCCGGAAGTAGTTGATCTGGCGGTAATCCTCGGAGACGATCGCCCCCGCCAGCCCATAGGGCGTGTCGTTGTGAATCTCGAGCGCGCGCTCGATATCACCCTCATACTCGAGCATGGCAACGTGGGGGCCGAAACACTCCTCCTTCAGACAGCGCAGGTCGGTATCGTAGTCGATCTCGTAGACGAAGGGACCGACCCAGTTGCCGTCCTCGTGACCGTCCGGAATCTCCTCGTCCTCGAGTTCGAAGCGGTCGACGAGGACGTTGGCACCCTCCTTGCGAGCGAGTTCGTTGTGTTTCTCGATTTTCTCGAGGTGTTCGGCCTCGATCGCCGGCCCCATGAACGTCGACTCCTCAAGGGGGTCGCCGACCGCGACGTCCTCGGCGATCTCGACGAACCGCTCCTTGAACTCGTCGTAGATCTCCTCGTGGATGATCAGCCGTTCACTCGAGACGCAGCGCTGACCCGTCGTCTTGAAGCTTGACATAACCGCGGAGTGAACGGCGATATCCAGATCCGCTTCCTCGGTGACGACGATGCCGTTCTTGCCGCCCATCTCGCAGGCCGCGAGCTTGCCGGGTTCGCTGCCGACCTTGCTGGCGATCTCCTGGCCGACCTCAGCCGATCCCGTGAAGAGAACGGTGTCGACGCGCTCGTCGTCGGTGATCGCCGCGCCGGCGTCGCCGTACCCCTGGATCATGTTGAAGACGCCGTCGGGGATGCCCGCATCCTCGAACATCTCCGCGATGATCTGGCCACACCACGGCGTCTGCTCGGCTGGTTTCCAGACGACCGTGTTCCCCTCGACCAGCGCGATCGCCATGTGCCAGAACGGAATCGCGACCGGGAAGTTCCACGGCGTGACGCAGCCGACGACGCCCCGGGGCTTTCGGCGCATATAGGCGTCCTTGGCGGAGATCTCGGAAGGAACGACATCCCCGTGCGGGTGACGCGCGTTACCTGCAGCCCACTCGACCATATGCCAGGCCTCGGTCACGTCGGCCTTCCCCTCAGAGATCTCCTTGCCACACTCCTTCGAGACGATTTCACCGAGTTCCTCGTGGCGGTCTCGCAGTTCATGGTAGATGTCCCAGAGATACTCCGCGCGGTCAATGTACGACAGCTCTCGCCACTCCTCGAAGGCGTCCTCCGCGGCCTCGAGGGCGGCGTCGACGTCATCCTCTGTCCCCCGCCGGAACGTTTCGAGCGGTTCGCCCGTCGCGGGGTCGATCGATTTGAACGTTTCGTCGCTCGTTCCGGCCGTCCACTCACCGTCGATGTAGTGGAGACTGGAGTCACGGATTGCTGATTGGCTCACAGTTGCACACTAATCCGGGCTCAATATAACGTTTTCTTCTTGGTTCAATTCGCCGCCGATCGTGGCAGGATCTCAGTGATGGCTGCCACTTTGATAAATACAACGCAGTTCGCCATGGGAATTCGCAGTGACCATACGGCACCGGAAGCCGCAGAGCGGATCTCGTATCGAGACGTCTCACGGTAGCGTGATCTGCAGAACAGCACTCCACCATCATTCGACTTGAGCGCTCGAATATCCGCGCCGACAAATCTCCGTCTCACACCGACTACGTTGTTCGATTATTGTGAGCGAATCGCTATCACGTCTATATATCCAAACCAATAGTCAGGAAACAAACCCCTCGGGAGAGTTGATTACAGTCACATCCCATGATCGGCTGTGAAATAGCGTGACAGTCCGTCGCTGGCCGGCTCGGTGACGGGGCGACGGCTTTGAAAGTTCGGCCGCCTTATGAGAATCGACCCGATTTCGCAAACGATCGAAGCGGTCGATTTCCGGGCAGTGGGAAGTTGTGTTGCTAGATCGTACTTCGAATCGTCTTTTCGATTATCAAACGGCGATTCGTTGGACCGCGGTTCGCTCCGATCATCAGAACTATTATGGTCACGTTATCGCTATCCATGACCATGGAAGTACGACGAGAACAGTTTCGGGAACTGGCCGAGACGCTGGTGTCGTATTCGAGCTATCCCGGCGAGGAACGCGCCGTCCAGACTTGGCTTCGCGACCGGCTGTCGGACCTCGGCTTCGAGACATACACCTGGGAACCCGACGCGGAGCTTATCGAGTCACACCCGTCCTTTCCGGACGCGGAGACGCTGGAGTTGGAGGGGCGTCCGAGCGTCGCCGGCGTGCTGGAACTCGGCGACCCGGAGAACGGACCGACGGTCGTCTTGAACGGCCACGCCGACGTCGTCCCCGTCACCGAATCGGACTGGTCCGGTGACCCGTTTGAACCGCGCTGGGAGAACGGTCGACTGTACGGTCGCGGTGCAGTCGACATGAAGAGCGGTCTCGCAGCTTGCGTGTTCGCCGCGCTTGCCGTCGAAGAGGCGCGTCACGACGTTGATGGTCGAATCGTCGTCGAAAGTGTTGTCGGCGAGGAAGAGGGCGGGATCGGCGCCGCTACGGCCGCAGCGTCGAATCCGTATCCGTTCGACCGCGACGCCGTGCTCATCGCCGAACCGTCCGAACTCGACCTCGTCGTCGCCGCCGAGGGGAGCCTGATGAAGCGCCTGCAGATCTACGGGGAGTCCGCTCACGCTGCCCGCACATGGGAGGGCGAGTCCGTCCTGCCACACTTCGAGCGCATCAGACAGGCGTTTATCGACCTTGAGCGCGAGCGCGCTGAACGAGTCACCCATCCACTGTTCGAGCAGTTCGAGAACCCGTGGCCGGTCAACTTCGGAACCGTCGACGCCGGGGCGTGGGCCTCGAGCGTACCCGCGTCGCTCACCGCGGAGATCCGGATCGGCGTCGCGCCCCACGAAACGATTGCCGAGGTCGAAGCGGAGTACCAGCAGCGACTCGACGAGGTCGTCGCTGAGAGCGGGTGGCTCTCGGCGCATCCACCGGACTTCGAGCGGTTCTCGGTCCAGTTCGAGGGCTCCGAAGTCAATCGGAAGGAGTCGATCGTTCAGTCGCTCGCACAGGTGCTTCGGGACAATGGTATCGAACCGGCGTACGAGGGCTTCACCGGCGGGACCGATGCACGACACTACCTCGAGGCAGATATCCCAACGATCGTATGCGGGCCCGGCTCGCCCGACGTCGCTCACAAACCGGACGAGTTCATCGAGTGGGAGGAGGCCATCGAGGGAGCAGAGATTATCGCGGACACCGTCGAAACGTATCTGCGAACGCAGTAGCGTCGCGTTCGCCGAACGGGACTGCATCAGTACTTCGAATTTCTACGGTACTCTTGCCGTTCCGTCCGTGTTACCGAAGCGGACACCCGTCGGACGAGAGTTGTCTAACCGGTACGTGACCGAGATGAGCTCCTCGTTACTGACGAATATGGAGACACTGACGGTCCCGATCGACACGTCCTGAATCAATAGTATCGTACTCTCGGCACGTCATCGGTGTCGAGTCGGTAGCGCCGATGTTCGGCTCTAAATGGGGTCGATATCGTCGACCGGTGCTTCATCTCGTAGAACGAACCCCCGGACAATGGCGTTGGGCCTCCTGCTGGGTGCCAACTGTTGCTCTTCGCGAGCGTATGCGGCAAGTTCACGGGGTAGTTTCGATACAGTTTACGAAACTCCGCTACCATGAATCACGGCACAGTAGCTGGCAGTATCGGCGGCATTCGGGCTACTGCGGCAGACATCCGATATCAAATCTCTCGTGAGTAAAGGAGAAACGTGTTGTCGACGGTGTTTGAAATACACGAATAATCACCGAATTGAATCAAAACAAATATATGCCTGTGTCAGACATTGACGATTGAATCTGCATATGGTGGGAGGACTCCCGATAGAAACGGTCGCAGTACTCGCTGCGATAGTGGCGGTTGGTTGCACAGGAATGATCCACTATCTACTCACGTACGGCCTCGCCGATTCAAAGAGGGCAGTAGAAAACAAAGCGAGGGATCGATAGATGCCACTAGAGGATGTAAACCCGTTCTATCTGGGTGCGTTCGTCCTGTATTTACTTTTCATTCTCCTGATCGGGGCGTGGGCACACACGAAGTCAAATTCGAAAGAAGACTTCTGGGTATTCGGGAACGACCTCGGAAAGTGGCTAGCAACGTGGTCGCTTGTCGCAAATTACTTCAGCGCCGTCGCAGTGATTGGGACGGTCGGTGAGGCCGCACAGGTCGGCTACGCGCTAGCCACGGCGGTGAGTCTCGGGCTTGTCCTCGGTATCGTCGGGTTTTACTTCATCTCACACAAGGTCCGAGAACTGGACAAGATCACCTTCTCGGACATCGTTGCCGAGCTCACCGATAGGGAGTATGCCCGACCGATCACCGGCGTCGTGCTCCTCCTGAGTTCCTGGGTTTTCCTGATCATGCAGCTGGTCGGCTCAGGCTTTCTCGTGACGACGATCACGGGCATCCCCTATGAGTATATGGTCTGGGCCATCGGCATCGTCTTCATCGCCTACACAGTGATGGGCGGTCTCGTCAGCGTCGCCTGGACGGACCTCATCCAAGGGACGATGATGGTCGGACTTGTCGGACTCGCCACGGGGTATCTGGTTTTCGACTTGGGCGGCATCACCGCAATCAATCAGCAGTTCGCCGCGATGGATTCGGCGAACGTGCAACCGCTCGGTGACGGCCTGTACACTCCGGTCGCGGTCGTCGGCTCTATTCTCGCGTTCTTCGGGTCGATCTTCGTCAGTCAGGCAATGATCCTCCGCGTCAACGCAACGAAAGACGTCGAGACGACAAAGTTCCACCTGGCGATGGGCGGTGTGATCATCAGTGTCTTCTCGGTCATCATCATCGTCCTCTCCGCTGGGACCGCTGTCACGCTCGAGAACGCGGGGCTGTCGGTCTCGAACCCCGATCAGATGTTTCCCATGCTGATCACGGAGTACTTTCCGACAGTCATCGGAACCATCGTCATTCTCGGTCTCATGGGAGCGATCCTCTCGACTACGGACTCACTGCTACACGCGATCGGTGTGACCTTCGCACGTGACATCTACGATTACTTCAATCCGAACACCTCTGACGCGAACCAACTCCGCATGTCGCGGCTGGCTACCGTCGTCTTCGGCTTCCTCGCAATCCTCATCAGCATCGATCCACCGGGGACCGTCTTCGCGCTGTATGAGTTCCGCGCGCTGTTCATCACCAGCGCACTCCTCGTCCCGGTGTACGTTGGACTGTATTGGCGCGGGCTCTCCGGGCGCGCGATCGTTGCGTCGATCGTCACCGGCGGGATCGCCAGCGTCGGGACTGTCTTCGCCGGCGGACTGCCGCCGACGATCGTCGGCGTCGGCACTGCGGTGCTCGTGCTCGTCGGCGTGCACCTCGTCTCGAAAACACAGCCGTCTCGGTCCGCAACACGTAGCTGAGCCTCAGCCGCAGAACTCGATTCGAATCGAAATCGACGCGTTCGCTCGAGACGTCCCAGCGGGCCAGTACCGAATCGAAATTTAATGCTTTTGAACAGTTGGTCGGGACACTTATTATCGATCCTTTGAATTGGCTGCATGTACTCGCTCGCTTTGGCCAACAGTCGACTCGTCCGAGCGAGAACGTGTGAAACGAACCCATGGAACGAAACATCGGTCTGCTCGGTACGACAAGTATCATCGTCGGATTGATCGTCGGCGCGGGTGCATTCGTACTCCCGGATACGCTCGCCGGGAGCACTGACGCATCCGCATTTCTCGCGATTCTCGTGGCGGCGATACCGGCTGTCTTTATCGGGCTGTTCAACGCGCAACTCGGATCGGCGCTTCCGGTTACGGGAGGCAACTACGTGTACATCTCGCGTCTCGTTTCGCCGCGGTACGGGTTTCTCATCGCATGGATGTTCATCGTGCAGGCGATCGCGGCGACGACGCTCGTCGCCACGGGGTTCAGCGAATCTCTCTCCCTGCTCGTCGACGTACCGGGCTGGGCCGCGAACGTCGGCCTCGTCGTCCTCTTTTACTCATAAATATCGTCGGTCTGCGGGCGGCCAAGCGCGTCCAAATCACCATGGTCGCGTTCATCATTGGGGCGATACTGCTTTTCGTCGTCTTGGGTCTCACCGAGACCAGCGGCGAGAACTACGGGCCGTTGTTCCCCGAGGGGATGTCGCCGTTCTTCGCCGCGATCGGCTCGTTCTACTTCTCGTATATCGGGATCACGGCCATCACCGAACTCGGCGGCGAGATCAAAAACCCAAAACGTACCCTTCCCCTCGCACTGGGAATCTCGAACGGGCTCGCCGCGATGCTGTATACTGCGCTTGTCTTTACGCTCGTCGGGGTCGAGAACTGGCAACAGCTCGGGCAAATGGATGCCGCAGTTGCGGAGGCGTCACAGCTTTTCCTCCCCGCGTGGATGACGACGCTCGTGACGCTCGGGTCGATCGTCGCGATCGCGACCACGGTCAACGCGACGTTCGCCGCCCTCTCTCGAACGATCATGCGCGCTGGCCGAGAGGGTGCGCTCCCGAAACTGTTTGGACGCCGCCACGAGCGATTTGACACGCCGCTGTACGCGCTGTTACTGATCGGAATTCCATCACTGGTTCTCGTTGGACTCGATCCCGGCTTGCCGTTCGTCTCGACGGTCTCAGTGCTGGTCATTCTCCTCACGAACTTCCTGCTGGGACTTGCCCTGTATCGCTTGCCGGATGTCTATCCGATGAAGTATCGCAACGCCGACCTCCGGATAAGCGAACCCGTGCTGAAGGTACTCATCGCGGTCGGACTCTTGGTCACGTTTGCGTTCGGCGTGATGACCGCCGTCGGCTCGTTCATCGGCACCGCAGTGACGGTCTCGTGGCTGGTTCTCGGACTCGGTGTCTACGTCACCCGACGTCGGAAGTTCGCAGGAACGGACGACGACCTCGAAAAAACGATGTCGGCCCCGCCGGAGCTCGACGGTGAGTCCTCATGAGGAAACCGAGAGCGGATGCTCGTCCGTCCGACGGCCGAAACAGACACGACAAACAGCGACAGTCACAGAAGCGAATGGTTAATGAGATCGATCCGTGATACGTGAAACATGGCCACTCAGAACGTAGACAGTCGACTCATCCGGCTGCGACGAGACCTCCATAGGCATCCCGAGCCGTGCTGGGGCGAGTTCTACACTACCGCACGCATCGTCGACGAACTCGAGGAGATCGGCGTCGACGAACTTTACGTCGGACGGGAGATCCACACGGACAAGCGGCTTCGACCGCCGGAACAGGACGAACTCGAGCGGGCCCGCGAGCGGGCTCTCGAGGCCGGTGTCGACACGGACCGGCTCGAACCGCTCGAGGACGGGTACACCGGCGCGATGGCGGTGCTCGAGCAGGGCGACGGACCGACGATCGGACTCCGCGTCGATATCGACGCACTGCCACAGGAAGAAGCAGACGATTCCGACCACCAGCCCGCCGCCGAAGGATTCAGATCGCAACACGAAGGACTGATGCACGCCTGCGGTCATGACGCCCACGCCTCGATCGGTGTCGGCGTACTTGAGGCGATTCGGAACAGCGACTTCGAGGGAACGCTGAAAGTCATCTTCCAACCAGGTGAGGAAAAGGGCGCCGGCGCGGCGTCGATCGTCGGGAGCGGCCATCTCGAAAACGTAGACGCCCTGCTCGCCGTCCACGTTGGACTCGATCAGGAACTTGGGACCGTGATCCCTGGAATCGACTCCTTCCTCGCGATAAACGGGTTCACCGCCGAGTTCACCGGAGCACCCGCCCACGCCGGAAACAATCCGCACGACGGAAATAACGCTCTCCACGCGATGGCGACCGCCATCGAGAACCTCTACGGCATTCCGCGCCACGCTGACGGGGCATCTCGCGTCAACGCGGGTCGCGCGGAGGGTGGAACCGTCATGAACACGATCCCGGAGTCGGCCTCCATCACGGGAGAGGTCCGCGGCGAGACGACGGAGATCAGAGAGTACATGGAAGCGCGCGTCGAAGACGTCCTGCGGGGCGCTGCGACGGTACATGGCTGTGCGGTCGATGTGAACTTCATGGACGGCGCACCGAGCGCCGAGTGCGACGAGGAACTGGTCGAGACCGTCACTGACGTCGCGATCCGGCAAGGGGCGACTATCCTCAAAGACAGCGACGGTGCCCTCGGTGGAAGTGAGGACGCGACGCGCCTAATGCAAAAAGTCCAGCGGGAAGGCGGCACCGCGACCTACATTGGCATCGGCGGGGGGAACGAACACGGCCATCACACGGCACGTTTCGATATCGACGAAGACGCGATATTCACGGCAGTCGACGTGCTCACCGAGGCCATCTGCTCGACCGAGATGTCGCTGTCGTAAGCGTTCGTATGTCCCGTCGCGTCTTGAGGGACCGAGCGGTGCCGTCGATCGATCCGAGGTAATGAGTAGTCATAATTTCTACCATAGAAAGAATTATTACTATGAATTCCACTAAGAGTACGTGATGGGCGCTACAGAGCAATCGGAGCCGAGCACACAGCCGTCAGAGTCCGAGGACGATTTCCGCGGAACGTGGGAGGACGTCCGCGACCTCCCGCCGAGCGCCAAACTCGTCGTCAAGGTTCTCGAGTACAACGGCGCGATGAGCCAGCAACAGATCGCCGATACAACGTTGCTCCCGGCACGAACCGTCCGGTACGCGCTCGGACGTCTCGACGAACGAAACGTGATCAAGACCCAGCTCTCGTTCACCGACGCTCGAAAGCACTTTTACGTCCTCGATATAGACAACTAGGGTCCAGAGAACGCGGATGAATTCGAACAGCGCGAACGATTTACGATACCGACACACCAGGAGATCGGAGTGACCACGACAGGGATCAACGCACGACTCGACCGAATCGGAACGGACGGACAGTACGCCATTGTCCTCGTGGAGCACGGCATCACGCTCGGTACCGTGAACGGACTTAGGGAGATTGAATCAACCGTTGACGACGTCACCCGAGGTGGTTCCCACAATGGAGGTGTCAACTGACGCTACCAGAGGCGAACTTTAGACGATAGGACGGAATCAACATTCTGAGCAAGCGGCACAACTTACCCAACGGAGCGGGAGAGTTGTGTCATAGACACCGCAGCCCTCCCGCTTCAACTCCTTTGATTTAGCGACCTATTCCGGCACCGTTCAACACAGCTCTTCATACTGCAAGACGGCGTCCAATTCTCTACACGTCTCACGAAGTACAGTGGAGAGAACGCCTGAGAACAGGATTAGATAACCTCGCAACGGAGCCTTCTTTTTCCAGTCGCGATCAACCCCACTCATTCATTTATCCTGTCATACTATTCTGACAGTGGTCGACTCAAGGTGAAATTACGACGTACGTCTGTTGTTTACGTTTTCCGTTTACCCAGTTCAGCAAATAGTCATAAATTACAATAGTATGAATGTAATGAGTGGGGGCGAATACTAACATACTACGTTAGAGGTGTAGTCTGGGTTCGACTAACCGCGATTATTGGTCCCGTGACTGCTAAATGTAAACACACTCCGTAAACAAACGATGGGTGAAAGCGGAGCTCAAACCGGGCAGTACCAACCTCAGAGATATCAGAGTATGAGCTCTCAGACTCTACAGTGATGCTCAGGCGAGCAAATCGAGTGCTGTCTGTGAGAGGACGGAGACGCCGATGGGAAGACAGTCTTCGT
Organism: Natronococcus occultus SP4; assembly: GCF_000328685.1. Classification (NCBI taxonomy): domain Archaea; kingdom Methanobacteriati; phylum Methanobacteriota; class Halobacteria; order Halobacteriales; family Natrialbaceae; genus Natronococcus; species Natronococcus occultus. The sequence goes on along the minus strand of NC_019976.1, from coordinate 268,664 downwards.
CAATGTCGAACGTCGGCGTATGATGTCCACTTGGATTACTCGCACCGAGACCGACGTACGTGGCTTTTCCGCCGTTTTCAGCAACTGTCTTCATGAGGTAGGTAGCGTCTTCACTCGCTCCGAGCGTGTCTCTGCGGACGGGCGACGTAACCCCATCAATCCTTTCTGCGGTTTCGTATACCGAATCTACCATTTCTCTATCGCAGTCTTGTCGTATCGACTCACCGATAACTGTGACATCTACGTCACAGCCGTGCATCGCTGCAGCGTGTTCTAACCGGTCGTACACTGATTCTTTCATGTATTCCATCAACTGCGTCGATTCGCCCCTGACCTCCGCCTTTGCGGTCACCAGATCTGCAATCACGTTAGCTGCGTTCTCCGTGTGTATCTCCCCGAGGTTCACTCGAGTATCACCGTCTTGGTGGCGAGGAATAGCGTAGATGTCGCTTGCCGCAGTGACGAAGGCTTGGATTGCGTTCTGGCCGTCCTCCGGAGCGGCTCCAGCATGTGCAGACTCTCCCTCGATGGAGATGTCGAAGCGGGAGAGAGCGAGTGCGCCATCCATACCGGCGATGACCTCTCCAGTCTCCTTCTCGAGTCCAACGTGGACTCCCAGTAAGTAATCTACATCGTTCAGGTGAGAGGTGCTTGCCATCGCTTTCCCACCCCCAAGAAGCTCCTCAGAGGGTTGGAAAAAGACTTTGAACGTCCCGTTGAACTCTCGAGCCGACAGCGTTTCGAGAACGCCCAAGCCGAGTGTGATATGTGCGTCATGACCGCAGGCGTGCATGAACCCTTCGTTCGTCGAACGAAACCCCTCAGCAGTCGGTGTGTGATCCGTGGCGGACGATTCGGTAATAGGGAGCGCATCGATGTCGACACGAAGCGCCACACACGGACCTTCTCCGTTCTCTATGACTGCGACGGCGCCGGTTTTTCCACCGGCGATCTTGTCGAGAACGTCGGGGCGCTCGATCTGTTTTCGGGCCTGCTCTAGCCAGTCGGACAACTCCTGATCGTCAGGTACGCCGAGTCGTTCCGTAGTGTTGACCGCCTCGGATCCGATATGAAGTTCGTCCACACCGATCCGTTCGATCTCGTCGACGATCTTTGCCGTCGTCCAGAATTCACGCCAGCCCGGTTCCGGGTTTTGATGAAACTCCCGTCGCAATTCCACCAGATCGGTCTTATCTGCCATGGTATAACATGGGAACACTGCGCATTTATTGATTGCCTATTCTATACCATCTCTAAACTGGGAAATTAAATCGATGACGTGAGACGGTATCCGACAGGTGGAGCGGGCCGGCACCTCGGGTCGTACAGAGGAGGAAATCGTCCGTGATTGAGCGGAACGACGTCTTCCGAGATGGCTATGCCGCATCGTGATGGTGACGGTGTCGTTGGCACCGTTCGATCCGCTCTGCGAGAGCGGCGAAATCGAAGGGCTCGCCGGATGACGAGACGCCTCCGGCGTCTCGTTTCAACTGACCCCTGAACGGGTCACGGGCGTTACGTATCCGCTTCGACCAACCCGTTTTCCCACATGAGCTTTGCAACGTAAATCGTGCCAAACACCGAGACGACGATTACCGCATAGAGGGGAACTCCGGGGAGGAAAGCGAGGAATCCGAACTCCATTAGTAGCGTCATGATCAGCGCAATGCAGAATCCAACAGCGGCTATCTTCGGATAGTCCCGTCCGAACTGGGCGAAGATCGCCCCGAAGACCGCCGGCACTAGATAGGACTCGAGAGCGTTTCGAACGAACTCGGGCAACGCTTCAAACACGGGAACGAGCGCGAAGACGCCGACAGTCAGTATCGTAACGTTGACGAAAATCGAGCCGGCGATAGCGATGGTCGAAATAATGCTCCCCTGTGGGGTCCCGGGTTCGACGTCGGCGCTTTCCTGCGCCGCGGCAGCACACGGGAGACGCAGATTCGAGATGTTTCCTGACAGGAACGCCATGTACGTTCCTGGAATACCAAGCACCGGGTAGTAGGAGATGGGTTCGATAAACCAAATCATCCCGAAAGTGATTGCGACGGAGAGGAACCCACCGACTATCGCGCCCGCTGGCGGTACGATCTCGAAGACAGCAAGCAGCGTCAACGCTGGTCCGAACGATAGAGCGATCGCGAGGAGACTCGTTATCCTTCCCCACTTGTTGATGTACGGTATGAAGTTGGATTCGTACACGCTTTCTTCCGAACTGGATAGCGTACTCTCTCCCGAACTGGACGGTGACGACATGGTTACCACCCACCTCCAGCGACCGTATGAATTCCCATCCCGACGAGAAGACCGACGGCCATCGCAATACCTAACGCCCACTCTCGTATCCATTGAATCTCTTTTTCATCGGCTATCGCCAGGAGCGAACTCATGACCAATCCGCCCATTGCTACGGACGCTGTTTCAGGAGCTCCGGCTGTGATCTCTCCGGACACGAAGTACGCGAACGCTCCAAGCATTGCGCCAGCGGTAACGATCGGGAGAAGCGTGTCTCTCCCGCCGACAACCTTCTGTCTCGCTTTTTCCATGTGTGGGGTTCCGAGCGCTGCCACGAGCAACCAACCGATGCCACCGAGCGTCATCGTCCATACTGCAGTTGCGAACGCAGTCTCGGTGATACCTTCGTCCCCAAATCCGTACCCCAACTGGGAAACACCAAGCTCCGCGGCGGGCAGTTCGAACGCAAGGGATCCGATGACAGTGAGTCGCATCCAGGCGACGGGTCCACCGACGGTCGCGATGAGTGCCAACATCGCCGCAAGTACGGCTATTGCAGGACCGATGGCAGAAATAACGCCTGTTTTCAATCCCGTCGTGAGCTGTTCGTCGGATAATCCCATCTCTTTTCCATTCTTCCACGACCGACGCAGGAACAGTCCTGCTTGTATCAACACCATCATAACGACTGGCACCACTGAGATCCAGAGCCAGGGACTGTTCGCGACGTCCATATAGGCCGGCGCAACGGCTGTACTCGGACAATACATCTTGGTAGTCGTTATCTTACACTGTGTGATTATAAAACCACTGGTATAGTGAGTTGATAACACAGACAAATTGAAAATTCCTCCAGAAGCACGAATATGAGTGTCTGAATAGTTGGCCAAATGTGGATCTGGGTGGTGAATAGTCTTTCCAGACAGTTCTTGAGGTCGCTGGGGTGCGTCAACTAACAACCGAAACTGCTTGCACAAAGCCGGCTCACTCCAGTTTCTCGTTCGCTCTTCTACAGGCCTCGCTTCCACCGTTGATTTCGACCCGCGCCTCGATCGGTGCATACACGGTCAGCGACTACCATGTGGAGGACTGAGAATACGAACGCGAAAACAGTCGCGGCGGCTGAAGGAACCGTGACTACCGATTGAGAGTGTGAATTGCCTGTCCTGCTGCGTTCGCGGCTGCCTCTCGAACCGTTTCTGAGAGCGTCGGATGTGCGTGGACCGTCTCGATCATGGCATCCAATGACATTTCGGATTCGATAACGAGGCCCAACTCGGCAATGAGTTCCGAAGCTTCTGGGGCGACGATCTGGGCACCTACTACGTTGCCTGTTTCGGCAGCAATGACCCTGACGAACCCACTGGCTTCGTCCATCGTGAGTGCGCGACCGCTCCCGCGTAGGTGCATTTCGCCGACGATCGGATCGAAACCTGCTTTTGCAGCTTCCGCTTCCGTCATCCCCACTGTGGCGATCTCAGGATCGGTGAACACGACGGCAGGGATGGCCTGTGGATCGACTGTCGCTGATCCGCCCGCGATGTACTCCGCGGCGATTTCTCCCTCGTACATTCCCTTGTGTGCGAGCATCGGCTCGCCCGCAACGTCGCCGACGGCGAAGATATGCTCTCGGTTGGTTCGAGCATAGTCGTCAGTCGGAACGAATCCATCTTCGTCGGTCTCGACTCCGGCAGCCTCCAACGAAACCGTTTCCGTAACTGGTTTGCGCCCGACTGCGACGAGTGCTTTCTCCGCTGTGAACTCCGAGACCCCTCCATCTTCGGATGTGGTCGTAACGGTAATGCCGTCAGTGGTACGTTCCCAGCTGTCTGCGGCCGCTTCGAAATGGAACTCGATTCCCAATTCTGTAGCTCGTTGTTTGACGACGCGAGTAACGTCCGCGCCGTAGCCGGGTAACGCCTCGTCGAGCATCTCTATGACGGTAACGTTTGCTCCTGCCTTTGCGAACACCGTTGCTAGCTCCATCCCGATGTAGCCAGCACCGACTACGATCAGCCGGTCCGGTATCGACTCCATCGCCAGGGCGTCTCGTGAAGAGAGGATCTGTTCTCCGTCGAACTCGAAGCCGGGAAGCTCGACCGGCTGACTCCCCGTCGCAACGATCGCGTGTTCGAACTCGAGCCGGTTCGTGTCGTCCTCTCTACTGTTGGTGATTCGGACCGTATTTTCACCAGTAAACTCCGCGGCGCCTTCGACGAGCGTAACCCCGTTCCCCTTACAGAGTTTCTCTACACCGGACGTGAGCTGCTCGACGACCTGGTCTTTCCAGGCCACTAACTCGGACATTTCGATGGTCAGCTCCGCGTGAATTCCCATGTGGCTTGCCTCCCTGGTGCGGTGTGCAAGGTCCGTCGCGGAAATAAGCGCCTTCGAGGGGATACAGCCGTGGTTGAGACAGGTCCCCCCGTAGGCGTCTTTCTCGACGAGCGTGACATCGAGGCCGAGCTGTGCCGCGCGGATCGCGGCGACGTAGCCGCCTGGTCCGGCACCGATGACTAGTACGTCCGTACTGGTAGGTGGATCACGAGCACTCATATCGTGGTAAGTGCACCCGAAGAGGTTGATGTTTACGGTTGGGGATAGTCTTCCGTCCGTGACCGGTTACCCGCCGTCGCTCGTCAGGAGATTATCGTCGGAGATCCTGTGTTCTACGGCTGAGGGGTATCAGAAAACAGCGCCGTCCCTATTCGTCGCTGGACAACGCATGCCAGGAAAGCTGTGGACTTCGGGCAGCGCTTGTCTGGTCGATATAGCGAGCGCTGGTCTTCTCCGGTGCAGCCGCGATGGTCGCTTCCTCTTCACTGGCCACGGCGTTGAACGCGGCAGCTAACTGATCGAGCGTCGTTTTGCTCTCCGCTTCAGTTGGTTCTGTCATGAGCGCTTCGGAGACGATCTCGGGCCACTTCGTCGTCGGCGGATGGACGCCGTAATCGAGCATCCGCTTTGCGAAGTCTGCCGCGTCTAGTTCGCCCGCACTCGCGACGAACTCGTGATGGAACGGCCCGAACGGAATCTCGAGATCGATCTGCGAAGCGAGATAGTTCGCGTTGAGGACCGCTTTTGCGCTCGTATCTTTCAGTCCTTCGTCACCCAACCGGCAGATATACGCATGCGCCTTGATCAGAACTAACCAGTTACCCATCGCACCGTGAACCTTTCCTACCGAGTGCGCAGGTTCGATTAGCTCGTACTCCCCGTCTTTCTCTTCGATTTGCGGGGTCGGAAGGAACGACTCCAGTTCCGCTGTCACTCCGATCGGACCGGCTCCCGGACCGCCACCGCCGTGGGGCGTCGCGAATGTTTTGTGGACGTTGTAGTGCATGATGTCGAACCCCATATCCCCAGGTCGGGCACGGCCGAGAAGCGCATTCAGGTTGGCCCCATCGTAGTACAACAGTCCGCCCGCGTCGTGGACGAGATCTGCTATCTCTTCGATATCGCGTTCGAAGAGACCGAGCGTATTCGGGTTCGTCAGCATGAGTGCAGCCGTCTCTTCACCGACGGCGGATCTCAGCGCATCCAGATCGACGCGACCGTCCTCGTCACCCGGTAGCTCGACCACGTCGTAACCGGCCATCGCGGCGCTGGCGAAGTTCGTGCCGTGGGCGCTTGCAGGGACGATAACTTCCGATCGCTGCTCGCCTTCACCGTTCCGTTCGTGGTACGCTTTGGCTACCAGGATCCCCGTAAATTCACCCGCAGCTCCGGCTGGTGGTTGCAGCGTTACTGCGTCCATTCCGCCGATTCGGCCGAGGTACTCCTGTAGTTCGTGATAGAGCTGCAGTGTCCCCTGCACGGACTCTTCGGCTCGATCGGGGTGTACCGCAGCTTCGGACCGGGCTGCGACGTCCTCGGTGAACCTGGGGTTGTACTTCATCGTGCACGATCCCAGCGGATACGGGCCGCTGTCGATCCCGTAGTTCATCTGCGAGAGTCGCGTATAGTGGCGAGCGACCTCCGGCTCGGAAAGGGACGGCAACTCTAGCGTCTCTCTGGTAAGATCGTCGGGTAGTCCCTCGTATTCGACGTCGATCGCGGTCTGGTCTTTCTCGGAGAGAAGCGGCTCGTACCCGTCCGTGTTCGTGTCGTTCCAGACGGCCTGATCGTGTTGTTGCATTAGTCTAACACCTTCGTAATTGCTGTAACGAGTTCTTCCGTCTGTCGTTCGTTTATATCAGTCACACAGATCTGGATCGTATCGGCATCAACAGCATGGACGGCAACGCCTTCCGCGTACAGGTTCGAAACGAGATCCTCTGCATCCGGCTCGACGGAGACTCTGAACTCTCGGAAATGGTGTCCATCGTGGACGGGCGCCGAGATACCATCGATTTCGTTCAGCTCTTTTGCGAGCGCTTCCGGAAGCTGGTGACATTTTTTCGCAAGATCAACGAGACCGTCCGGTCCCAGAAGCGAAGCATGGATCGCTGCCCGGAGCGCGACCCAAGCCTGGTTCGTACAGATATTCGAGGTTGCTCGCTCGCGCCGAATGTGCTGTTCTCGCGTCTGAAGCGTCAGCGTGTACGCACGGTGATCGCTCTCGTCTCGACTGGCACCGACGAGACGACCGGGAACTTGTCGAAGGAACTTCTCTCTGCACGCAAAGAGGCCTAACCCTGTACCGTACGCCGATCCCAGTCCGAGGACGCTTGCGTCGCCGACGACGACGTCGGCGCCGATCGATGCGGGGGGCTGTAGCAACGAGAGCGCGATCGGATCGGAACCGAGACAGAACAGTACATCGTCGTCAGCAAGCAGCGTGCCGATCTCTTCGAGCTGCTCTTGTATGAGCCCCGTGGTCGTCGGGTTCTCTACATAGACCAGCGCAACGTCGTCGTCGAGTACACCACTGAGGGCGTCGGGGTCAACGACACCGTTGGTGGTCGAGTACTCGTCGATGACAAGGGAGGACCCACTGGCGTAGTTCTCGAGAACGGCCCGGCGTTCGTCCCGGAGGATATCGGGTACAAGCACGCGGTTACCGCTAACGCTCCGAACACGCTGAGAGAGCGTTGCCGCCTCTCCGAGTGCGGTTGCAGCGTCGTACATCGAGCAGTTTGCGATCTCGAGACCGGTCAGCTCGACGAGCAGTGACTGATACTCGAACAGCGCCTGCAGGAACCCCTGTGTGACCTCGGGTTGATACTGAGTGTAGGACGTGAGAAACTCCGACCGATCGGCCAGGTGGTCGACTAACGACGGGACGTAGTGATCGTAATGGCCACGGCCCAGAAACTCGATAGCTGAGTCGTTCTGACCCAGTACTTTCGTCACTCGCTGTACGACTTCTTGCTCCGACGCGGCTTCGATACCGAACTCGGCGTCGAACCGAACCGAAGCCGGTATATCGAACAGGTCTTCTATCGACTCCGCGCCGATAGCCTGCAGCATCGCCTCGACGTCGGCTTCCGTGTGCGGTGCGAAGGGGCTGCCAGTCGACCCCGTCGGAGTCGTTTTCGTCTGTTGTAGCTGATCGTGGTAGCTCATCGTTAGATCATCTCTTCGTACTCGGCCGCATCGAGTAGATGTTCGAGGTCTCCCTCCGGTTCTAATTCGACCAGCCATCCGTCCCCGTACGGATCCTCGTTGATGAGTTCGGGACTGTCGATGACGTCCTCGTTGATGGCGGTGACCGTTCCGGCGACAGGGACGTATATATCGGAAACCGCTTTGATGCTTTCGAGGACGCCGAGCTCTTCACCCTGGTCGAGCGTTTCGCCTTCGGGGGGGAGATCGACGAAGACGATGTCTCCGAGCTCGTCCTGTGCGAAGTCGCTGATGCCGACTCGTACTGTATCCGTTTGGTTGGCTGCCCATTCGTGTGATTCGGCGTACCGTCGTTCGGCTGGTATTTCGAATTCCATAGTATTAGGCGTCCGTCTCGAGTGTCTCCAGGAAACGCTGGTTGACGATCGTCGCATCCACAGTTCGATTTCGAATCTCGATCCCGAGCTGCGTTCCTTCCTCCGTGAACTTCGAGTCGACGTATCCGAGTGCCAATGGGGTATCGAACGTCGGACTCATCGTTCCGCTGGTTACGTGTCCGATTTCGTCGCCGTCGTTCAGTATCGAGTACCCCTGCCGTGCAATAGCCCGGTCCTCGATCCGGAGTCCAACGATTCGCTCGTCGACGCCGTTCGCGTCGAGTTCCTGGAGCGCGCCTTTCCCGACGAACGATGACTTCTCGAAGTCGACGACGAACCCTAATCGGGCTTCGAGCGGCGTTCGGGGTTCTTGATCCGGATCGAAGTCCTGTCCCGACAGGAGCAGCCCCGCTTCGAGCCGGAGCGTGTCCCGGGCACCGAGACCACACGGCTGGATCCCATCGAAAGCAGTCCAGACGGTTTCCGAGCTAGTTGCCGGAAAGAGGATCTCGTACCCGTCTTCACCCGTGTAGCCGGTTCTGGCGACCAGACAGGAGACGTCGGCTATTTCCGTCCGTCGTGCGGTAAACGGAGAGAGGTCTTCGACAGAGTCTGCGACAGTAGATTCTACCGCTTCGACCGCGTCTGGACCCTGAACTGCGATCATTCCCGTCTCTTCGGTTTGATCTTCGACCGTTACCTCGAGATCGAGCGTCGATGCCCAGTCCTCGCATCGGGTTGTCATCTGTTCGCCGTGACCAGCGTTCGGAACGAAGAGATACCCCTCCTGATCCGGGTAGCGATAGATAACGACGTCGTCCAGTATCACACCGTCCTCGTCGAGAATACACGAGTACTGTGCGTCACCGGGTGCCAGCTCATCGACGTCGTTCGTCGTAAGCTGGTTCAGGAGCGCAGTGGCGTCCGGTCCACGGACGACGACTTCGCTCATATGACTGATGTCGAAGCGTCCGACCTGTTCTCGCACCGCGGTGTGCTCAGTACGTATCGAATCGAACGTTACGGGCATCTCCCAACCGCCGAAGTCGGTGAAATCCGCTCCGGTGTTTCGATGGGTCTGATACAGTGATGGCTTGTGCGACGTCACACTTGGTACAGTGAGAGACAGATCATATAAATCCTCCGTATCAGACGGTCGACACAGTGCTAATTGATTCGGGTGACGGAGTAACCGGCGTTGCGAATCGTTTCCAGAATCCGATCCGTTTGTTCGGTTCCACTCGTCTCGATGCGAAAGTACAGATACGCTTCGCCGACGTCCAGGTTTTCGACGGAGCGTTCATGTCGAACGTTTCGAACGTTTGCGCCGTGGTCGGCGACGATCTCTGAGATCTGTTCGAGACGCCCTGGCTCATCGACGATATGCACTCTGAATCGTACCAGCTGTCCTCGGGCCGTTAGTCCGTGGGTGAGGATCGTCTGGAGATCGGTCATACTCAGATTGCCCCCCGACAACACCGGAACGACAGTTTCACCGTCGACGGTTAGTTGATCGCTGCGGAGGGCTGCAATCGTCGTTGCGCCTGCTCCCTCGACCATCTGTTTCGTGCGTTCGAGGGTAAACAGTAAGCTTTCGGCGATCTCGGTGTCTGAGACGGTGATGACTTTGTCGACGTAGGTCTCGATGCAGTCGTATGTGAGCTGTGAGAGTCCGCCGGTCGCGATTCCGTCCGCAATGGTCTGGACGTTCTCGCTCTCCTGTGGTCGCCCTTTCTGAAGACTTTTCGGGAGCGTTGCTGCACCACTGGCCTGAACACCAACGATCCGTGTTTCAGGTGCTCGTTCGCCGATGACAGTCGCAATGCCACTGAGTAGTCCGCCACCGCCAACTGGGACGATTACTGTATCGACATCGGGAACCTGTTCCAGAATTTCGAACCCAAGTGTTCCCTGCCCGGCTACGATATCCGGATCGTCATATGCGTGGACGAAAACGGTTTCTTCTCCGGCTAGCGATTCTGCGTGTTTCATCGCTGCCTGGAAATCGTGTCCGTGTAACTCGACGTCGGCACCGTACTCTGCCGTCGCGTCGATCTTGGCCTGTGGTGCGTTTCGTGGCATGACGATGGTCGAATCTAGCCCGATCTTCGTTGCAGCAAGCGCAACCCCTTGCGCATGATTGCCAGCGCTCGCTGCAATCGCTCGTGATATTTCGGACTCCGACCCTATCTGGACGAGCTTGTTGTACGCTCCGCGTGTCTTGAAGGAACCGGTGCGTTGCAGGTGCTCCATTTTGAGCCGCACCTCCGCTCCCGTTTCCTCGTGAAGCGATCGACTCGTTTCGATCGGCGTCTGTTGAACGACGGCGTCGTCCAGTCGCTCTCGCGCCCGCTCGATATCGGAAATTGACACACTCGTGGTTTGTTCATCACGGGTCATTTGCGGTGTCTTCGTCCACTACCCATCACCGGGGCGTAATAACGTTAGTGCAAGAACGGAGATATTTTGACGAACACTGCTGTCGAACTCTTCGCATATTGGGGAACGATCTACTTCGGGACGGGAGTACCGGGACGTCTCTCTTCGGCACAGGACTACGCGGTCGCGAGAACCGCGACAGATGCATTGGTACGGTTAGACGCCGGTTTAAAACACTACTCAATCAGAACGTCGTTGTTCACTGATCAACGTCTACAACCCGCCCGTCACTCGAATTAGCCCGTCTCTCAGTTGAGTTTCCAAACTGGGGAAGATTTCTACGCCAGCCGATAGAAATAAGAGGTCCATTTCGGGGAACCGACATCATGCGATCGCGTCTCCCAATCAACCTTTTTGAGTCCCCGTTCGATTTCCAATCGATCTACCCTATTCATTACAACCATACTTGTGTAATTTCCGCGGTCTTCGGACCGTCGTGCGATCGATTCGCTCAATTCGGTTCGTACGACGCTAATTCCTGTTCCAGATCAGAAACCATCGGCTGGAGAAGATTAACCAATTCCTCGTCACCAGGTAGACGGTAGGGAGGGCCTGAGACGTCTAGCGATCCAAACACGGTTCCATCAGGGTTCTTGACGGCGATCGCTACAGCACGTAGTCCCTCTAGGGCTTCCTGATCGTTCACTGCGTATCCTTGCGATCGAACCGTCTCGATCTCCTCAAACAACCGGCTCCGTTCCGTAATCGTGTTCGGTGTCTCCTGTGGGAGCCCCCATTTATTTATTATCTCATCGATACGCTCGTCCGAGAATTCAGCCAGCATTGCTTTTCCACTGGCGGAGTTGTGCATATAGAATTGGTGACCGACCTGGAACCCCTCTACTGAAGGGTTGCTGACCTCGTCGAAGAGAATGATACTCCGACCGTTCTCCTCCACGGCAAAGCTCACCTCCTCGCCTATCGTATTGGCTAACTCGAGAGCGCTTTCTCTTGCGAGTTCGTACCGGCTATCTCGCCGCCGCGCCTCTTCCCCAAGATGGAAAAGTTTCAGTCCGAGCTCGTATCGGTCATCCACTTTTGTAACATACCCATAATCGGTTAACGTTTTGAGATGGGTATACACCGTACTCGTTGATAGGCCGACTTCGTCAGAGATTTCCGTCAATCGGCCTCCATCTAACTCTTCTATAGCATCAACCACTCGAAGCGATGTAGCCGTGGTTTTTCTTCTATCTCCGTGTCCGTTCGGTTCCATACTATGTTTTGTGACGATACCCTACTTAAAACCAGTACCCCTCCCGAAGACAGTCTCGCTGGGCTCGCCTGACTCGCTGGTTCGAACAGTCTCTGACAGTCTCCCAGCGGTGTTTGGGTTGCCTTCTCGAATAGTAATTAGACTGTGGGGTATGTAGAACCATCTATAATACTATGGTTCTGTCCGAGATCCGATCACTATCTCTCCGTCTCGAAGCTTAGAACTGTAAGCATTGCTTGAACAGGCTCTGTACCGATAGAAAGTGCGCTAATAGATATATACTTCTTCCAGTTTACCATTCTTCTCGACGAGCTGAACCACGATCAATGCACGGCTCTGTTGTTTCTTACCAATTGAATATAGATGATATTATACGTTCAGCTCTACCGAGTGTCCTACCTCGATCTATACAACTCTAACCTACATAGTATTTCTACAAATGATACTATGCCGAGAACGGCACTGTCTAGTTCTGCACCTCCTCGACCGGCGTCTTTCCATCGAGAGCTTGGTTCGGTCTCTGATGGTTGTAGTAGTGCATGAATTGCTCAAACCATTCGCGTGCGCTCGCCCGACTGCCCACCCACGAGTTGTGAAAGCGGTCGATGCGCATTTTGAGGGTGTGAAACCACTTTTCGATGAGGTTTCGCTCGGTATAGTTGACCCGACCGCTCAACCCTAATCGAGCAAGGGCAGTCCGATAGCCGAATTGATCCACGAGAAATACGGTATCGGAGAGATCGTATTTCCCGTCGAGTCGATGCAGAAACGCAGCTGGTGGATCGGTGCCATGTCGACCGAACAACGCGACATCGAGAATCAGCTTCGTTTCGATATCTAGTGCAGCGTACAACCAAGACTGCTCACCATTTATCTCGACAGCGGTCTCGTCAACCGCGACCCGCTTCGGCTGCGCCTCAGGCGGGTCGCACCCGCTGTCAGCCAGCCGATGTACCCAGTTCCAGACCGCTCCGTGAGAGCGCCCAACGCCTAATTCAGCAAGAATCGTAGTTATTCCCGAAGCGAACAATCGGTTTCGTGGAGCCGGACAGCGAACGCCCTGACGGGTGTCGCCGTCCGCTCGCTCTCCCAAGATTCTTCGAAATCCGTGTCGTCGCTCTCGCTGAGCAGGTCTGCGAGCATTTGATCCAACGAACCCAACGACCTGCTCACTTCTCAATCTGGCTCAACTAGACAGTGCCCCGAGAACTGAGTTCTTGGTCGTAGTTCACCGCGATTTTGATACGTCTAGGCGAAACGTACGAACCCGCTGGAGCGTTCTTGCAACCGCGCGAAAGTCGGTCCACGTCACTGTTCTGGTAGTACCAGTCAAAGACGTATGAGTACGAACTGATTGGCTAATTTAGTCGTAACCATCCGATATCTAATTCGAGCGGAGTACGTCTAATCCATATTGATCATCCGAACTATCGGCGCTCCTTATTACCCCGTTCAATCGTACCTGAACTGCATTATGATAGATCGAACTCTCACACGTCGCCGGATGGTATCGCTCGTCGGCGTCGGTACGGCCGTGGGACTGGCAGGTTGTGGAGAGCTTGGAGGGGGTGGATCCGGAGAGACTGGCGAGGGAGAGACGGCCGATGACGAGGACGTGGGGGAAGACGACGAGGAGAACGGCGCGGACGATCTCGACCAGGCGGAAGACGACGGCGACGATACCGAAGCCGGTGATGAAGACAGCATCGGTGATACCGAAACCGATGATGCGGAAATTCAGGAGGTCGATGGATTTGGTCGTGACGCTGGCGAGGACGATACATAGCTGGCGTTTTGGACCGCACCGGGGTCCAACTCGTACGCTGAACAGGTGCAATACCACGGCCTCTGGGCCGTGGATACGTGGCGTCACTCGGTACTACGTTCTACCGACGCCGGCAGGACCAGATATTCGACCGCCCTCGATCCAGACTTTCACAAGAGAAACGAGTAGAAGTGGTTGTACAGGCGTTCTGAACGTTGGGAGTCCACCGTACCCACCGAGCGAAAATCCGCAGCCTCTCACGGAGTTGCTCGACCGACGCGGGTGGAGTGCCAGCAAACTCTGGAACGTTATCAGACTACGTCTGATAGCCCGCGAGACGTAGTCTCACGACGTTGCCAACTGTCACTCCTGGCAAACTGGGAGTAAGATCCCTGACCACTGACCGAGAGTATGAGTGGAGCTTTCGGTTCAGACTTCGACGACTGGTATCTGGTCGCCTGACACGGCGGGTGGTTCGCGTCCTACTACACCAGTCCGTTTCCGTCACCAGTGTGGGGACGTGTCCTTGCTCCCGATTCGGGGTTGCCTGACTGTCTGCCCGTCCACGATGCGGACGGTAACGGTTCGGGGGTCTCTCGGGACACTTCATGCACATGCCCCCCAGTGATATCCGATTCAGTATGAAGATCGTGGTATTCCGACCGTCCGCATATGATGGTCGTGGGAACGCGGAGAGACCGTGTCCCTGACAGCGGGTGAGCTTCGGGTGGCGTGCTTTCGTGGCTCTCGCCCTCTCCGGAGTGGATCGAGACACCAACACTCAGGGTGTTGGGGCTCCAATCGACGAGGTGAACGATGCTCACTACAGTTCAAGAACACCGCCTCGAGGACGAGCCGTCAGGGTGTGTCGACGGAGTCCCGACGGACGGGGACAGCAGTCCTCGATCCGTGGTCGGACGCGGTGGGGGAGCCGCCAGCGGGGGGTACCGATGACGAACGCACGATCCTCGTACGACGAACTCGCGACCGCCGACTGGCTGCACCTCACCGAAGGTGAACGGGTCCGCTGGGCGGGGCGGCCGTCGTGGCTAACGATCTTGGTCTCGGTCGCGGCCGGTGTGGGCGTCGCGCTCGTCGGGATCGTGTTGACTGTCTGGCTGCTGGGAACGACCGTCCCGACCTGGATCGCGTATCTCCCCTTGCTGTTGGTTCTGCTCGGAGCCGGACAGGTGGGAGTGGCGTATCTGAACTGGATTCGGCTCCTGTACGTCATCACTGACGAGGAGATCTACGTCAAGCACGGGTTGATCTCGCGGGACGTTACGCAGATCCGTCTCGACAGGGTCCAGAACACCGCGTACAAACAGTCCGCGATCGAGCGGCTGTTCTCCTTCGGCGACGTGAGAGTCTACACTGCTGGCACCTCGACCGAGGACGTCACCTTCAGCAGCGTTCCGAATCCGGAGGAGGTCAAACGGACGCTCACGCAACTGCTGAGCGAGAACCGCACGCCACAGTCGAGCGGTGGCGTCTGAGACGGTCGGTCGGTGGGTCGTGGATGGTCCTGAACTGACGGACTATCGGTCGGGCCGAAAGAGCGCGCAGTTCGGACACCAGACGGAGTTATCCGCGCGAGCGATCTTCCGTCCGCCGCAGTCGGGACATCGGTCGTCGGCGTAGCGAGCCATGTAGTAGGAACGACAGCACTAGTTCATATGCTTTCTGTCGGTTTCCCGGTACGAACCGGCCGTTTTCTTGTCGGAGCCGACGACGATCGTACCGACCATCCGCGATTGGCGGCGAGATGTTCATCGGAAACGCGGTGTCGCTTTCGGCCTCGGTCGTCGATTCTGCACACGTTCGACGCGCGCCGTTACGTCGGCTCCTCGGCAGGGAGCTCGCCGTCGGACGGCTCCTCGGTCGGATACTCGTCGGTTGCTGCGGCGTCCGCTTTTGCCGTCAGTTCCCGGAACTTTTTCGAGCGTCGTTCGATGAGTTCTGCAGTTCGGCTGTCGGGCGTCAGCTCGCGAGACTCGATCAGGAACGTCGTGATCACGACGGTCTTGACCCAGGGCTTGAGCACGCCGAGGTAGACGGTCAGTCCGATCGCGGCGACGCCGACCCAGCCGAGGAGTTCGAACGTCGGCGAGAGATTGCCGAAGACGGCCGCCAGCGGCGCCAGTGCGAGCAGCAGGACGAACGCAACCGCGTACATTCCGAGGACGATCAGTAGCGTCGATCCAAGGACGGATCTCCAGCACTTCGCGTCGAGGACGACGCCGTCCCGGGCCGCTCGCCAGTTGTCTTCCTCCTCGGCGATGAAGACGTAGGCGATGATCGCCTCGTCGATGTACGACGCCGCGAGCCCGATCGTCTTCCGGAGGACGGTGAGGATGTTCTTCAGCGTCGGGACGAAGCTCGCGAGGTTCGACAGCGAGACGGCCCTGTTGTTGAACTGCCGGATCGCCGCCGTCACCAGCTGATCGACGACGAACAGGGCGTTGGCTTCCGCGAAGTGGGAGCGGACCTGTCCGGTGCCGAAGGCGAGCTGGTTCGACGGCGTCTCGCCAGTGTCGACGATGTGGGCGATGACGGCGATGTGGCCGGCTGCGACTATGTAGAGGACGTACCGACGGGCGAATCGCATCGCGACGAGAAAGAGCAGGGTCGCGACGAGCAGACCGATCGCTCCGATCGGTCCGGAGACGGTTCCGGCGTCGAGGAGCGTCAGCACCAGCCAGCCGACGATCCCGAAGTAGACGACGGTCGCGAGCCCGAACAGCAGGCCGACGACGACCCGCAACGCGACGAACGGGAGCGTTCTGAGGAAGACGCCCGTCGCCTTCAGAAAGTACAGGACCATCGCTACGCACCCCACCGGACCGGTGGCAACGGCTCCGGCAACCCCCTCGTTTGGTCCCGTGGCGCCGACGCGTCGCGTTTCAACATACTATCACCTCGCCGTCGGAGTCGTGGGCCACGGCGTCGTTCATGAGGGACGAGGGATCGAGCTGAAGCGACCCGAACGTTCCTTGCCCGAGTTCGGACTCGATCTCGTCGATCGTCGTGTGCCCGACGGACGCCTCCACCTCGCCGATCAGTTCGTTCTCCGGCGGGAAACCTCTCCGTCCCTCACGTGTCCGTCGATTGAACTGCCCTCCTTTCTGTCTTGTTGTCGTTATCGTCTTCTCGATTCGGTTCGTTATCATCGGTGCGTCGTACTTGAGCAGTTCTCTCTCGAGAAGTTGCTCGCCACTCTCGCCGTAGTCCGCGACGAACACCGGACGGGTCTCTCGACGTCGATCCCCGTTCGATCTCGGAACTCGTCGCCTACCCGGTCGCTGGCTTCATTTCTCGCCCTGTTCGTAACGTCCTCGGTGCCGAGGCAGCCGCTCAGTAGGGTGAGTCCAGCGGCCGCTACGAACGAGCGCCGGCATACCCCCCATCAGACGTACCGCTCCGCGATCTCTCCTGCCACGGGGAGCGTGTATCGCTGTCCGGTAAGGGCCTTGTACGTGAGAAGCGCCCAGAGGACGAACCCCAGCGGGACGAGCAACAGGAACGTCAGCATCGAGATCGCCACCGAGAGCATCCAGCCGACAAACGGCAGGAACTCCAGGACGAATCCCAGCATGAACACGCCGATCGCGACGGCGAAAAATCCGCCGAAGACGACGAGGCTCTGGGCCGCGTGGAACCGCACGAACTCGTTTCGCTCCTCGATGAGGTAGAACAGCAGTGCGAGAAACGGCGCGAAGAGGTATGTGAGCGCGCCCGCGGTGTTCTCGCTGAGCCCGCCGACGACGGCGTCCTCGCCGGCGTGTGCCGTCCGTTCCGGATCGGCGACGGCTGATTCCGCTCCGGAGGGATCGGTCTCCGTTGCGGTCGTGTTCGAGTGATCGGTTCCCAGCTCCCCGTCGATGTCTGTGTTGTCAGTTGACATTTCATTTCCCTCTCCCCCGGACCGTCTCTGATCGACGAGCGTGTGGGGAAGACGTTCACGCTGCGTTACTCTCTTGCGTTTCCCAACTGAGAAGCGTTATCACATAATACGACGTGTCACCTCCGTCTCGGATACCGTCGCGAGCGACCGCGAGCCGTTTTCGTCCGACACATGAAGGTATCCAATTCTTCCCCGTCACGTCCTCGGATCGGTCGTCGTGGGGCCTCCGTACTGGTCGGAAATCGTGCCCGAGAACGGCTGTTCGACGGTGGCTCTCTCCACCCGACCGTTCGAACGACGAGTCGGTCTCCGGCCGGGATCCGTCACGGTGGCGCGGTACCGAGAGCGTGCGTTTCGCTGAAGACCTCCAGCACGGCCTTGAGCATCGCGAGGAGGACCGGACCGAGTATCAACCCCAGGAAACCGAAGAGATAGAGCCCGCCGATCACCCCGACGAGGACGGTCCCCGGATGCACGCCGGACCCGATATCGACCAGGAAGGCTCGCAGGTAGTTATCGACGATCGAGAGAACGGTAACGCCGTACGCCAACAGGAGCAGCGCACCGACGGGGTCGCCGATGAGGAGGAGATAGCCGACGATCGGCATCCAGACCAGCCAGATTCCGATCGCGGGCAGGAAGGAGACGACGACCATCACGACCGACCAGAACGCGACGTTCGAAACGCCGACGAGGTAGAGTCCGATTCCGCCGAGTATCCCCTCTGCGAGCGCGACGAGGACGTGACTGATCAGTACGGCCCACGTGACGCCCTCGATCTCGGCGACCAGTTCCGTTCGTGTCTCGTCCTCGATCGGTGCGACCGTACCGATCCAGCCGACTAACCGCCGGCCGTCGATGAGGAAGTAGTACAGCAGAAAGACCAGCACCAGCAGTCCCAGACCGACGCGAAAGCTCGTATCGATCAGTCCGATCAGCTCCTGGAGAACGAACTCGGCGCCTCGCTCGAGGAGCCCTTCGACCTCGGTGTTCAGGAACTGCTCTCCTTCGGCGACGATCGCGTCGTCGAGCCCCAGCTCGCGGGCTGTCTCCTGAATCGTTTCGGTGATCGCTATGTCGTCGACCTCCTCGAGGAAGGAGAGAACTGTCCGAAGAACGATGATGGAGACGATGAGTAGCGGCAGGACGGCGGCAACGACGCCGAAGAAGGTTACGAGACCCGCCGATATCCGCGGCGAAATCGTGAGCGACCGTCCCCGAATCGTGACCGTTCGAGCGGCGAGGCGGTCGTGAACCGGAAACAGGACGAACGCAAGCAGCGCGGCGGCGATGATATACTGTAGTAGCGGGAGCAAAAGCAGGGTGCTGATACCACCGAGAAGCGCGACGAGAAACAGCATAAACACGACGCGGAGATCCATACCTCCCCATTCCGAATCGGTCTATTTAGCAGTTGATACTTCGTCGAGTGATCGGGACGGGACCAAAGTATCGGGCCGCTAGCTTCCCGTTGTGCTCGTTTCGGAGTCGAGATCCTCCAGGTAGCGTTTCGGTACGTACGGCCGGATGGCCGTCGGTACTCGACGGGCGACGACGGTCGCGAGAGCTGCGAGGCGACGCCTGAGCGCGGTGTAAACTGCCGCGACGGCGACGGTACCGAGCACGAGCCACTGGAACACTCCCTCGAGCGTGTACAGAAGGGGGAGCGCGAGCGTTACCGATAGCCCCAGATCCGCCGGCGAGCCGTCGTATCGAACCAGGCGGCGTGGCGGAATCCAGGTCCGACGGTAGTGATCGTACACCGCTCGGTCGGACGTTCCTTCCCAGGGCCGAAGCTCGAGCCCGCTTCCGAGGACGTCGGTTACACAGTGGAGGGCGGCTGCAAGCAGGAAGACTGCCACGGCGACGGTCGCTCCCGTCGGGACGAGTACCGCGACACTCGTCACGAGGACGGCAAGGACGCTGTAGTACACCGGGAAGTGGAGGGTTTTGCGGTGCCCGGCATACATATCGAGGTCGGGAACGATCCCCCCGACCAGCCCCGCTCCGAGCGCCAGGGGGGCGAACTCCGGAGCGACGACGACCAACGGCAACGCGAGTGCCATGCCGCCGAGAGCGTGGGTCGGAAGCATCATCGTGTCCCTACTAAAGGGACAGAAAGGCTTCAATGTATCGGACACCCCGTTCGACCCGTCTCGACGGGAGTGCAGTACTGCCTCCAAACTCCTATGTAAGGGTGGTGAGAAGGGAGCGGATGGGATGGCTCTCGATACGACGTTGGTCGAGTTGGTGCTTACGATCGGCCCGCCGGTGCTCGTGCTGTTGTACTTCCTCGAGGGGCTCTGGATCGGGAAGCTCCTCCACCCGTCCGTCCTCCTGATTCTGTACATCGTCGTTACGGAGCCCGGACTGGTGGTGACGACCGTGGTTTCTGCCCTCTGTGTCGGTTCTGCGACGGCGGGACAGTGGGTGCTGTACGAGGGCTTCAGAGGTGAACACGAGGACGGAAGTCGGATCACTCGCGTCGTTCCATACGTCGATCGAATCCCGACCCTCGTCAGACGTCGTCTCGGTCGCAAGCGGATGTCGTTCATCAACCGCCAGTTCGACCGGTACGGCGGGAAGGCGATCTGTGTCTCGAACGCGACGCCCGGACTCCGAGGACTGATGACGGTCGTTGCCGGATTGAGCGGTTACTCGCAGCGCCGATTCGTCCTCCTCTCGGCGATCGGGAACGCGATCTACATGGTACTTCTCGTCGCGGTCGCGAACGGCCTTTTGGAGGCCGTTGGCTTTCTCCCGGAGTACGATATTCTAGGGCTCTGATTCGCCGACGTCGAATCGGTTCTCGAGCTGTTCCGCAAGGCTCTCGGAGATCTCCGTGAGGTACACCGTTCCCCACGTCGCAACGATGATCGCGCCGAGCGTGTTAAACAGCATGTCGACGATCGTGTCGTCGATCCCGTGTTGTGCCAGCACGGGATCGACGTTCAACCGGAGCGCGCCCTGATCGACGAAGAACTCGAGGATCTCCCAGACGACGCCCATCGAGAGTACGAAGACGACGGTAAACGCAAACAGCGCCCACCGCGGAAGGTGAATGTTCCGTCCGTGGAGATGGATCGCTCGAAGGGTGGCGTAGCCCGCAGCCGCGACGACCGTCGCCGACAGCGTATGCGTGAGGTTGTCCCAGCGGGCGATCGCGTCGTACAGTCCGGCGGTGCCGAGCGCGTGAAGAAAGACGGCGCTTGTCACCCACAGTGCGAGTCCGGGCTCGACCGCGATGTGGTAGTCCCGGTCCAGTATCACCGGGATGAACGTGATGACCAGCGCGAGTGCGGCGTTGGTCGCAACGGGAAGCTCGAGCGTCCAGACGCCGTAGGCGAGGACGCCAACGAGAACGAGCTGCATCAGCCGTACCAGCTGGAGCTGTCGTCGCTTTGCGATCCCCAACCGCTTGCTGAGTACGACGCCCTCGACGTCCTCGTCCTCGGTTCGGGGTGCTGAGGAGGCGGCCATTCGAGGCGAGGCGTGCGCGCTTCCGGTGCGGAAGTACCAGTAGAAGATCGCTCCCGCGAGGAGTCCGGCGATAGTCGCGTAGATGAACTCGATCATCACCGCCGCGTTGATCGCGTCCTGGGCCCGCCCGTCGAGCAAGAACTCCGTTCCGAACAGAACGTCCGCTGACCAGCGAACGATGTTCAACAGGCCGCTCATCGCGAGGGTAAAGAGCACGGTGAGGGTGATAGCGAACCACGGAACGAGGCGAAGCGACGTGAACCGGTGGAGCTCGACCGCTATCAGCAGTCCCAGCGTGGCGAGTGCGAGACTCGGGACGACGGCCGTCAGCAGCGGTCTCGGTGCGAACGTCTCCCAGAGGACGGGCAGACAGATCAGCCCGACGAAGTACCACGGCGGCATCAGCGTCGGATCGCGGAACTTGGCCGCCGGAGCCGCGATCACGGCGATCGCGACGCCACTGAACAACACCGATTCGTACCGACCGAGGAGGATCCCGCCGACGAAGCTCGCACCCAGGACGGCGAGGAGCAGCCACGAGAGGGCCGTATTTCGAGAGGACTCGACGAACAACGCCGTGAGCCTGTCGATCTCACTCATCGGTACCTGGATTCTGACGATCCCCGACACACAGCGCCTCGCAAACGACCATACGGACACTACCGTCCCCTCGGCCTAAAGTGGTCCCGTTTCGGAACGTCGGTCGACGGTTCGACGACCGACTGGTGGGGCGAATGCCGACCGCTACTCGTAGAACGCCGTGAACACCTTCTGCTGGGCCGCATGGAGGTGCTGGAGGTACGTCGAGTGCGAGACACCCAGCGCGGTCGCGATTTCGGTCGCGGACGAACGTCGGGGCTGTTCGAAGTATCCGTGACGATAGGCTGCCTCGAGCGCGATCGCCTGCTTTTCGGTCAGCACGCCCGCGTCGAAGGAGTAGTGGCTCTCCTCGGGCGTCCACTCCCGCTCGACACAGGACAGCACCGACACGCGACCGTACCGATCCGCGAGCGAATCGACCAGCGCGCTGAGGTTCCCCCTGGAGGGGAGTTCGATCCGCATCACCGATCGATCGGCGGCGATGCTGGTTGATCGGACGAGCGCGTTGAACGGTGCGAGGGTCGACTCCGGGGTCGGTCCGTCGACGGTGAGTCGAAACGCCTCACTCCCGTGGGAGTCGATCGGAACGACGCCGCGGACCGTCGAGTGGGCGCTCGCTGCGTCGCGGAACCGCTCGGCGCTTCCGCCCTGCAGTGTCACGTACTGGACGACCCCGTTGTCCTCGCCGGCGTGGGTCCCGCGGACGACCGGTTCCAGCGTCGAGTCGTCGGCGTCGCCCGCGACGATCTCGCTCAGGTAGTGTGTCCCTTCCCGGAGTTCGATCCGTGCCTCGACGCCGCGACCGGCGGTGAGCGCCCTCCTGGCGCCCAGATGGGTGATCGCGTAGCCGACGGTCGCCGCGAGCTCCTCGAGGAGTTCACGTTCGGCGTTGTCGATCGACTCGGGCTCCCCGCGGTAGGCCGCGAGGACGCCGTGGGTGACGTCCTCGTACCCGACCGGGAGTGCGATCCCGGTTCGGAGCCCACACTCGAGCGCCAGCTCCCGCCACGCGGCCGGGAACAGCGCCTCGAAATCCGCGATCGCCTGGATCGTTCCGGTCCGTGCCGCCCAGACGCTCGGTTCGCATTCGTGTTCCGTCCCGTCGAGCGAGCGGTCGACGGCGTCGACGTAGCGCTGATCGCCCGCGACGGCCTGCGGGCGAAGCTCCCCGTCAGCAGCTGCGCCGATCCAGACGAGCTCGTACTCTTGTTGGGCGAGCGCGGCGACGACAGCTCGCTCGAGTTCCACTCGACGCTCCGCGGTCACGAGCGCTCGCTGGACTCGTCGGTTGATGTTCCGTTCCCGCAGGTGCCGCACTTCCCGCAGTCGTTTCTCGGTGACGTCCCTGATCGACAGCATCGTCGCCGGCTCCTCGTCGTACGCGATCGTTCGACCCGTGTACTCGCAGTGAGCCACCCGGCCGTCGGTCACCAGTCGAACGTAGTGGATGCCGTCCGCGAGGACGTCCGTATCGATCTCGCGGAACCGCCTTCGGTCGGCCTCGTGGACGAACCGATCGACGAACGCGGTGCCGACGAGCGCCGTGGCCGTCGAGCCGGCGAACTCGGCGAACCGTCGGTTACAGAACAGCAGCCGACCGTCGCGGACGATGACGATCGCGTCGCGGCTCTGTTCGATCACGGATCGGTACCGTTGCTCGCTGTCCTCGATCGCCCGCCGGAGCGCGCGGCGCTCGACGGCGTTGTGGATCTTGCCGGCCAGGATCGGTGCCTGATCGACCGTCGGATCCTTCGGGAGGTAGTCGGTCACGCCGGCGTCGATCGCCCGGGTTGCGACCGTCTCGCTGCCCTCGCCGGTCACGAGGACGATCGGCAGCTGCGGCCGTTCGTCGCGGAGTCGCACTACCAGTTCGATCCCGTTCGTCTCGGGCAGCCGGTAGTCGACGACGAGACAGTCGATCGACGACTCGGCAAAGACCGCCAGCGCCTCGTTCGCGCTGCAGACCGACTCGACCCGAAGCGACGGCTCCCGTCGCTCTAGTTCTTCGGCCATGAACGTCGCCCACCGCTCGTTGTCGTCGACGAGTAGGACGTCGATCTCCTCGAGTGTCGCTGCCACCCGAGCGTCGATCGTGCGGTCGGTCATCGACTCACCCGTTCTACCCGCCCGTCGCTCGAGCCGCGGTCGGTCGTGTTCGTCCCGTGAAACTCTTCGGGATCGACCGCAGCCACGGCTGACTGCTCCGTCTCGCGGGCGGCGTCGGCGCGCTCCAGCCCGACCGTGACGATCGATCCGGTCGGCGCGTTCTCCGCAACCGACAGCTCCGCGCCGTACCCGTCGGCCAGCGACCGAACGATGTAGAGGCCGTACCCCGCGCCCTCGTACTCCGCGAGGGGAGTCTGCCCGGTCAGCAGCCGCCGCGGCTGGTCGGGGAAGCCGGGACCGTCGTCGGCGACCGAGACGGTCACTCGCTCGTCGGAGACGTCGACTCCAACCGTTACCGTCGGCTGGGGGTCGTCGTTGTGGACAACGGCGTTGGCGACCAGATTGTAGAGCAGCGACGAGAGCATCCCGTCGGCCCGCACCGTCACGTCCGGGAGGTCGTCCTCGAGCTCGACGGTCGCGTGACCGAAGGCGGCCACGGCGGCGGCGACCTCGCTCTCGAGGACGGGCACGAGCGCGATCGGCCGCGGTTCGCGCTCGCGTCGGTCGAGCGTCCGCAACAGCTCACCGACCGTCTCGGTGAGCTCGACGACGTGCTCGCAGTTCCCCTTGATCCGGTCCGTGTGGGCCAGAAGCCGACCCGCCGTTTCGGGGTCGTCCTCGCGGAGCGTCTCGAGTTCGGGCTCGATTCGACGCAGGAGTCCCAACACAAGCCCCATCTCGTTTCTGATGTCGTGTCGAACCAGCCGGTTCAGCAGCTCCCCCTGTTCGGCTCGCAACTCGAGGGAGCGTTCGTAGCGCTTTCGGGCGGTGACGTCACGGAGGACGATCACCCGCCCGACAGTCGCGTCCTGCCAGCGAAGCGGCTGCGACCGCAGATCGAGAACCCGGGTGCCCCCGGCCGCCGCGACCTCGATCGTCCGTTCGGCGTTCGTTTCGTCGCTCGTCTCCGGAAGCACGGTGTCGACCGCCTCGCCGACGGCCCCCGAGGACGCCCCTAGCAGCCGACCAACGCTCTCGTTCGCGTGGACGACCCGTTCGTCGGCGTCGACCACGAGGACGCCGTCGGGCGAGTCCCGCATCGCGGTCGTGTACGCGATCGGGGGCAGCTCCAGCAGCCGGTACCGGAACGTCGCGACGCCGAGCGCGGCGACCGACAGTCCTGCCGTCGCCGGTACGAGGTTGACGTCCTCGCGGCCGAACGGTGGAACGCCCGCGGCGGTGAGGAAACTCGCGGCGATCGGAGCGACGACGGCGATCGTCAGCAGGATCGCCTGCGGGTAGTAGCTTCGGTTCGTTCGGCGCAACTCGTCGAAGACGACGGCGAGCGTGAGAACGGCCATGAGGGCGGCGTAGACGAAACTCAACGCGACGTGTGCGGGACCGCGGTCCGCCCGCCAGACGACGAGCCCGTTGGCGTCGACGACCCGCGTGTCGATGATCGCCACGTCGGCGGGGTTCGTCACCAGGAGCGCGAGAAACGCGACCGGAACGACGAACACGCCGCCGACGACCCGTGGAGTGAGCCAGCGGATCCGGTCAGTGTAGGCGAGCGCGAACAGCAGGAGAAGCGGGCCGACGGCGGCGCTGCCGGCGTGGAGCAACAGGTAGCTCCGGTACTGCACCGTCGGATCGGTGCTGAGGAGCTTGAGCGCCGAAAACCCGGTCCAGATCGCGATCGCGACGGCCATCGCGGCGAACGCGAGCAGGGTCGGCGATCGACCGTCGCGTCGCATACGTGCGAGGGTGTACGTACCCAAGAGGAGAGATACCGCCGTCGCGAACAGGATCGGGTACGAATATGTGGTGTGTTGCCACCCCATACCCGTTCCTCGAGCGTCGGTGATATAACAGTATCGACGACTGTTCCCGAACCCGTCTTTGCCCCGACTCCGTGACTGTCAGTCGTGGCCTGGGCCGTCCTCAGCTGGAAGCGTGGTCCGTCGTGGCGACCCGCGAGCGTCTCAGCCCGTTTGACCTATTTATTAGTACACATGACTGAGATATCCGCCATTACTATCATAAAATCGGAGCACGTTACTGCGGCGGGAACGACCGGTCGCTTTCGCCGTCGTGCTCTCGAACGCGTCCTCGCTTGACGATCAGACTCGACGGTAATGAGACGACTGTCGGATCATCGCGGCCACGGTTCAGTGACTTTTGTATTGTGATCAGCACGAGAACGTCTGCATCGACGTGCCGCTGACAGAGAACACTCAGTATAAATATATGAATCTATCTCTGATATTATTCGCCGTATTCGGCGTGTCGTGGCCATCGAAACCGATGGGTTCGAGGCTACCAGAACCGTGATCGTCCGATCGAGAACGGAACCGAAAGAACCGTCGGCGTCAGTAGACGTCGAACACTGACGGGAGGACGTCGGGCATGACGTAGACGAAAAGCAGCGCCCAGACGCCGACGACGAGGGCGTAGTAGAACAGGGGGATCAGGTTCAGCCGCATGACTCGACCCTCCTGGCCGACGAGACCCACGGTTGCCAGCGCCGCAACGATGTTGTGGATCGCGACGAGGTTACCGATGGCACCGCCGACAGCCTGCGTTCCGACGACGATCTGGCTGGGCAGGTCGAGCTCGTGTGCGGCCGTGAACTGGAAACCGCCGAAGGTGATGTTCGACACCGTGTTCGAGCCGACCATCGCCGCAGCGAGCGCGCCGATAAGCGCCGCCAGCGCCGGATACAGCGGCCCGGTGGCGTCCGCGGTTGCGATCGCGAGGATCTCGATCATACTTCCCGCTTCGGGTGCGCCGGGTGCGCCGCCGGACTGGATCATCACCTGCACCATCGCGATCACGAAGATCAGCGCGATAAACGGCGAGACCAGCTTCTTGGCCGCTTCGGCCCAGGCAGCTTTCACCTGCTGGCCCGACATCCCGAAGATGCCGATCGCGATGATCGCACTGAGCAACAGCCAGAAGCCAGGCGCGTTTATCCACTCGATCCCGGCGGAGAGATCGTAGCCGAACATCTCGGACCACTGGATCACCACGCCGATCGTGAACTCGCCGACGCCGGCGACGGCGAACTCGGTTCCGAGACCCGCATCGGTGATCGTCTCGGAGATCGGATCGATCACGCGAGTGACGACCAGCAGGACGATGAGCACGATGTACGGCGACCACGCCTTCAGCAGCGACATCTGCTCGCCACCGTTCGGAACGGCTTCGTCGGTGCCGTCGTCACCGGGTTCGATCGCGCCGACCCAGTGGTCGGCCCACTGCTCGCGCGGCGGGAAGTCCCACTCGTCATCCGGCAGGAGGTAGCCACGTCGGAGCAGTCCGACGGTGATCGCCCCGCCGACCATCGCCCCGATCAGCGCCGGGAACTCCGCGGTGAGGAACCAGGCGGCGGCCCAGTAGGGAATCGCGAAGGCGAACCCGGCAAACAGACAGAGCGGCCAGACGCTAAGCGCCGGCTTGAGCGACCGCTCGCCGGGCGGACTGAAGAAGTAGACGATCATCCCGACCGCAAACAGCGGCATCAGAAAGCCCGTCAGCGCGTGGTAGGTCGCCGCCCAGGCCGCGACCTCGTGGGAGTACTCGACGACGCTCATCCCCCCGTCGTTGACGATCTGCTCCTCGTAGATCATCAGCGGGTCCTGGATCCCGACGATGATCGGCGTCCCCACTGCCCCGTAGGTGACGGCGATGATGTGGCCGATCAGCGCCGCGATGACGGCCGCCAGCGCCGGGAAGCCGAGCGCCAGCATCAGCGGTGCGACGACCGCTGCTGGGGTCCCGAACCCTGCGGCGCCTTCGATGAACGTCGCGAGGAAGAACGCGATCAGCACGATCTGCACTCGCCGGTCGTCGGAGACGGCGGTGAATCCCTTGTTGATCCGGTCGAACGCGCCGGCCTGCATCAGCGTGTACAGCAGAACTAGCGCCCCGAAGACGATCCACAGGATCTCGAGGGCGGTCATCACCCCGACGAACGACGATCCCGCCAGGTAATCCGGCGGGTTGTTCCACCAGACGTAGCCGACGCCGAGCGCGGCGATCCACGCGATCGGCATCGCCCGCGTCGCCGGCCACAGGAACCCGATGAGCAACACCGCGACGATCGCGAGCGGTAACGCCGCGACGACGATGTCCATCACCATCCGTGTCGCTCACCCCGATTGGTCCGTCGTTCGATTGCCGTTCTTCCGTTCCCCTGTGCGGTTCCGTATCGCCTCGCGCCGTCCTTTCTCATTATGAACGTCCCATGATCACGTATATCATAAGGTATAATAAATGGTTCTATTTATAATCTGACCATTGTATGTCAGCAGAAGGATACGCACAGAACGAGGACGTCCTCGTAACCGGATTCGGAACCCTTCGTTCCTGAATAGTCTAGAAACGTAAAACCGATCTGACGTTACTGTGCGGGGAGAAGGTCGTTCACCTTCTCGATCGGATGGGGTGGTTTCTCGGTCGGTTCGTCGCGGTCACCGATCTGGCTCCGACAGGAGGCCCCGGGTGCGACCGGGCTCCCCTCGCTCTCGTCGATCTTCTCGAAGAGGCGTTCGCCGATCGACTTCGAGAGATCGTAGTGTTCGGCCTCGTAGCCGAAGGAGCCAGCCATCCCACAGCAGGTGGTGTCGAGCGGATCGACGGCGTACCCTGCACGCCGGAGGACGCCGACGGCGTGGTGGTCCTTGCCGGTCGCCTTCTGGTGGCAGTGGCCGTGGTATGCAAGCGTCTCGTCGGTTTCCCCGAGCGGGAGGTCCTCGACGAGCCGGTAGACGTCCATGTACTCGCTGATCCCGTAGGAGTGGCCGGCGACCTTCTCGGCGGTCGCGGAGGGCGCCAGGTCGAGATACTCGTCCTGGAACATCACTGCGTCCGAGGGCTCGAGCGAGACGATCTCGTACCCCTGGTCGACGTACTCCGCGAACCGTTCGATGTTGGCCACGGCCCGCTCCTCGGCGTCGTCGAGCATTCCGACCGAGAAGGCCGCGCGACCGCTCGGCCCGACATCCTCGGGGACGGTGACGTGGACGCCCGCGGACTCGAGGACGCGAACGGCGGCCTTTCCGGGACGGGAGTAGCTGTAGTTGGTGTACGTGTCGGGGAACAGGACGACCTTCCGGTCGGCCGCGTCGGGATCGACCCGTGGGCCGCGCTTCGCGAACCACTCCTGGAAGGACTCCTGCTGGAAGCTGGGAAGCTCCCGGTCGGCAGCGATGCCCGCGATCTTCTCCATCACGCGTCGGCTTCCGGGAAGCTTCGGGCCCAGATTCGAGAGGGGCGCGAGCGTGCTTCCGACCTTCGAGAGGGTGTCGATGTTGCCGAACAGCCGCGAGCGCAGGCCGATGCCCTCCCGTTCGTGGTACTGGTGTTTCGTCTCGGCCTTGAGCTTCGCCAGGTCGACCCCGGTCGGACAGTCGCTCTTGCAGCCCTTGCAGCCGACGCAGAGATCGAGCACCTCCTTCTGGAACCGTTCGGAGTACATCTCCTCCTCGGGGAGATCGCCCGAGATCGCCGACCGGAGCATGTTCGCCCGGCCGCGGGTCGTCGCGATCTCGTCTTTCATCCCGCGGTAGGTCGGACACATCACGTCGTCGGTCTGGCGACAGGTCCCACAGCCGTTACATAGCTCCACGAGGTGGGAGAAGCCACCCTCCTCGGAGAAGTCGAGTTTCGTCTGGGGCTCGATCGAGGCGTAGGCGTGCCCATACCGGAGGTTCTCGCGCATGTCCGTCGGCTCCTCGTCGGTGTAGACGACCTTCCCGGGGTTCATCCGCCAATCGGGGTCGAACACGGACTTGACGTCCTTGAACGCCTGCCAGAGATCCTCCCCGTACATCTTCGGGTTGAAGGCGGTGCGGGCGAGCCCGTCGCCGTGTTCCCCGGAGAACGACCCCTCGTGTTCGAGGACGAGGTCGGTGACCGCGTCGGTGATCGACTGCATCGTCTGGATCCCCGAGTCGTCTTTCAGGTTGAGGATCGGCCGGATGTGGAGGGTTCCGCTGCCCGCGTGGGCGAAGTAGGCGGCGGAGGTGTCGTGGTCCTCGAGGACGTCCATGAACTTCTCGACGTACTCGGCGAGCTCCTCGGGGGGGACCGTCGCGTCCTCGATGAACGGATACGGCTTCGGGTCGCCTTCGAGGCTCATCAGCAGCGGGATCGCGGCCTTCCGGAGCTTCCAGAGGTCGGCCTGATCCTCCTCGGTGTAGGCTTCCAGGGCGTCGAAGGCGTCGCCGTTCTCGACGAAGTGCTCGTTGGTCCGGCCGATAGCCTCCTCGAAGTCGTCGTGGAGCTCCGAGTCGTACTCGAGCATCAGCGTCGCCTCGGTGCCGTCGGGGATCGGCTCCTCGTACTGGGCGAACTGCTCGGATTCGCGAGCGAGCCGGAACACCTCGCTGTCCATCAGCTCGACGGCGCTGGGATCGAACTCCAGGGCCTCGGGGACGGCTTCGAGGGTCTCGATGAGGTCGTCGAAACAGTAGAGGACGAGCGCGGTCTCCTCGGGGAGGGTGACGAGGCTGATCTCGGCCTCGACGATCACGCCCAGCGTCGACTCGGCGCCGACGAACAGCTTCGAGAGGTTGATGACGTCCTCGCCGTCCTCGTTCTCGTAGACGACCTTGTTGAGGTTGTACCCCGAGACGTTGCGCTTGAGGTCGGGGTAGCGCTCTTCGATCTCCTCGGCGTTTTCCTCGACGATCGCGCGCACGGTCTCGTAGATCTCGGCCTCCCGGTCGGTCTTCGAGACGATCTCCTCCCACTCGGGGGAGTCGAGGACGACCTCGCGAGTGTGGATCAGCGAGCCGTCCGCGAGCACGACGTCTAGCTCCTCGGTGTAGGCGTCGGAGATCCCGTAGCGGACCGAGTGGGCGCCCGTCGAGTTGTTCCCGATACCGCCGCCGATCGTCGCACGGTTCGACGAGGCGGGGTCGGGCGCGAACTTGAGTCCGTACTCCCGGGCCGCCTCGTCGAAGTGGTCCTGGACGACGCCGGGCTGGACCCGCGCTCGCTGACGATCGGGGTCGATTTCCAGGATGTCGTCCATGTAGGTCGTCATATCGAGCACGACACAGCCGGGGCCGACAGCCTGCCCGCCCAGCGACGAGCCGGCGCCGCGGGCCATAATCGGCACGTCGTGTTCGGCGGCGACGCGCACGGCGTTTTGCACGTCGTCGGCGTTACGGGGCAACACGACGCCGGCCGGTTTGGCCTTGTAGATACTGCCGTCGGTCGCGTACAGGACCTGTGCGTACTCGTCGAAGCGCACCTCGCCCGAGACGACCGATCGCAGATCCGCAGCGAGATCGACGTACTCCTCGACGTCGTCGTACTCGTGATCGAGTCCGTCACGAAACTCCTCGTAGTTAGCGAAGCCACCGTGTGGCTTTTCAACAGCCATCAGTCGACTCTGGGGGATCGATTATGATAAATCCTGTGCCTCGTCGTCCCACACGTTTCCGAAACGAACCGCCCTGAGCGACAGCATTCGGCAGGTATTGCCGGCCGACCGAACATGGACGTCCGCTCTCGGCTGGCCCACCGCCCGACACGCCCTCCCGACTCGGCCGGATCGCGAGTGTCTGACCGACGCCGTCTCGTTTCAGTCTTCGGCAACGACGAGGACGCGGAGGTCGTTGACGTTCGTCCCCGTCGGCCCGGTTCGAACGATCGCGTCGGTCGACTCGAGGATCGGCAGGGCGTCGTTTGTCGCGAGCGCGCGCCGTCCCTCCGTCCGAGAGACGTCGGCCGCGGTCGCGATCGCGCCGGCGGCGTCGGTCGCGCCGTCGATGCCATCGGTGTCGACGCTCGCGACGACCACTGCGTCGCTCTCGAGTTCGACGGCACCACTCAGGACGAACTCCTGGTTCGGGCCGCCGCTGCCGTGGTCCTCGGCGAGAGTTACCGTCGTCTCCCCGCCCGACAGCACCACCGCGGGCGGGGTGATCGGATCGCCCGTCTCGGCACACTCCTCGGCGATCGCGGCGTGGGTGATCGCCGACTCGCGTGCCTCCCCACGGACCCGCGAGGACAACACGAGCGGCTCGTAGCCGTTGTCGGTCGCGACCTCGCGGGCCGCCTCGAGCGCGGTCCGTCCGCTCCCGAGGACGTGCGCGCGGACGGACTCCAGCAGGGGGTCGTCGGGGGCGACGGTCTCGGGGTGCTCGCCCCGGTCGCCGGCCGCCAGGTACGCCGAGACCGTCTCGGGTACCGAGAGCTCGTAGCGCTCGAGGACCTCGAGGGCGTCCGCGTACGT
Organism: Natronococcus occultus SP4; assembly: GCF_000328685.1. Lineage (NCBI taxonomy): Archaea > Methanobacteriati > Methanobacteriota > Halobacteria > Halobacteriales > Natrialbaceae > Natronococcus > Natronococcus occultus. The sequence continues at coordinate 236,783 of NC_019976.1, read as the reverse complement.
GGTGGGGTCGGGCGCGGTTGGCCCGCTCGCGATCACGTCGAGCCGGTCGCCGACGACGTCGCTGATGACGAGCGTTGCGACTGTCGCCGGCGCCGCCTGCCGGGCGAGCTGGCCGCCCTTGATCGACGAGCAGTGTTTGCGGACGGCGTTGATCTCGTCGATCGACGCGCCACACTCCAGCAGCGACTCGGTGACCGACTGCAGGTCCGCCAGCGTGATCGGCTCCGACGGCGCCGGCAGCAGGGCACTCCCGCCCCCGGTGAGACAGGCGACCACGAGGTCGTCCTCGCCTGCCCGGTCGGCGACCTCGAGGACGCGCCGGGCGCCCGCGACGCCGTCCTCGCTGGGAATCGGGTGATCGCCCCGCCGTTCCTCGACGACCGACGTGCCCGCGGGGTCGTCGGTGACGACGACGCCCCCGGTCAGCCGATCGCCGAGCTGCTCCTCGATCGCCAGCGCGAGGTGGCCCGCGGCGTTGCCCCCACCAACGACGTAGACGTCCTCGTACCGATCGAGCTCGTACTCGGTGGCGTCGTCCTCGGCGCCCGCGACGGTGAGGACGTCCTCGTGGGTCGAAAGCGACTCCGCGACGACGCGTTCGGGGTGGGCGGCGTCGATTCCGGCGGCGATACAGTCCAGCGCGACCGCGTGAGCGTCCGTTCGCTCGAGCGCGTCGCGGTTCTCGATCGTGACCATACGGAGTACTAGCCCAAGTCCCATATGTAGGTTTTTGCGCCGATCGACCGTGAGGGCCGATCGGGCGTCGAACCCCTTTGCGGAGACCCGGGATCGTCGATCGACTTGTTCATCATCGTTTATCGTGGAAACACCTTTATCGTGGTATACGGTACATAGTAGCATATGTCCCTCGAGGACGAATCACTCGACTACCACGAGGAGGAGCCACCGGGCAAGATCGAGATCGCGACGACGAAATCGACGAGCACGCAGCGGGATCTCTCGCTCGCGTACTCGCCGGGCGTCGCGGGCCCCTGTCGAGCCATCGACGATCGACCCGACGACGCCTACCGGTACACGGCGAAGGGGAATCTCGTCGGCGTCGTCTCGAACGGATCGGCCGTACTGGGGTTGGGTGACATCGGCGCCCAGGCGTCGAAACCGGTGATGGAGGGGAAGGGCGTCCTGTTCAAACGGTTCGCCGATATCGACGTCTTCGACGTCGAGTTCGACCTCGACGATCCGGACGCGATCGTCGAGGCGACCGCGGCGATGGAGCCGACCTTCGGCGGGATCAACCTGGAGGATATCGCGGCGCCGGACTGCTTCGAGATCGAGGAACGGCTCCGCGAGCGGATGGACGTCCCGGTCTTCCACGACGACCAGCACGGCACCGCGATCATCTCCGGAGCCGGCCTCCTCAACGCCGCTGAGCTCGTCGGCAAACACCTCGAGGACCTCGAGGTCGTCTTCTCGGGGGCGGGCGCGAGCGCGATCGCGACGGCGCGCTTTTACGTCTCGCTGGGCGTCGATCCCGAGAAGATCACGATGTGTGACTCCTCGGGGATTATCACCGAACGCCGCGCCGAGGACGGCGACGTCAACGAGTACAAGCGGGAGTTCGCCCGTGACCTGCCCGAGGGCGGGCTCGCTGACGCGATGGAAGGGGCCGACGTACTGGTCGGGCTCTCCGCGGCCGGCATCGTCTCCCAGGAGATGGTGCGATCCATGGCCGAGGATCCGATCATCTTCGCGATGGCCAACCCCGATCCCGAGATCGGCTACGAGGAGGCCAAGGCCGCCCGCGACGACACCGTCATTATGGCGACCGGTCGGTCGGATTACCCCAACCAGGTCAACAACGTGCTTGGCTTCCCCTTCATCTTCCGCGGGGCGCTGGACGTCCGGGCCACCGAGATCAACGAGGCGATGAAAGTCGCCTGCGCCGAGGCGCTTGCCGACCTGGCCAAGCAGGACGTTCCCGACGCCGTCATCAAGGCCTACGGCGATCAGCCGCTGCGGTTCGGTCCCGAGTACATTCTCCCGAAGCCGATCGACCCGCGGGTGCTGTTCGAGATCGCCCCTGCAGTCGCAAAAGCCGCGATGGAGTCGGGAGCAGCCCGCGCCGAGGTCGATCCCGACTCCTACCGCGAACGGCTCGAGGCCCGGCTGGGCAAGTCCCGCGAGATGATGCGGGTCGTGCTGAACAAGGCCAAGAGCGACCCCAAGCGTGTCGTCCTCTCGGAGGGGGAAGACGAGAAGATGATCCGGGCAGCCTACCAGATCCAGGACGAGGGGATCGCCTCGCCGGTGTTGCTCGGCGGCCGCGACGAGATCGGGACGACGATCTCCCGGCTCGGCCTCGAGTTCGACCCCGAGATCGTCGACCCCACCGTCGGTGACTACGAGAACTACGCCGACCACCTCTACGAACAGCGCCAGCGAAAGGGGATGACCCGCAGCGAGGCCGACGATCTCGTCCGGAGCGATCCGAACTACCTCGGCAGCGTGATGGTCGACGTCGGCGACGCCGACGCCATGCTGACGGGGCTGACCCACCACTACCCCTCGGCGCTGCGTCCGCCCCTCGAGGTGATCGGAACCGGCGAGGACGCCGACTACGCCGCAGGCGTCTACATGCTCGCGTTCAAGAACCGCGTGATCTTCATCGCCGACGCGACGGTCAACCAGGCTCCCGGCGCGGACGTCCTCGAGGAGGTGACCCGGCACACAGCCGACGTCGCCCGTCGGTTCGACGTCGAGCCCCGCGCGGCGATGCTGTCGTATTCGAACTTCGGCAGCGTCGACAACGAGCGCACCCGCCCCTCCCGCGAGGCCGCCCGACGGCTGCAGTCCGACCCGAACGTTGACTTTCCCGTCGACGGCGAGATGCAGGCCGACACCGCCGTCGTCGAGGAGATCCTGAACGACACCTACGAGTTCTCGGAGCTCGAGGAGCCCGCGAACGTCCTGGTCTTCCCGAACCTCGAGTCGGGCAACATCGGCTACAAGCTCCTCCAGCGACTCGGCGGCGCCGACGCGACCGGGCCAATGCTCGCGGGGATGGACAAACCCGTCCACGTCCTCCAGCGGGGCGACGAGGTCAAAGATATCGTCAACCTCGCGGCGGTCGCCGTCGTCGACGCGCAGCGAACGGAGAACTGAGGTCGTTCTCGCCGCCGTCTCAGGCGACGCGGTTTTTCAGCGCCTCGCCCGACTGGTAGCGCTCGACGTTCTCCGCGACGAGCTCCGCGATGTCGAGGTGGTACCGGTTGGTCGCCGACCCCTTGTGCGGAAAGACGATCACGTCGTCGAACCCCCACAGCGGCGACTCCTTGGGGAGCGGTTCGGTCTCGAAGACGTCTAGTCCGGCGCCGGCGATCTCGTCGGCTTCGAGGGCCTCGACGAGCGCGTCCTCGTCGACGACGGGTCCGCGAGCGACGTTGATCACGTAGGCGTCCTCGCGCATCGCCTCGAACTCGGCGTCGCTCAGCATGTCGTCGGTAGCCGGCGTGTGCGGAACGGTGAGGACGACGAACCTGGCGTCCTCGATCGCCTCGTGGAGCCGATCAGGGTCGAAGATCTCCGAGACGCCGGGCACCGGCTCGTCCGACCGCCGCACGCCGACGACCTCCATACCGAGCGCGTCACAGCGGGCCGCGGTCGCCTCGCCGATCGTTCCGAGTCCGACGACACAGACCTGCTCGTTCTCGAGGGTGAACGGTCGTTCGTACGGCGGCTCCCACCACTCGCGTTCGTTCTGGTGGTCGCGGTAGCGATGGCCCAGCCGCGCCAGCGAGAGCATGCAGTTGAGCGCGACCTCGCTGACGGTCGAGCCGTGGATCCCCGAACTGTTCGTGAGCGGGACCCCCTCCCGTTCGTACTCGTCGGTGTCGAACTCGTCGTAGCCGGCGCGAATGCAGTGGACCCAGCCCGCGTCCAGATACTCCGGCTGTGGGACGTAGGTCGCTACCGCGTTTGTCGGACCGTACTCGCGGCCGTCGCCGACCAGTTCGGCCGGAATCGGGAGGTCGTCGAACGCCTCGACGAACGCCTCCGGTGGAATCACGTTTTCGACCGACTCGTGGACGTACAGCTGCTCGAGCTCGTGGCGCTCGGTCATACGCTACTCCTCCCGTGGAGCGAAAGTGAATCTTACGTATTATTCAGCCGTCGCCGAGAGTGAATACAGCTGTCGCGGCCCGCCGACCGCGTCGCCGCCACCGCAATCTTTTTTGAGGAACGTTGCGCGTGTTGCGGTATGGAGTACCAGGAAGTGGAGCCGACGCGGGAGTTCCTCGCACGACTCGACACCGGACAGGACTGGCGCGACGAAATCGAGAGCCTCGCTCGGGAGGAAGGGATCGAAGCCGGCTGGTTCAACGCGATGGGCGCGGTACAGGACGCCGAGATCTGGTTCTACGACCAGGACGACCAGGAATACCAGTCGGTCACCTTCGACGAACCGCTCGAGGTCGCCGCCTGCGTCGGGAACGTAGCGAAACTCGACGGCGACGTGTTCGCTCACACCCACGCCGTCCTCTCCCGACGGGACGGCGAGACCCTCGCGGGCCACCTCGAGGGCGGGACCGTCTTCGCCGGCGAGGTCCACCTCCGGGCGTTCGAGGAGCCGCTCGTCCGGAACTTCGACGAGACGACCGGACTGGACCTCTGGCTCAACGAGTAGCGCCGACAACAGACAGTTTTCGCGGCCTCGCCGATTCCGAACCGTCCGGCTAGAGACGGCTCCGCAGATCCTCGACGACGTCCTCGGTGCCGCTCGAACCGCCCAGATCGGGCGTCCGCGGCGCCTCGGAGTCCGCGAGCTGGTCGGTGGCGGCGTTCCACAGCGCCTCACCGGCCTCGCTCTCGCCGAGGTGAGCGACCATCATCGAGCCGGAGAAGACCGTCGCGAGCGGGTTCGCGACCCCGTCGCCGACGATGTCGGGAGCACTGCCGTGAACGGGCTCGAACATCGAGGGGTACGTCCGGGTCGGGTCGATGTTGGCCGAGGGCGCCAGCCCCATGCTGCCCGTGATGATCGCGCCGATATCGGTCAGAATGTCGCCGAAGAGGTTCGACGCGACGACGACGTCGAACTCCTCGGGACGGCGAATGAAGTCCATGCTCGCCGCGTCGACCAGCAGCCGCTCGACGGTTACGTCGGGGTACTCCTCGCTGACCTCCTCGACGATCTGATCCCAGAACACCATGCTGTGTGCCTGGGCGTTGGACTTCGTGATGCTCGTCAGGTGGCCCTCGCGCTCGGTCGCCGCGTCGAACGCGGCGCGGACGATCCGCTCGGTCCCGGTGCGCGTAAAGACCGCGCTCTGGACCGCAACCTCGTGGTCGTGGCCGGGGTGTTCTTGACCGCCCATGTCGGCGTACTCGCCCTCCGTGTTCTCCCGGTAGACGACGAAGTCGATGTCGCCGCCGTCGTACCCCTCGAGCGGGCTCTCGACGCCGTCAAAGAGGATCGCCGGACGCTTGCAGATCGACTGATCGAACCCTTTCCGGATCGGGAGCAGGAGGTTGTTTAGCGTGACGTGATCCGGAACGTCGGGGTGACCGACCGCCCCCAGCAGGATCGCGTCGTACCCCTCGAGTTCCTTGAGCCCGTTCTCGGGCATCATGGCACCCTCTTCGAGGTGGCGCTCGGTGCCCCAGTCGTACCGCGTGAAAGAAAGTTCGAACCCGTGTCGCTCCGCGACGTCCTCGAACACGGGTCGAGCCGCGTCGACGACCTCCGGACCGATACCGTCGCCCGGAATACTCGCTATCTCGTAGACCATGAGAAGTGATACCGCCCGACCGTCAAAAAGACTCGGAAAGAGTCAACGATTCTCGTTCTCCCTTCGGCGTCTGTCACCCGCTACGTCTCGGTAACGTGTTGCGTCTCCCGTCAGTCGGTCGGGGCCGGTTCCGAGATGTCGTATACGTTCCGTACGTGGTCGAGAATCACGTTCCCAACTGATGAGCCGCCAGCTGGATAGAGCAGGGAGCGGTAGTTTCATTACGGTGGTTGACTGGGAACACGGTATGGAGCTCATCCATATCAATATCAACGTTGCCGACGCAGACGAGACCATCGAGTTCTACGAACAGTTCGGCTTCGAGGAGAGCTGGGAGTTCGAGACGCCGGACGGCGAGACCCACAACCGGTACATCGCCGACGAGAACGGGATCGAACTGCAGCTGTCGGACACCGACGGCGAGGAGAACTTCGAGGACGGAACTTCGTGGGATCACCTCGCGATCGGCGTCGACGACGTCGACGCGACCTTCGAGGAGATCGATCACTATGGCGTCGAGAAGGAGCCGGGAGATCAGCCCGAGGCCGGCGCCCGGACGGCGTTCGTCTACGACCCCGACGGTCGAAAGGTCGAACTCGTCGAGTCGCTCGACTGAGGAGCCGTCCTTCGATTTGCGCACTCTGGAGGAGTAGTTCTTGGCTTCCGGACCCGCAAGCTGCTGATTCCGCTCGTTCTCTATCTCAGAACTAGCGCTATTCATGGAAGTGAACCGGGAGGTATTACAAAAATACAGTTGTAAATAAATTGGTACTGTTCCGAGAAAAGAGTCCATAGACATCGATACTGTTTCCTATCTCAGAACACGTAAACGGCGGTCGGTGACGGTCAACGTACTGTTAGTGTCCGGAACCCCGACGTTCGTCGCCATCTACTCCCTCGAAACTCCGTGTTCACCGCGTCGTTCGTCGACCCGCTGGTACGATCGTTTTCTATAAGAGAACGACTGAAATCTGTCTCCTATCGGCCTGGTGTCTTCGTGCTCCCGGACGGTGACGGGGACGTTTCCACATCATTTTAATATTAGAACGCAATAGATCCAGGTGGACTCATGAGCACGCATACCGACCGTCTGCACGATCGAGAGTTCGTTCGGACGTTCTTTACTACTCCGACTGCTGTGGAAGGAGAGGACGACTCCGCCAAGATGCTACAGAGCGCCGCCCAGCTCAGTGGTATGGAAGCCCCGGACGTCTGGGTTCCGGACAACGAGGACGCGACGGCGCCCTCGATGCGCGACGAGGGTGTCGAGAACATGATCGACGTGATCTCGGAGCACGGGGCCGACTTCCCCGGCGAGATCCACCCGCGCGTCGTCTGGCACCGCGAGAGCCCGACCACCCGATACCAGGGATTCCAGCAGATCCTTGAGCTCGCCGACCCCGAAAACGGCGCCATTGACCACCTCGACGGCTTCGTGATCCCGGAAGTCGGCGATATCGACGACTGGAAGAAGGCCGACGAGTTCCTCACGATCGTCGAAAACGAGTACGACCTCGAGGAAGGGAGCCTGGCAATGTCGGTCATCGTCGAGAGCGGCGAGGCCGAGCTGGCGATGGGCGACCTCCGCGAGGAGATGGGCAAGCCGTCGAACAACCTCGAGCGCCTGTTCATGCTGGTCGACGGCGAGGTCGACTACACCAAGGACATGCGTGCGATCACGCCGACCGGCGAACTCCCGCCGTGGCCGGAGCTGCGACACAACACCTCCCGCGGCGCGAGCGCGGCTGGCCTGATCGCGGTCGACGGTCCCTACGACGACATCCGCGACGTCGAGGGCTACCACGAGCGTATGACAGACAACCAGTCGAAGGGGATGCTCGGAATCTGGTCGCTCACCCCCGGCCAGGTCGTCGAGGCCAACAAGTCGCCGCTGCCGCCGAAGAACGGCAGCTGGCAGCTCGAGGTCAACGACCGCACGATCGAACTCGACGAGGAGGACGGTCGCCACGTCTACAGCGGCGACGAGGTCGAGCTCGAGGAGACGGGTGAGGACCAGTACACGCTCCGCGTCGGCGGTGACGAACTCGAGCTCGACGGCGAGGAGCTCTCCCAGGAGCTGCTCGATATGACCTCCTACATCCCGAGCCTGGACGATATCGTCGATTCGATGGAGGAGTTCGAGGCGGCCAAGGAGGCCGGCAAGGGCGCCATCGCGATGGAACGGTCGGGCACGCTGGTCATCGACGGTGTCGAGGTCGAAATCAGCAACGACCGCATGTGGGACGAGGCGACCTACCAGGCGGCCCAGACGCCGATCACGCTGTTCCAGGACGTCTACGAGAACCGTCCGGACCAGCACGAGGACCTCGAGGAGCTTTACGGCGAGGACCTCGTCGAGCGCGCGATGGTCGTCGGCTGATCGCTTCCCTGCCGCATCGATTCTTTTGCCGGGCGTCGTTCCGCCGTACTACGGTTCGCCGTAACCTGTTCCCGGCGCTCCTGTGACGTCTGCGTTGTGCCGGGGTTCGGGACGCCGATCCGTCCGCGTCGCCACTCGTCGCTTCGAGATTCGCGTCGTCGACCCGACTGTGAGTTTCTTTCGACAACCGTATCCGTCGGCCGCCGTCTCTCGCCGATCTCGCGATACTCGCATCGTCGCCTCGAACCAAGCCGAACGTCCGGTGCGCTCTTCGGCTCTCGAGTCGGGCGCGCGACGGTGAGTGCGCCCGACTCGGTTGCCGTCGATGGCCAGTGGTGGTACACGCCTCACACCGCCGCCTCGGAACGTCGGTCGCGCCCGCTTCCGTGCCCGGATAGCGCGGCTGCGGGCGCAGGGACGGCGCACGGTCGCTCGTCGAGCCCGGTTCGGTACCGGACGGCGACCAACTGTTCTCTATCTCGGAATTTTTAGTCCGATCCGTCCTCCCTGATCAGCCAGTTCCTGATAGCCCGTCAGATCCGCCACACTACCCGGGAGAGCCTCTCTTCGATACGTGTAAGACACTACTGGTAATCGACCGATAACGAGAACAACACTTGGAGGCCAGCGAACGACCGAAAACCGACGTTCTCTATAAGAGACCAACCTTTATTGGACTGGGATACTCGTTTCGCGTATGGAAAACCGAGCCAAACACCCCGTCCGGACGACCGAAAAGTCGCTGATGCTCATCGAGGAGCTAAACCGCCGTGGGGGTGCGCGAATCACGACGCTGGCCGACGAGCTAAGCATGGGTAAAAGCGCGATCCACAACCATCTCAGCACGCTCGAGGAACACGGGTTCGTCGTCAAAAACGGGAACACCTACGAGCTGAGTCTGCGCTTTCTTGATATCGGCGGTCAGCTCCGCAGTGAGATGGACGTCTACAAGGTCGCCGAACCGCAGGTCGAGGCTCTGGCCGAGGAGTCCGGCGAACTGGTTCATTTCGTCGTGGAAGAGAACGGGGAAGGAGTCTATCTCTGTCGGTCGAAGGGCGAGCGGGCCGTCGATCTCGACACATATGTCGGCTGTCGCCACCCCATGCACAGCTCGGCGTTCGGCAAGGCGATCCTCTCGCATCTCCCCGAGGAGCGCGTCGACGAAATCGTCGACCGCCACGGCCTGCCGCCCGTAACGCCGAAGACGATCACGTCCCGTGACGAACTCGACGAAGAACTCGAACGTACCCGGGAGCGCGGGTTCGCTGTCGACGACGAGGAACGGCTCGAGGGGCTGCGCTGTATCGCTGCCCCGATCCGGTTCGAGTCCGAGGTTATCGGCGCGATCAGCATCTCGGCGCCGACGGCCCGGATCGACGACGACTGGGAGGAAAACGACTTCGTCGACCAGCTTTGTCGAACCGCCAACGTCATCGAACTGAACAAGTACAAAGTGTAGGGTCGTCTACGCGAGCGACGCCTCGAGTTTCGCGATCGGGTGTGGCGGTTTCTCGTCGTACTCGTCGCCGATCTGTGTTCGACAGGAGGCCCCGGGAGCGACGACGCCGTCGCCGTCACTGTCGTCGATCTGATCGAATAGCTGCGAACCGATCGCCCGACTCATCGAGTAGTGTTCGGCCTCGTAGCCGAAGGAGCCGGCCATTCCGCAGCAACTGCTATCGAGCGGATCGATGGCGTACCCCGCACGCCGGAGAACGCCGACGGCGTGGTGGTCCTTTTTCGTCGCCTTCTGGTGACAGTGGCCGTGGTAGGTCAGGTGTTCGTCGACGGGATCGAACTCGAGGCGGTCGTCGAGCCGGTGGATGTCGAGATACTCGCAGACGCCGTAGGAACTCTCGGCGACGTCTCTCACGTCGTGACCGGTGACCAGATCGGGGTAGTCTGACTGGAACATGACTGCGTCGCTTGGCTCACAGACGACGACGTCCCAGCCGTTTCGAACGTTCGGGGTCAGCGCGTTGACGTTCTGTTCGGCCTGTTCGCGCGCCGTCTCGAGAAATCCCTTCGAGTAAGCAGGACGTCCGCTGCTGGTGGTTCCGGAGGGGAGGGCGACGTAGACGCCGGCAGCTTCGAGGAGCCGAACCGCCGCTTTGCCGATCTCGGGGTCGTTGTAGTTCGTTGTGACGTCCGGGAACAGCAACACCTTGTGGTCGGCCGTCTCCGGATCTACCGTCGACTCCCGGCTTTCGAACCAGTCGGTGAACGTCTCCTGGTGGAACGTCGGTAAGGATCGCTCCCGGGCGATCCCGACGGTTTTCTCCATCACCGTCCGGGCGCCCGGCAGCTTCGTCATGTAGTTCGACAGCGGCGCGGTAGCGCTGCCGAGCTTCGAGAGGGTGTCGATGTTCGCGAACATGCGCTCGCGGATCGAGGCGCCGTTGCGCTGGTGGTACTCGTGTTCGACCTCGACCTTGAGCTTGGCCATATCGACCTCGCTCGGGCAGTCCTTCGCACAGCCCTTGCAGCCGATACAGAGATCCATCACCTCGGTGACGAACTCGTCGGAGAACGCCTCGTCTGGCTCGAGTTCACCGGTCATCGCCTGGCGAAGCATGTTCGCCCGGCCGCGGGTGCTCGTGATCTCCTCGTCTGCGGCCCGGTAAGTCGGACACATCACGCCTCCGGTTCCTTCCTGGCTGGTCCGACAGCCGCCACAGCCGTGACAGAGCTCGACCATCCCCTGGAACCCGTTCTCGTTCTCCCAGTTGAGGACGGGATCGAGCCCGGCCTCGAACTCGCTGTCGGGGCCGAATCGGAGGTTCTCGGTCATGTCGTGGTCGCCACAGACCGAGCCAGGATTGAGTAGCCAGTCGGGGTCGAACGCGGTCTTCAGCTCGCGGAACACGTTCCAGATGTGATCGCCGTACAGCTTCCGGTTCCACTGGGTCCGCGCGCGTCCGTCGCCGTGTTCGCCGGAGACGCTGCCACCGTACTTCACCGCGAGGTCGGTCGCGTCGTCGGCGATCGACTCCATAGTCTCGACACCCTCCGCCGTCTTCGTGTTGATCAGCGGCCGAATGTGGATACAGCCCGGTCCGGCGTGGGCGTAGAAGCTGCCGAACGTGCCGTGATCCTCCATGACTGCCTGGAAGTCCGCGATGTACTCCGTGAGGTTCTCCGGCGGGACGGCGATGTCTTCGATGAAGGCGATGTGTTTCTCGTTGCCGGTTCGAGAAAGCAGGATCGGCGTCGAGGCCTTTCGCATCTTCCACAGCCGGGACTGCTGTTTCTCGTCGTACGCCGTCAGCGCGTCGAAGGCGATGTCGCCCTCACGGTCGTCGATCAGATCCTCGACCAGCTCTCGGCTCCGTTCGTCGTCGTCGGCGTAGAACTCGACCAGCAGAAACGACGCGGTCTCGTCGGGGAGGATGTCGACGACATCGGCGAACTCCTCGGTGTTTCGGGCCAGATCGAGCAGGACGTCGTCCATCACCTCGACCGCGGCCGGATCGTGCTCGAGGATCGAACCGACGTCGTCCATCGCGTCAAGCAGACTCCGGTAACAGAGCACCGCGACCGACGTCGTGTTCGGGATCGTCTCGAGGGACACCTCCGCCTCCGTGACGATCCCCAGCGTTCCCTCGCTGCCGACCAGCAACTTCGCGAGGTTGACCGTCCCGGTCTCGGCCTCCTCGACCAGCACGTCCAGATTGTACCCCGAGACGTTTCGCTTCAGCGTCGGATAGGCGTCCTCGACGTCGTCACTCTCCTCGTCGATGATTCGGATGATCTCGGCGTAGACCCGCTCGAGTAACTCTCCGTCCGGGTCGGCCTCGGCCCGCAATTCTTCGACGGCGATCTCGCCGAACCGCTCGACGGAGCCGTCCGCGAGGACGACCTCCACTTCCTCGACGTAGGCGTCGGTTTTTCCGTACTTCAGGGAGTGGGCCCCGGTCGTGTTGTTCCCGATCGCACCGCCGAGGGCGCTGCGGTCGGCAGTCGACGGGTCGGGCGCGAACTTCAGCCCGTGTGGTTCGAGAGTCCTGTTGAGTTCGCCGATCGTGATCCCCGCCTGGGCGCGGGCCCGGCGGGCGTCGGGATCGGTCGCCGTCACCGCGTTCATGTAGCGGGTGAAATCGAGAACGACGGCCTCGTTGACTGTCTGGCCGGCGAGGCTCGTCCCGCCGCCGCGTGGCAACACCGGAATCTCGCGGTCAGCGCAGTACCGCATCACTGCCGCGACGTCCGCGGTGTCGGTCGGGTAGACGACGCCGATCGGTAACATCTCGTAGGCGCTGGCGTCGGTCGCGTACAGCTCGCGGGAGTACTCGTCGAAGCGGACGTCGCCGTCGACTCGTTGCTCGAGCGCGTCAACGAGATCCGTCCGTTCCGTGGTGTCGTTCCGATAATCGTACGTTGCGCGACGATCCGTCGCCGGATCTCCGTCGGTTGATCTGTCGTGTGTAGCCATTATTGGTGTTCGTCGAGGGTCGCTCCGGTTACAAACGAAACTGCCACCCGCTCAGAGAGCTGCCGGGGCCGTCGTCCGGTCGGCCCTACCGGTAGCGGTCGCCCGGCGAGGTCCGGCTCCGATCGAGGACGGTCGTCGAGCCACGACCCGATCGGTAGTAGGGGGCAAAGCGGTCGCCGACCGTTTGCTAATCGCTTGCATATCTTGTGCGTGATACTATTAATCGACCGGTCCCACATAACTGTTGTGCCACGTGCCACCCGGTCCCCGTCACCGATTGCGGCTCCTACTCCCTGTAGCCGTCGTTGACCTGGTAGACGACGATGAGGTACGCGGTAACGATCAGAAACACGATCGCGTACAGCAGCGACCGGATATAGAGGGCGTAGACGAACGCCGACACGTTGAGCAAGATCCCGCCCAGCACGAGTCCTCGTTGCAGCCGTGGCATGGATCGCGATACGGCAGCTCAAGGCTTAAACGCGGTGATCGAACGCGATCTCGACGCTGCCGTTCGAACGGTGCTCGTGTTACTCGTCTGCGTGGTCGTCAACCGCTGTCTCGGTCCGCTCGAGCTGGTGGACCGGGTATCGTCCGTCCTGCGGCCAGCCGACGGCGACGAGTTTGCACGGCTTCTCGAATGGGTTGTAGAGCACGTGTGCACCTCCTTCTCCCTCATCGAACGCGATGAGTTCGTCCGTTTCGAGCGTCACAGTCTCGTCGACCGTTCTTGCACGACAGGAACCCGAAACAACGTAGAACAGCTCCTTCTGGTTCTCGTGGTAGTGAAAGTGGTTCTGCGAGAGGCGCTCATCCGGATCGAGGACGGCCACGTTGAAGTTGAACGCCTCGACGCCGAGGGCCGGCGAGGTCTCCCAGCGGTCGCCTGGTTTGTCCGGGTTCGTCGCGACGTCCTCGAGGGAGGTGTGGGTCCAGCCGCCGTTCATACGCTACCGGTCTCGCGACGACAAATAAGCGTTTCGGCAACGGTAGTTCGACCGAAACGAAGAGGGATCAGCCGACCAGCCGCTCGATTCGCCCTTTCAGGAACGGACCGAACAGGATCAGCAGGATCGCGATCGATAGCAAGAACGACAGCGGCTGGTTGACTGGATCGATGAAGATCGTGTAGTCGCCGCCCGAGATCTGTAGCGACCGGAAGAAGTTCTCCTCGGCGATCGGCCCGAGGACGATCCCGAGCACGAACGCGATGATCGAGTAGTTGTTCCGGACCATGTAGAACCCCAGAACCCCGAGCACGATGACCGCGCCGACGTCCCACCAGTTCTGGTTGAGCGTGTACGCGCCGGCGAACGAGAGGACGACGACCATCGGAATAATCACGTTCGTATCGAGTTCCGTGATCTTGCTCGCGTAGGGGATTACCGTTAGCCCGATGACGAGGATGAGGACGTTACCGAGGAACAGCGAGATAAACAGCGCGTACGTGATCTGTAGCTGTTCGCCGAAGAGGACGGGCCCTGGCTGCAGCCCGTGCATGAGGATCCCGCCGAGCAGAACTGCGGTCGATCCGCTGCCCGGAATCCCGAACGACAGCGTCGGAATGAGCGAGCCGCTGACGGTCGGATTGTTCGCGGCCTCCGGCGCGATGACGCCGCGGGGATCGCCCTCCCCGAAGTTACCGTCCTTGGTCGAGGAGCGTGCCTCTTCAGCGTAGGCGACGAACGTCGAGGTGGTCGCTCCGGAGCCGGGGACCATTCCGATCCCCATTCCGATCAGTCCGGATTTGAGCGTCGTGACCGGATACTTGAAGACCGTCATGATCCCATCGCGGACGCTGCCGGAGAGTTCAACGTTGCCCTCGGAGATCTGCTTGCGTGCGGCGAGTTTCATCATTTCGGCGAACGCGAACATCCCGATCAGCGCCGCGACGAAATCGATCCCCTCGTAGAGGCCGAACTGCCCGAACGTGTATCGCGGGCGCGGGCTGAGGATCGCGGTCCCGATCGTCGAGATCATGAATCCGAGTGCGCCGGCGACCAATCCTTTGACGATCGACCCCTGAGTCACGATGGTGATCAGGGAGATCCCGAGGATCGCCAGCAGGAAGTACTCCGGCGAACCGAACGCCAGCACGACCTCGATCAGTATCGGTGAGAGGAGGATCAGCGCGAGCGCGGCGAGAAAGCCGTTCAGTGCCGAGGCGGTCGTCGCGATAGCGAGGGCGTTTTTCGCCAGGCCGTTCTGTGACATCGGGTACCCGTCGAGCGTCGTCGCCGCGGCCGATTCGGTCCCTGGCGCATTGATCAGGATCGCGGCGATCGAACCGCCGAACATCGCGCCGCTGTAGATCGCGACCAGCAGGATGATCGCTGCCGTCGCATCGAGCGGCAGCGTCAGCGGCAACACGATCGCCATCCCAACCGGCGAGCCGATACCTGGGAGGGCACCGAGAACGATCCCGAGAAGCAACCCAAGAGTCAGCCAGATGAGCATCTCGGCTGTCAACGCGATCGATAACCCATCGAGGAAGGCATCGACCGCCATCTACGAACCCCCTCCCAACAGCGTCGGTGTGCCGTCGAACAGCATCGGGAGTAGCGGGCTAAAGTCGAAGAGATGTCCCTGGTCGAACGGTAGTACGAGGTACGTCATGAACAGGTAGATAATTACGGTCCCTGCCACGGCCAGTCCGAAGCTGATGACCGGATTGACCCGAAACCAGAGGGTGTACCCGAGGATGTACAGCGGCGTAATGAAGAGGAAGCCGGCTGCCCACCCCGCGATGAAGTACAGTAGTGCCGTCGAGACCATAAACACTGTCTCGTTTATCTCGTACCCGTACTTCGCACCGAGCGTATCCTTCTTGTCCTCCGTCTCTTCCGGTTCGTCCTCCTCAATTCGTTCCTCTTGGTCGGGCTTGTCGATCACTTCCGACTCGTCGGAACTCGTGATACTGACGCTCTCGGCGACGAACGTCTGGATCGGGTCCGGAAGGTAGTTTTGCAGTAACAGCAACAGCGAGCCGATAAAGACGGCCGACGCGGTCAACTGTGGAAACACACGGGCGTCGTCCGGATAGTTTTCGATCACCGGCTCGATGATAAACACCGCGCTCACGACGAGGAACGTAACGAGCATGATCTGCTCCGGCGTTACTTTCCTCTCAGTTGATTCTGTGGTACTCATAATAATACTGAACGGCAGAGGGTTACGAGTGCTCTTCGATCAGATCGACGATCTCCAGCTCCTCCATCTCCTCGAACGCGTCGTCGATCGCCGCGTTCGCGTCCTCTGGGCCCTCATAGAAGATCGGGTTCCCGGTTTCTTCGGACCACTCCTCGTAGCGTTCGTCCTGAGTTGCTTCTTCGACGCGCTCGGTCAGCTCCTGGATGACGCCGTCGGGCGTGTCTGGAGGCGCGTACAGCCCCCGGGTGACACCGGCGATGAAGTCCATCTCCGGGTATCCTTCGTCCGTGACGGACGGGATATCGGGATACACTTCGGTTCCTTCGCTCCAGAACGTACAGACCGGGTAGACGCCGCCCGCGGAGACGTCCGGTTCCGTCCCAGCGTCGGTTCCGATTCCGCAGGGAACCTCGCCAGCGGTCACCGCCTCGGCGATTGGACCGGTTCCGGTGTACTGGACCCGTTCTTCCCACTGCCAGTCGTACTCTTCGGCGTACCCCTCACCGTGCTTCGCGAGCAGGGTCATGATGTCCTGGGGGCTCCCGGGCTCCTGGATGCCGATCGAGTCCCACTCCCCGGAGTTGTGCATCTCGCGAACGTCGTCAAACGTCTCGACCTCACCTTCGTACTCCTCGTTAACGATGAGACACCACGTCGAGCGACCGATGTTTGCGATCCCCTCGAGATCGCGCTGATCGAAGCCGGGGTCGTCAAGCATCTGGGGTGGCACTTCCAGTGGTGTCGCGCTTCCCGCGATCGTGTGTCCGTCCGGTTCGGAGCCGTACAGCTCTCCGAATCCGTTCAGGCCACCACCGCCGGGAACGTTATCCACCTGGATATCCTCGTCCATCGCATCGGTGAGTGATTCGATGATACCGCGCGCGTAGACGTCGGTACCGCCACCTTCGTCGTACGGCACGATGTATCGCATCGATTCCGAAGGCTCCCAGTCCTCGTCGTCCCCCGCGTCCGGATCGTCGTCCTGGAGACAGCCGGCCATCGATACGGCAGCTCCCGCACCAGCGATTCCGAGGAACCGTCGCCTGGTCGTTGCTTCCACCGTCAAACTTTGTTGCGTTGTTTTGTCGGACATACGTATCGACCACAGACCCTGGGATGTGTTATTCGACTCCGTGTGTCAGGGTCACAGTACCATGATCAAACAGTATAGATATAAAGCTTTCTCTTGTGTCGAAAGATAGAGACACTTCTACTGAAAAATCAACATTTAGAAAGCGAGCATAATTCTACGATAAGCGAAACCGTTCGTCTCGGATAGGTGATAGTGTCGGTCTGCGGGTAACTGATTTATGGGTGGAGACCGTCGACAGAGCTATGACCGTCGTTGCAGCGATCGATCGTTCCGACAGGGCAGATTCCGTTATCACCCATGCACATCAGCTCGGCGAGGCCCTCGACGAACCGGTCGAGGTCGTCCACGTTCTCACCCGCGACGAGTTCGTCTCCCTCGAACGGACGAACGTCAGCGAGACGGGGGAGACGGTACCGGTAGCGGATGTCGTCGAGATCGCCGAAGCGATCGCCGCGGAGGCGATCGAGGACGTCGGTGTCGAGGCGACCCCGGTCGGATTGCTCGGCGATCCGGCCGACGAGGTCGTCAACTACGCCGACAAGGAGGGGGCGAGTTACCTCGTGATCGCCGGACGCAAACGGTCGCCGGTCGGGAAGGCGCTGTTCGGAAGCGTCGTCCAGTCGATTCTGTTGAACGCCTCGACGCCCGTCGTCTCGCTTCGGACCGAGTGACCGGAGGTCCGTCCAGGGCAAGCCGAAGCGGCTGACGCCGTAATACAAAATTTTTTGCGAGAGACTCACCAACAAGGGGGTATGGTTAGCTACAGTGCTTATGAAAGCATTACCGTCGACGTCGACGACGGGATCGCGACGATCGAGTTCCACCGTCCCGAGGTCTACAACGCGCTCAACAACGAGGTCATGCTCGATCTCAAGCGCGCGTTCGACGAGATCCAGCTGAACCGCGACATCGACGCCGTGGTGATTACCGGCGAGGGCGAGGACGCCTTCTCCGCGGGCGCCGACATCTCCCAGTACGCCGGGACGGCCGAGGACCACGACCCGCTCCAGAAGGACCGCCAGGAGCTGTTCTACGAGATGTACCAGAAGCCGTACGACTGTCACGCGCCGGTGATCGCGAAGATCAACGGCTACTGCGTCGGCGGCGGTCTGATCTTCGCGATGTACTGCGATCTTCGGATCGCCGTCAACGACGCGAAGTTCGGCGTGCCGACGGCGAACATCGGCCAGATCCCGACCGGCGGCTCGACCTGGCGGGCGGTCGAACTGGTCGGCGAGGCCAAGGCCAAAGAGCTCGTCTACACCGCAGGGATGATCGACGCCGACGAGGCCGAGCGGATCGGACTGGTCAACCACGCCGTCCCGCGCGAGGAGCTAGACGAGACCGTCGACGGGATCGTCGACGGGATCCAGGACACCGGCCGCGAGGCGGTGAAAAACTCCAAGCGCGCGATCAACGGCGCGGTACACGCCGACAGTCTCGAGACGGCGCGGGAACAGGAGGCCGAGATCTGGTGGGAGCAGTTCGCCACCGACGAGCGCCGCGAGCTGGTCGACGAGTTCAACGAGGGACAATGACCGGGGGACCGCTCGCCGACGTCTCGGTAGTCGAGATGACCGGTCACCGTGCCGGACCGTTCTGTGGCGCGTTGCTCGCCGATATGGGCGCCGACGTCGTGAAGATCGAGCGGCCGGGCGTCGGCGACCCGGCCCGATCCCAGGGGATCGGCCCCGAGGGCAAGTCGGGTTATTTCATGGCGAACAACCGCAACAAGCGCTCGGTCACCCTCGATCTCAAGACCGACGCGGGCACGGAGGCCGCCCGCGAGCTGATCGCCAGCGCCGACGTGTTCGTCGAGAACTTCGGCTACGGCGTCACCGACAAGCTCGGGATCGGTTACGACGAGATCAGCGAGCACAATCCCGAGATCGTCTACGCCAGCATCAAGGGGTACGGCGAGACCGGTCCCAAGCGAGCCCAGCCGGGGCTCGATCTCATCCTCCAGGCCGAGGGCGGAATCATGAGCGTCACCGGCCCCGAGGACGGCGAGCCCGTCAAGGTCGGCCAGGCGATCGGCGATCTCACCACGGGGATGTTCGCCGCGATGGGCGTCCTCGCGCGGCTCTCCGAGCGCGACCGCGCCGAGGACGCCGACGCGTTCGTCGGCAAGTTCGACGTCGGCCTGTTCGACTCGATCGTCACCCTGCTCAACGAGTACCTCACGGAGTACTCGATGGACGGCTCCGTTCCCGGACCCCAGGGCGTGACCCACCAGACGCTCGTTCCCTACCAGCGCTTCGAGACCGCCGACGGCGCGATCGTCACCGGCGTCCCCAGCGACGAGCGCTGGGACGACTTCGTCGATCTCGTCGGCGCAGAGGAGCTGCGGGAGTACCCGACCAACGACGACCGCCAGGACAACGCCGAGCGCGTGACGGAGCTGATCCAGGCGGCCCTCGAGGAGGAGTCCACCGAGCACTGGCTCGAGCAGCTGACGGCTGCGAACTTCCCCTGTGGCCCGATCAACGATGTGGCCGACGTCGTCGCGGACGAGCAGACCGACGCCCGCAACCTCGTCGTTTCCCACGAGGACCCCGACTGGGGGGAGTGTCTACTACCGGGTCACCCGATCAACTACCCCGATCACGACGCCGTCGTGCGCTCGCCGGCGCCGCGGCTGGGCGAGCACACCGAGGACGTGTTCGACGAGCTCGCGGACGATCAGACGACCCTCGAGGAGTGGAGCGAGGGCGGCGCGTTCGGCGACTGACGCGCTCGACCGTTTTTCTCGAACCGTTTTCGAACGGGAGCGACGGCTTACTGAGCGAAAGTAGATAGAAGAGCGTTCGGCCGTGCCGTCCTACTCGAGGTCCGGCCGCGAGAGCTCGGTCTCCTTCGAGGTGATGATCTCGAGCAGCGCGGGCGTGCCGGACTCGGTCTGTTCGACGGCGCGCTCGATCGCCGGCCCGACCTCGTCGGGGTCCTCGACGCGCTCGCCGTAGCCGCCCAGCGCCTCGCCGACGTCGGCGAAGTCCCCGGAGAACGGCGTGTCGTAGGCGGCCATCTCGTAGTTGTTCAGGTGGATCGTCAGGATCGGGATCTCCTCGCGGGCGGCCGTCTCGAAGTCCAGCCCGGTCATCCCGATCGCGCCGTCGCCCATGAGATTGACACAGAGCTTGTCGGGGTGGAGCAGCTTCGCGCCCATTGCGAGGCCGAGCCCGTAGCCGAGCTGGGTCGTCTTCCCCCAGCCGATGTACGACAGCGGCTCGGTCGACTCCCAGAACGGCGCCAGGAAGTCCCGCGGGTTGCCCGCGTCGTGGGTAATGATCGTCTCCTCGGCGTTGAGGACCTCGGTGAGCTCGTTGATCACGCGGTAGGGGTTGATCGGCGTCTCGTCGGCGGTGAGCTTCGGTCGCCACTTGTCGAGCCACGCCTCACGTGCGTCCTCGATCTCGCCGACGACGTCGTCGAACCGGCCGCGGGAGTCGTCGACTTGTGCCCCGACCGAATCGACCAGCGCGTCCAGGGTCAGCTTGGCGTCGCCGACCAGCGAGTAGTCGGATTCGACGTCCTTGTCGATGTCCGTCGAGTCGAGCGTCGAGTGGACGATCGTCGGTCCGTCGGGAACGGTGAGCCCGTAGGCAGTGTCGGTGAAGCTACAGCCGATCCCGAACAGGACGTCGGCCTCCCGCATAAAGTGTGCGAGCTGGCCCGGTTCGCTCTTGCTGGCGGCGCCAAGCGACAGCGGGTGGTCCTCCGGGAAGGCGCTTTTCCCGTTGAGGCTGGTCGCGACGGGTGCCTCGAGGGTCTCGGCCAGCTCCCGTAGCTCGTCCCACCCCTCGGCGTAGTGGACGCCCTGCCCGGCGAAGATCACGGGATTCTCGGCCGCCAGCAGAACGTCCGCGATCTCGTCGACTTCGTTCGGATCGGGGCCGGTTCGGTTCGACGACGTCGGCTGGTACTCGAACTCCTCGGAGAGGTCGGTGTAGAAGACGTCCTTGGGCACTTCGACGACAGCCGGACGCGGACGACCGTTCCGGGCCGCGCTGAACGCGCGACGCATCGTTTCACCGACAGCGTCGGGTTTGGTCAGCTGCTCGCAGGACTTGCTCACGTGCTGGTAGTTGACCAGCGAGTTGAACTTGGGGTCGACGTCGGTCTTCGCCTCGTCGTAGCCGGCCGGAATCGCGACGATCGGTGCGGACTCGCCGTAGGCCTGTGCGACGCCGCCGAACGAGTTCTCCGTTCCGGGACCGTGCTGGCACGCGAACGCGCCGACGCGGTTGCCCGAACTCAGTCGGCCGACGGCGTCGGCCATGTGGACAGCGGTCCGTTCCTGTCTAGTAATGATAGTTCGAATCCCTTCCTCTTCGGCCGCACCGGTGTCGAAAAGCGGGTTGCTCGGGAATCCGAACAGGTACTCTACTCCTTCCTCTTTCAGGGTACGTGCGATCGCTTGATTGACGTCCATAGTGTTTGCTCCGGCGAAGGCTACCTACTCCTACTCCCGAGCATTATCATAAATCCTTCGACGCCCGCAGTCCGTTTCCGACCGTATGCGGGGCTATCGCCGCGATACCGCGAGGTATCGCTTTCGACGCTGCAGGGGTCACGTGCCGCTGGCAGGCTCGACGGTGCGGCAGCTCCTGAGGTCTCTCGATCGAGCTATCCGGACAGTACGCCCTTCTCGCGGAGCTCCTCGATCTCCTGCTCCGAGTAGCCCAGCGCCTCGACGACCGCCTCGGTGTCCTCGCCCAGCATGGGCGGCGCCTCGTCAAACCCGCTTTCGGACTCCGAGAAGTTCAACGGATGCTCGAGGATCGGTATCTCTCCGGCCGCGGGGTGGGAACGCGTCTCGACCGCGCCCCGTGCAGTGACCTGTTCGTTGTTCAGGGCCTCGTCGACGCTGTAGACCGGCCCCACCGGGAGACCCGCGTCCTCGGCGAGGCGCTCGACCCACTCGTCGGTCGACCGCTCGGTGAACGTCTCGGCGAGCTCCTCCTCGAGGACGTCCATGTTCTCGACCCGATCGGCGTTAGATTCGAACCGGGGATCAGTGGCGAGCTCCTCGCGACCGATCTCTTCGCAGAGCTGTTCCCATAGCTTCTGGTTGCCGCAGGCGACGTTCAGGTAGCCGTCCGCGGTCGGGTAGCTCTGGTAAGGCGCGAGAACGGGATCTTTCGTTCCCATCCGACCCGGCTCCTCGCCGACGAACGCCTTCGCGGCCTGTTTTGTCAGCCAGGGCAGCGACGCGTCGAGCATCCCGAGTTCGACGCGCTCGCCCTCGCCGGTCCGCTCGCGCCGGTAGAGCGCGTTGACGATCCCGAACGCGGACCACATCGCAGTGATCAGGTCCGTCTGTGGGAGGCCGACCTTGACGGGGTCGCCGTCCTCGGGACCGGTGACGCTCATCATGCCGCTCATTCCCTGGATCAGCAGGTCGTAGCCGGGACGGTCGCTCCAGGGGCCGGAGTCGCCGAACGCGGAGATCGAACAGTAGACCAGTTCAGGGTGGTCCTCGGCCAGGTCCTCGTAGCCGAGCCCGAGGCGTTCGGCCGTTCCGGGTCTGAAGTTCTCGACGACGACGTCGGCCTCGTCGATCAGCTTCCGGCAGATTTCGTACCCCTCCTCGGACTTGAGGTCGAGTTCGACGCTTCGCTTGTCGTAGTTGACCGTCCAGAAGTACGGCGACTCGCCGTGCTCGGAGGCCGCCTCGCCCCGTTCCTTCGTACTCGTCGACGTCGACGAACGGCGGACCGGAGTGGCGACTGTCGTCGCCGACTTTCGGCCGTTCGACCTTGATCACTTCCGCGCCCTGGTTCGCGAGCATCAGGGTCGCGAACCCGCCGGTCACGAACGTCGTGAGATCGACGACGGTAATATCGTCGAGAATTCCGTGGCTAGCTCTGGCTACCATACCCCAAGCATGCGAGATAACGGTATTAAATCTTGTTGTTAGTTACTCATTCCCACTGTACAGCGCAAGCAGAACGAGGACGATCCCGGCGCCGACCAGCGCGAGCGCACCAAGCGTTCCGAGCAGCACCGTCTCGTTCGCGTAGGTGAGCAACGAGCCGGCGAGCGCGGCACCCGCCGCGCCGAAGCCGAACATGCCGAGGTAGGCGTAGCCGTAGGAGAGGCCGTGAACGTCGGCAGCAGCGTACTCCGCGATCACAACCTGGTAGATCGGCGCAGTTGCGTAGAGGAAAAAGCCGATGGCGGCACAGACCAGCAGGAACGGCGCGAGCCCCCAGCCGACCGACGGGATGAAGACAAACGCCAGGACGCCGAGGGCGGTCAGCGACGAAAGGAACGCGTACTCCGTCCGTACGTGGTCGGTGATCCGTCCGCCGGCGTACTGGCCGAGGATCCCGACCATCAGGATCCCCGTGTAGATGTACTGGGCCGGCTCGGCTTCCTGTCCGAAGATCTCGTAGGTCTCGAACTGGGGGAGACCGCCGATCATGTCGGGCAGGAACGTCAGCAGTCCGCGGTAGTAGATTCCGTAGATCATGATCGCGGCAAACGTAAGCAGAAAGCCCGTGGTGAGAAGCAGCCGCGAGTCGTCGACGATCGACTTGAGATCCATCGACGACCGCTCGTCGCTCGAGTCGTCGCCCCCGTCGGCCGCGGTTGCAGCGTCCTCGTTGAACTCGATCAGCGAACCGAACGCGACGACGGCGACGGCCGGTACCGTAAGGGCGACGACGACGACCCGCCAGTCAAGAAAGAGCAGCAACGATGCGGTCAGCAGCGGGCCGAACGCGGTTCCGATGTTACCGCCGACGCCGTGGTAGGCGAACACCGTTCCGCGGTTCTTCGCGCCGCGGCTGATCAGCGACAGCCCAGCGGGGTGGTAGACGCTCGCGGCGACGCCCCAGATGATGATCGCTACCATCAGCACGTAAACGTTCGGCGCGAGCGCGAGCATAAAGAACCCGCTGCCCATTCCGACGACCGACGCGACGATCAGTCGACGCGAGCCGTACGTATCCGAGAGCAGACCGCTCGGAATCGCACCGACGCCGATGAGCCCGTAACCGACGCTGACGACGAGTCCGAGGACGAACGCCGAGACGTCGAAGACGTCCAGCCAGATGACGATGAAGATCGGGATGCTCAGCTCGTAGGTGTGAAAGATTCCGTGTGCGAGCATCGTAAATCCCGTAATCGATCGATCGTTCTCATCCATCGGTGCTCACCACTCTCGTTCGGAGATCGAAGGCATCTGGCATGTCATAACGAACCGTTCCGGTAACACTTAATCGGTTCCCTCCCTGATACGGCCGACGGCGTCGCCCCGGTCCCGCTCGTTCGGACTGTCTCGGGGAGGTCTCCCGACGACGGATACCGCTCTCACGGATTCCTACAGAAGGTGCTGTCTATGCCACTTAGATCCGAATACACGGGATCGAACACAAGAGAAGGCGCTTTCCGAAATAACGGGTGTCTCAGACGGCGGTTCGCAACGGCGTTTACGTCGCCGGAAGTATTTTACACATGTACTACTGTAACTAGAATCTGGAGGAGTGACACTGTGTCACAACACAATGATAAAACAGGACAATGGCGACGGAGAGAGGGATTCACCGACTGCAACCGGTCCCGTATCCTCGGATCGGAGGCTAGAGCGTCGACGGCGGTCGTCGCTGCAGGGAACACCATCATTTATAATTCCTCGAGACACACTACCACCCATGGCAAAAAAACCCAAAACCGGGGCACGGACGACCGAAACGTCGTTGGCGATCATCGACGCGATTCGTGAACTACGCGGGGGAACGATCGACGAGATTTCCGAGTATCTGGGACTATCGTCGAGCACCGTCCACCGGCATCTCGTTACCCTCCGCGAGCACAACTACGTCGTCCAGTCCGACGGCAGCTATCGTATTGGACTCCAGTTTCTCACCGTTGGCGGTCACGCACAGCGAACGACGACAGCGTATCCGATGATCAAGGAGAAAGTCGACGTTCTGGCCGCGGAAACCGGGGAGCGCGCGCAGTTCCTCGTCGAAGAGGACGGCGAACGCGTCTACCTTTACACGGAGGTCGGACAGAGCGCGGTGCAGACGGGTGCACACATCGGTCGGCGCGGGCCGCTTCACACGAGCGCCGCCGGGAAGTCGATCCTCGCGAACATGCCCGCCGAGCGGGTTGACGAGATCGTTGCCACCCATGGTCTTCAGGGCGTAAGCGAGAACACCATCACGACGCGTGCGGAACTCGAGGAGGAGTGTGAACGGATCCGCGAGCGGGGCTACGCTTTCAACCGTCAAGAGACGACCGAGGGAGTTCACGCGGTCGGTGCGGCGGTAACGAACTCGGCCGACGAGGTGATCGGCGCGCTGAGCGTCTCCGGGCCCGCTCACCGCGTCAAGGGCGAGCAGCTCACGGAGGAGCTTCCGGAGCGGGTGCTCAGTGCCGTCAACGAACTCGAACTCCACATCGAACACTCGATTTGAGGGCGTCCCGTGTGTCGCGGGTTCAGCTGCGGCTTTGGTTGGCTTGGACGAGCCGCGGCGACTCGACGTCCTCCCAGGAGACCGACGGTTCGAGCGTGACCCGGTCGCCGGGCTCCAGTCCGTCCTCGAGCTGTGCGATGATACTCGCGTCGCCGTCGAACGACGCGAGGCCGAGGCGATTCGGCTCGCTCACGCCGTCGGGTGTGACGTGTACTGCGGTCACCGCTCGGAGCGTACCGACGCCCGCTTCGCGGCTTCGAAGGTCGTCGGCGCCACAGTCGAGACAGCGGCGCTTCTCGTAGAAGGTTCGTCGCCCGCAGTCCGGACATTCGAGAACGGTATTCATCCGGTCGCCTCCACGATCGTACAGACGCTGTTGTTCCCGAAGCCGGCGACGTTGATCGCGAGCCCGTACCGTGGCGAACCGACCGCGCGATCGGCAGGAACGTCCCCTCGAAGCTGCCAGACGAGTTCGACGAGCTGCGAGATCCCGGTCGCACCGAGAGGATGGCCGCGAGCCTTCAGGCCGCCGCCGGGGTTGACCGCGAGATTGCCGTCGCCCTCGATCTCCGTTCGCCCGTTCCGTGTCAGCCGCCAGGCCTCGCCCCGCTCGGCGAACCCGAGCTCCTCCATCTCGAGCCACTCGAGGATCGTGAACGCGTCGTGAATGCAGGCGACGTCGATCGCATCGGGACCCGTATCCGCGGCCTCGTAGGCCGCGCGTCCGGCGGCAGCGACGCTCTCGATCCGGAGCGGATCTCGCCGGTCCGCAACGGCGTGGACGCCAATGGCGCTCTCGCAGGCTTCGACGGTCACCTCGGCGTTTGCGGCCGTAACGATGACGGCAGCGGCACCGTCGGACGTGGGACAGCAGTCGTACAGTCGAAGCGGCGTCGCGACCTTCGGAGACTCCAGTACGTCCGTGACGGTCACGTCGGAATCGAACTGTGCGTACCGGTTCCGCCGGGCGTTCGCGTGGTTCTTTACTGCGACCTGGGCGAGATCACGCCGCGTTGCCCCGTGGGCATCGAGGTACTGTGCGGCCGCGAGCCCCGCGAACGACGGAAGCGTGATCCCCTGATCGTACTCCTGAGCGTGGGTAATTCGACTGATAATCTCCGTTGCCACCGTCGTCTCGGCCGCGGACATCTTCTCGCCACCAACCGCGAGTGCGACCGTCGAGCGGCCGGCACGGACGGCGTCGACGGCGTCGAGGACTGCACTCGCCCCCGTCGCGCTCGTGTTTTCGATTCGTCGTGCCGATGCTTGGCTGAGACCGAGGCTCGCGGTTAGCGCGTTCGCCAGTCCCGACGTCTCGTTGAACGCTTCAGCGGCCATGTTTCCAACGTGAACCGAGTCGACCGTGGACGCCTCGAGGTCGGCGTCGGCGAGTGCTCGCTCCGCGGCGATCTCCAGCAGTTCGGCGAGCGAGCGGTCGTCGGTTCCGGTAAACGTCGTCATCCCCACGCCAGGGACGCCGAAGCTGTTCGTTGATGCCTCTGATCGACTCCGCTGAGAGTCGTGGCTTACCATCTCACAGTGTGGTATAACAAACCACGCTCTCTTATAGATGTCGTTCCGAGCGGCTGTACTCGACTTTCTACGATCGAGCGCTGCGTCCGACGGTTACCGGGAAACGGTTGCTCCTATCAAACTTAAGACTGGTTCCGTCGTCACGAACCGTTCCGAACCACAGTAATAGACCGTGCCATAAAATAGATTGAAGAAATATAGAGAACGTACTTGTGGAATAAGGAAAATACTAATGACAGCCACGAGTAGCTCCGAGGTGAGCTTTCGGGACGATATTCGGGCGGCACAACGCCACTACCTCACTTTAAGCTCTCGATCTATGGATTCGAACTCCGCTGGAGAAGCGAGTATTGGAACTAGGCCGAAAATACTATCAGGGAGATCTGAACAGTAACTGAATCGATCTCTCGAAGACGAAAATTAGTACTGACGGTCTTGCACTATACCCGAGAAAAGATAAATTAAGAATTCCTATATGTTGGATATCTTGCCGGAGTCGGTGTTCGAAGCCTTGGCGTTCGATCTTTGGCCTCTCTCGGTTGTCGACGATTGCACAACGGTTCGGTTGCGTCGTCTTCCGTCGAGTAGCAGTTCGAAACGACGCAGTGGAGTCTTTCGGTCGCTTGGCCGTCGGAGCAGTCGATCGATGCGCTAAATATTATCGAGTCTCGAACAGTCCACATAGCTTCGATGTACTGGCACGGAATCGAGGACGGACGGGAGCTGACGAGGGAGGTATGGAGCTAGATCGCCGGGAGTTCACGGCCACGAGTGTCTCGCTTGCCGCGATTCTCGCTGGCTGTAGCGCGCTCGGGGACGATGAAGGGTCGGCGGACGAAAGCGGGTCCGACGAGGACGCGGACGACGATACTACAACCGAGGTCGATCCCGGGGAGGAGTCGGATGTCCACGAGGACGAATCGATGCCGGGAGAGGTTCTGCTGTCGGAGGACGCCGAGTTCCACCTCGAGGTGGTTCAGGAGACGTTCTCCTGGATGGGTGACCCGCCGGCCGAGACGTGCCACGCTCACGTCATGCTTGCCAACGACAGCGGGGCGGAGCTGACGCTCGATCTGACGGCCCGCGTGTACGACGCGGACGGGACCGAGCTCTCCTCGACCACGAGTGCGGGCGTCGACGGTCCCGCGCCCGGCGAGGACGACGCGGTGTACTCGCTCGAACTCAACAACTGCGAGGCGACCGCCGAGTACGAACTCGAGGTCGTCGACTTCGAGGCCGACGGGGAGTTCGAGACCGAAGAGACGGACGACGACTCGGCGAATGAGTCGACCGAGGCCAACGAGTCCGAAGCGAACGAGACGGACGCTGACGCCGGCAACGAAACTGACGCTGGCAACGAGACCGACACCGGCAACGAGTCTGACACTGGTAACGAGACCGACACCGGCAACGAGACGGACACCGGTAACGAGACCGACGAGGACGCATCCGAGTCGCTTCGGGTGGCGGTTCAGGACGAGGACGGCGAGCCGATCGATCACGCCACCGTCGAAGCCGAGGACGCCGGGCTGTTCGGCTGGGGCGAGACGCAGACGGTCGACGACCGAGGACGGGTCGAGTTCGATCTCGAGGACGGGAACCACACGCTGACTACCGAGGCCGACGGCTACGACGCGACGACCGAGACGGTCGCCGTCGACGGTCCCACGGAGCAGACGATAGTGCTCGAGGCGGAGGACGACGGGATGAACGAACTGACGGTGGTCGTCCGGGACGGGGACGGCGAGCCGATCGATCACGCTACCGTCGTCGTCGAGGGCACCAACGGAAGCGAGCTCCGGGAGGTCGACGGTCAGGGACGTGCGGCGTTCGAACTCCCGGACGGCGAGTACACCCTCACCGTGGCGGCGGACGACTACCCGACACTCGAGGAGCGTCTCGAGGTCGAGGCCGATCTGGAGTATACGGCTACGCTTCGTGCGGACGAGTAACGTCGCGGACGGGCCTCGTTTTCGGACGTCCTCGAGGGGACGGTCGGTCGTTGCGAGGACGTCGGATCGACACACCACAGGTTGATACGGCTAGGGCGGGTGGTATCGATCGATGACCGCCGACGGCCCCGTTACCTGCGTCGTCGATCGCATCGTCGACGGAACGACCGCCGTCGTCCTCCTCGAGGAAGACGGTGACGTCGTCGACCAGTTAGACGTCGACGTCGAGACGCTTCCCGAGGCGTGTCGCCACGAGGGGGCGCTGTTCGACGCGACGATTTCCGACGGGGGGATCGTCGACCCCGAACACCGACCGGAGCGCGAGCGTGAGCGTCGCGATCGTCTGCAGGAGCGGTTCGATCGGCTCTCGAAGCGACTCGACGAAAAGTGAGACGCCGCGACCGGTCGCCGGCCGCGGCGTAATCTCGAGCGACTCTCCCGATTAGTCGTCGGCTTCGGTCTCGAGCTCGAACTGTTCGTTCTCGGCGACGGCGTTGAGCGCGATGCTGGTGTTCGACTGGTTGATGTCCGGGTCGGTGATCAGCGCCTTGATCTGATCGTTCATGTCGTCGGTGTCTTTGAACTTCCCGATCGCGATCACGTCGTAGTCGCCGGTGACCTCGTAGACGGAGACCATCTGCGGGTGTTCTCGTAGGGTCTCGGTGATTTCGGCGAGGGCGTCGCCCTCGACTTTGAGCTGCATTACCGCGGTGACGTCGTAGCCGACGGCGCCGTAGTCGACGACCGGCGTATACCCCCGGATGACGCCGTCCTCCTCGAGATCGGAGAGGCGGTTAGAGACGGTCGTCACGGAGACGTCGAGCTCTTCGGCCAGACTCCGGAGACTCGCGCGGCCGTCCCCGAGCAGTTCGTTCACCAGTTCCTCGTTCAGGTATTCGTAGGTCATTACGTGGTCTGACTCAGACTCCGTACTAGAACCTTACGAATGTCTGATTGAACTCGATATATGCGAACCGAAACTGGACAAATACGGATGGCGACACCGACCGTACCGAGAAGACCGCCGAATTCGCGGCTCCGACGGCGTCAGCGTCGGTCGCTGTCGGCGGTCGTCTCCGCTCGGTCGGCCCAGGTGCCGCCGTGGAGGCTCTCGATAACTCTCGCACTTATCATAGATTCTAATCTAACACTCTCATCTAAGATTCACTGCTTCAGGGGGCGTTCGCAACCGCTCCCGGGGACACTGACGGCCAGACGGTCGCCTTCGTCACGCACGCCAGACGACCGTAACGACTTCGTCGTCCGTTTCGACCGTCTCGTAGACGTACCCCCGATCTTCGAGTTTCGGGTACAGAAACTGGGGTGCGCGGTCGTTTCGCTGGACGAGGACGTCCTCGTCGGGAAGCTCGGCCAACGTTTCAAGCGTTCGCTGGAGCGGTTCTGGGGGGCCCAGCGAGCGAACGTCGAGTACCGTGCGCTGGCGGTCGGTCGGGGCGTCGGTTCGGTCGACGACGGATCGGTGGCTCGCCATACTTGGCCGTTGGATCGCCCCGGACCTCTATCTCGTCACGAACCAGTTCGGCTCCGACCGCGAGGACGGACTCATCTCCGGTCGTGGCCGGGTTCGGGTGCGTCCGCTCCCTCCGCGGCCGTCGGTTCGAGACGAGGACGGAGGACGTGCCCAAGCCCGCGCGGTCCGTGGCGGTGGACGGTCAGGACCATGTTGGCTACGAACAGACAGAAGCCGAGACCCAGAAGCGCGGTCGATCCGGCGACGACCGCACTCCCGAGTCCGAGGACCTCGCCGACCATCATTCCCGCGGCGCCGAGCCCGGTCGCCGCGAGGTCGGCCCGTTCGAGCCGGCGACTGTAGAGGTCGTCGATCATGGGGACGTCCTCGAGGCCGAGGCGGTCGCTGTAGCGTTCGATCCAGATGATAAACGGGATCACGTGGTAGAGGGTACCGACGACGACGAAACCGAAGACGCCGATCACGAGGACGGCGGTCGCCTCGGGGTAGCCGAGCAGGGTCTCGGGGCCGGTCGAGTCGAGCAGCCACGCGGGCGTCGCGAGCCCGATCCAGGCGAACAGCGCGGCGGCGACGATCCAGTAGCGGTCGGTCATCGGACTGGCGTCGGTCGACGAGGCCGCCAGCCGGCGAACGAGGAGCAGCGCGATCGCGAGCAGGCCGACGAGGACGCCGACGCCGCCGACCGTCGCGATCGTCGCCGAGTCGGCGCCGCGGCCAAGCGCCAGCAGGACCAGCCCGAGCGGGAACGTCGCCTGTTCGACGGTCTCGAGGCCCCGATAGAGGGGGTCAGACTCGGTCTGGGTGAACATCGCGCTGAGCTGTGCGATCGCGCCGATCACGGTCGCGGTCACCGCCCCGAACACCGCGAGGGTGACGTGCGTCGCGAGCACGTCGCCCCGGGCGAGCGACGCCGAATCGAGGACGGGTACGGTGAAATCGACGGCGAGGACGAACCCCAGCGGCGCGAGCGCGGCGAACGACCCGAGCGCGACGGCGAAGTGGCGTTCGGTGAAGTCGAACGGTCGCGCCCGCAGCAGCGTTCGCCCGACGTTGTAGACGAACAGCCAGATCCCCGCGAGCATGACCGCGGCGAAGATCGGCAGGAGTTCCAGCGCGAGGGCGAGCAGTGAGGCGACGAACCCGACGAGCCCGCCCGCGACGAGCCACAGCTGTACCGTCGCGAGCCGTCGGGAGTGGATCTCGACGCCCGACCAGACGGGGACGAACTGGGTCATCGCGCCCATGATCGTCAGGCAGATCCAGCCCACGAGCAGGAGGTGGGCGTACGCCGGCGACCCCAGCCCGGGCAGCGACGCCAGCGCCAGCAGGACGCCGCCGACGGAGCCGGCGACCAGAAACCCGAGCGCGACGACGAAATGCTGGAACGGGATCGTCATCGGCGGTCCGCGATCGGTCCGTACGCCGTCGGGAACGTTCATACCCGTACCGAGGGGCCACGGGACCTTCCCGTTGGATCCGAACACGTTCGTACGGGACGCGATCACGGCCGAACCGCGGGCTCGTGGCCCGACTGAGAAGGCGGTCGTCCCGTCGGCCGCGATCAGTCTGCGCGCTTCGGGAACGTCGCGACGAACTTCTCGTCGGCGACCCGCTCGACGCTGTAGCCGTCGGCGTCGAACGCCTCGACCTCGGCCTGGAACTCGTAGAACAGTGGCTTTGGCTCGTGGTCGTTGACGATCGTCAGCTCCTCGCCGGGGTCGAGCTCCGCGAAGGCGTCGTGGATGGTCGGATGTCTGTTCACGGGCGGGATCTCGCGGACGTCGAGTCGTGGCATACGATTCGAGGTAGTCGCCGCGTCGGTATGCAGATTGGGACGAACACGTTCGCCGTCAGTGGCGACGGCGCGGCCGTCGACCCCGGAGAACGGCTCCTCGCCGGAGCGGTCGGCTACTCGAGGGAGTCGGCGATCAGTATCCGGAACAGTCCGTCGGCCGTCTGCTCACAGTCGTACTCGAATCCTCGCTCCTCGAGGACGTCGTAGAGCGGGCGCGGTTCGAACGGTGCGATCAGCCGGAGCCGTTCGTCGTCCTCGAGGTCGGTCAGCGCACTCGAAATGTCCGCGAACGGCGGGCCGTCGATCTCGCGGACGTCGAGAACCCGTTCTGCGTCGTGGTGGGACATACGCGATCGTTCGGCCCGCTCCCGATTGGGCGTTCGGCCGAACGGGTTCGGACTACGCCTCGCCGTCGAGGGCTTCGATCTCCGTTCGACACTCGCGGAACAGCTTGTCAGCGCCCTCGTCGTCGGCGTGGTACTCCTTTGGAACTCTCTTCGGCGAGGACGTAGTGCCGATCCGGTTCCACGTCGTGTCGGGCGAGACACTGTCGGGTACACTCGAGCGGACAGCCGTCGATCGCGACGATCGGCCGATCCGCCGTCGCGGTTCGCTCGTCGGGCTCGGCGGCTACTCCTGGACCCGGTCGGCCCCGATCTCGACGCTCCCGGTCTCGTGGAACACCCGTTCGGCGTCCGCGAGCGTCTCGTTGATCGCGGTCGTCTGGTGGTGGGTCGGTCGGACGCGAACGCGAACCAGCTCGTACTCGTGGGCGTCGCTGCAGCCGTTCCACGCGCGGAACGCGCCCTTCAGGAGCGCGTCAGCCTGCGGACAGAACTCGGTCGTCGGCGTGAACTCGGCCCGCAGGACGGTCCCGTCGCCGTCCTCGATCGCGTACCGAAAGCCCGCCTCGGGGTGGCGCCGATCGAGGTTCAGCTTCGCGAGGTTGTAGCCGAAGGTGGCGTCGTAGACGCCCCGTTTCTCGAACAGCTCTCGCGCGCGTTCGTGGACCGCGACGTGGTCGCCGTCCTCGAGGACGCGGTACTCCTGGAGGAACGGTCCCGGTTCGGGTACGTTACCCGGAACGAACTCGTCCCACCCGTCGTACTGGTCCTCGTCCGCGCCGCCGGAGCGGAAACCTGAGAGGGGGTTCATCTCGGTGTTCGGTACGACCCCGTTGTCCGTCTACCTCCTGGCGAACATGTTCGCACGCCGGTCTGTGGCCTGCAGCTCGCGACGGATCCGTCCGGTACGGCTCCGACGTGAGCTAGCAAGCCGGAAACTCGATACTCCTTCGTCCCCACGACTAGGGTCATGTGGGACTTCATCTCCCGCCTCCGCTCGAAGACGGAGCATCCGGAGGATCCCGATCCGGAGTCGACCGTCGATCCGGAGGTCGCCGAGATCATCGCCAAGGAGAAGTGGGAGTTCGACCGTCTCGACGAGCAGCCCTACGAGCACTACACGGACGCGCTCGACGACGTCGAGCGGTTCAGGCGGGAGGAGCGACACGACGAGGCCGAGGACGTTCTGCTGTGGTGTCTCGACTACGCGGAGGCGGAAGCGGAGCTGCGAGAGTACGGGGAGCCCCCGCAGGCGTACTACCGCCACCTGGGAATCGTCTACCGGAAGGACGACCGCCACGAGGACGAGGTCGAAGTTCTGGAGCGGTACGTCGACGCCTGTGACCGCTTCGGCGGCGAGCCGCGGGCGGAACTTCTCGAGCGACTCGAGCGAGCCCGTGAGCTCGCGGCCGAGCCCCGGTCGTAACGCGGCGCTCCCGGAGCGGGGACCGTCGCTCTCAGAGCGGGTCGTCGGTGACGACGTCCCGGCTGCGGTTCTCGACGGTGTCGAGGGATTCGGGCGTGATGTCGAACTCGAAGGCCTCGTTCGGGATCGACAGCGTCGCACAGACGTTGGGGACGTCGACGATGCCGTTGATCCGTCCCTCGACGGGAACGGTGCTCAACAGCATGTAGGCCTGCTCGCGGCTGTAGCCGAAGTTCGAGAGGTAGTCGATAGCCTCGAGGGCGGCCCGTCGGTAGGCGACGTGGGCGTCCATGTATCGCTGCTCGCCGTCCTCGGTGACCGAGTACCCCTCGAAGGTGACCCAGTCCGAGTAGTCGGGGCCGCGGTGGCCCGGCTGGAAGATCGGGTGATCGACGCCGTGTTTCTCCATCCCGTCCTTGACGACATCGACGCGGAGATCGGCGTAGCCGGCCATCTCGATTCCGCCACAGAAGGAGATCTCGCCGTCGCCCTGGGAGGCGTGCATATCGCCCATCGAGAGCTTCGCGCCCTCGACGTAGACGGGGAAGTAGATCGTCGTCCCCAGCGAGAGGTCCTTGATGTCGCAGTTGCCGCCGTTCTCTCGCCCAGGGACGGTTCGAGCGCCCTCCGCCGCGGCCTCCTCGGCCTCGTCGGGATCCATCTCGCCCATCAGCGCCGCCTCCTCGGTGGGCGGGTTCGCTACCGGCGGTTCAGCCTCCCCGGTGGGGTGGTTCCGGATCGACTCCGGATCGTTCTCGTGTCTGTCGATCAGTTCACCCTCGCGGGCGTTCCACTCCTTGAGCAGCTCGTGGGAGGGTGCGGTGCCGATCAGCCCCGGGTGGATCTTCCCCTCGTACCTGACGTCGGGGACGTGTCGAGAGGAGACGACGGTTCCGTCGACGTCCCAGATAGTCTTCGCGGCGTCTGGGAAGTGGTCGGTCAGGAACCCGCCACCGTTTTGCTGGGAGAAGATTCCGTTGAACCCCCACTCCATCTCCCGGAGCGGGCCGAGATCGAGCAGTTCGACCTTGAGGAGATCCCCCGGTTCGGCGCCCTCGACCTCGACGGGACCGCTGAGGTAATGAACCTGCTCGAGCTCGACGTCCCGGATGTCGTTCGGGTTATCGTCGTCGTCGATCTGCCCGCCCGTCCAGTCGAGCATTTCCAGTCGGAAGGTTTCGCCCGGCTCCACCGATACCGTCGCCGGGATATCCGGGTGCCACCGGTTGTGGGGCGTCGGCCCCGGCTGGTCGTCCGGATCGCTGTCCGTCTCTACTTCGAAGCGTGTTTCTGGCATCGTCGTCTATCAGTTGGGCTGTGCCAACATTCTACACCACCACATTCAGTGACATAAATCTGTGTGCCCCCGTTATCGACCCGTCGGGGCCGACGCTCGGATGGTGTCAGTCGTTCGAGGGGAAAACCGAGATGGAATCAGGACGGCGTGTCGTCGAACGTCGCCGACGCGTGGACGCGCTCGTCCTCGATCACGACCTCGTGGGGAACCTCCTCCTCCTCTCCGATCAGATGTTCGCGAACGTCGTCCTCGGACGGCGTTTCGTCTGCCGGATAGAGCGCCGAGAACCGCGCCTCCATCTCGGTCACCTCGCCGTCCTCGGCGTCGAACACGAGCGTGTTGACGAGGCTCTCGACGTCGTCGAAGACCGGGTTGGCGTCCACGTCCGGATCCGCCTCCGGCTCGGCGTCGTCCTCCGCGTCGATCTCGTCGTCGGCCTCGAGCGCCGTCGAGAAATCGTCGGTCCCCCACACCCCGTACGCCATCGCCGCCTCGCCTGTTGTCTCATAGAGCCACCGCCCGTCGTCCGCGTCGATCACCCGATCGGTCCCGTCGAGGGTGCGATCGAGCGCGGCCGAGACGAGGTCGGCCGACTCGTAGTCGTCGTCCTCGCCGGGCTGCATCCCGACGACCAGCGTTTCCTCGGAGACGGCGTACGCGAGCCCCTCGGCGAACCCCTCGGTGCCGACGTAGAGCGTGAACCCGTCCTGCTCGTCGGATTCGTCGAACTCCTCGGCGTAGTCGGCCGCGAACACGTCGGGATCGAACTCCCCGTGGAACACCACCACGTCGTCGGTCCAGGTCATCGCGCTCGCCGTGACCCCCTCGACCTCCTCGCCGTCGTCGGGTAACACGTCGTCGGCGAACGGGTAGAACATGATTCCGAACATGGCGAACGGACTCAGCACGGCCCCGTACAGCGGCAGTCCGAGGATCGGCACTTCCTCGACGAGTTCCTCGGCGTCCTCGTCCTCGTCGGGGTCGTCCTCGTCGTCGAGTCCGTCCAGTGTCTCCCAATCGACGTGCGTGAAAAACACGCCCGTCTCCCCACCGTGTCGCTCCGCGGGGACCCAGTCACCGTAGCGCGGCGTCTCGTACGACGGGAACGATTCGCCGTCCTCGTCCCCGCTGAAACAGCCGGCAACCGTGGCGGTTCCCGCAGCGACGAGACTCGTCGTCACGAACTGGCGTCGTTTCATTCATGTTGAAATAGCACTGGGAACACTGATATCAGTTGTCGTTTTCCGACGGCTTTCCGCGCGATCCTCTCTCACGGGTGGTCGGCAGACTCCGTCCGGGAGTCGATCCGTCGTCGCTTCGGCTACGTGACGATCGGTCGAGATGTGTGCCGCAAAAACGGGTCTAGCTCGGGACGCCGGGGTTGATGGGTTCCGGCATCGTCACGATCGTGTGTCCCGTCTCGGTGAAGTGTTCAATCGTTTCGCGGGACTGTTCTTCACGTTGTGTCGCCTCCACGCTGTGGATCGCCCAGTCGCAGTTCAAACACCGTTTTTGCATTACGTACAGGAAGCGGAGCTATCGATATCACTCCTCGGGCTCCCTTTGCAAGGTCGGTTTTGCGATCCGATCGGGAGCTAATCCGAAAGCGTCGGCGAGGACGCCGCGTCCGTCTCCTCGTTCGTGACGTCCAGTTCCGCAGTGACCAGCGAGCGGTACGCCCGACGCAGGCGCTCGGAGAGCGCCTGGTGGGAGATGTCGAGCTCGTCGGCGAGCTCCTGCATCGACACCGCTCGCGGGATCTCGAAGTAGCCGTGGTCGATCGCCGCGACCAGCGTGTCGTACTGGTTCTGCGTGAGTCCGGACTGCGAGGACGTCTCGCTGTCCGTATCGAACAGGCGAATGATCGTCGGGCTGAGCTCGCGATCCTCGAACGCGTCGTAGATCGCGCTCGCGTCGCTGCGCTCGTCGACGCGGATGTTCAGCACCCAGGAGCCGTTCGGTGCCGACGCGTCGAGGATCGTTCCACCCTCTTCGAGGACCAGTTCGAAGACGTCGGTCGTCTCCGGGCTGAACTCGACGTTGTACAGCCACTCTTCCTCGCCGCCGTTGATCAGGGCGTAGTCCTCGATCGCCGAGGCCTCGGCCAGACCGGTTTCGATCTCCGTTTGCGGTGCGCCCGAGAGCCACAGATCGTGCCCGTTCGAGGCGATAGTCGCCTCTGCCTCGCAGTTGAGCGAGGGTACGGCGTCGACCAGCTCCGCGAGTCCAGTCCCCGCGCCGGAAATCTCGAGGTTGACGATCGAGGTCATGAGTATACTCCTACCGACACGCGCCAGTGTGATAGGTCCGGTTCCAAACCGTTCTGAACCGATCGTCCTGAAAGTAGCGTCCCATGATATTTCTCCGCTATACGTTCGCGTCGGACCGGAACGATTCCGGATCGGAACGACCGCGACGCTCGCAAACGCT
This sequence comes from Natronococcus occultus SP4, assembly GCF_000328685.1. NCBI lineage: Archaea > Methanobacteriati > Methanobacteriota > Halobacteria > Halobacteriales > Natrialbaceae > Natronococcus > Natronococcus occultus. Next base: position 199,283 of record NC_019976.1, on the reverse strand, counting down.
TTCACGGCGCCGTCCGGGAGTTTCCGCCCGATCGTAACGGGACCGAGCGTCAGGGTACTACTCGAGACCGCCGCCGTCCGTCGACGGCGATCGGAGCGAGGCGCAACCGATTCGCGAACGCTTTTCTCCGGCCGGACGAACGGTCCGGTATGAGCACGACGGAGCGAGCTTCGACCGCCGACGGGACGAAACGGACGTGGGACGTCGTCGTCGTCGGGGCGGGAACGGCGGGCTGTTATGCGGCCGCGACGATCGCGGACGCGGGGTACGACGTGGTCGTCCTCGAGCGAAAGTCCGAGCAGGAGGCGGGCCACATCGCCTGCGGAGACGCGCTGAAAGGCGCCGACGGCTTCCCCGACATCATCCCGAAATCGCAGATCCAGCCGGCGTTTACCAACACCGACGTCGACCACGGCCGGTTCGAGATCCCACAGGAGGACGCCGTCCTCGAGATTCCGGTTCCCGGCGAAATCGCCGTTATCGACCGCCACGAGTACGGCCGACTGATCATCGAGGGCGCCGCCGACGCGGGGGCGACGTTTCAGTACGACACCGTCGTCACCGACGTCGTTCAGGACGAGGACGGGCAGGTTACGGGCGTCGAAGCGACGCGCGACGGCGACGCGTCCACCTACGACGCCGAGGTCGTCGTCGACGGCGCGGGTTCGCTGTCGGTGCTCCAGGATATGGTCGACTTCTCGGGGTCGACGTTCGATACCAACGTCGATTTCTCCCAGTTCTCCTCGGCCTACCGCGAGGTCGTTCACGTCGATGAGCCCGTCGAGTGGGACGACGCCCTGGTGATCAAGCCGACCCAGCGCTCGGCGGGCTACCTCTGGTACTTCCCGCGGACCGAGACCGAGATCAACGTCGGCCTGGGGTTCCAGATGACCGAGGAGCCGATGCAGCTCGTCGAGGACCTGAAACGCGACCTGCGGAACCGACCCGAGTTCGACGGGGCCGAGGTCGCGGACAAGCTCGGCGCGGCGCTGCCGACCAAGCGTCCCCACGATTCGGCGGTCCACCCCGGGTTCGTCGCCGTCGGTGACGCCGCGGGCCACGTTAACCCCACCACGGGTGGGGGGATCGCCGGGGCGGCCTACGCCGGCACGTACGCCGGCGAACAGATCATCGAAGCGATCGAGCGCGGCGACGTCGGCGAGGATGTCCTCTGGGAGTACAACGAGCGCGTGATGGACCACTACGGTGGCCGATACGCCGCGCTGGACGTCTACAACATCCTGACTATCGGCTCGGACCTCGACGATCTCACGAGCCTGCTCGCCGCGATGCCCGGCGACAAGATTTCGGAGGCGCTGTACTCCGGGAGCACGAGCCTCGGCTGGCGGTTCAAGCTCGACGTCCTCTGGAAGACCCGCGGCCACTGGGACACGCTTCGGGACGTCTACGAGACGAAACGGCGGGCCGACGAGATCCTCGAGCACTACGCGGAGTACCCCTCGAGCCCGGACGGGCTTGCAGCCTGGCAGCGCGAGCGCGACGAGCTGATGGAGGCGGTCTACGAGACGACGGGCGCGGAGCCGAAGTACTGAGTCGCCCGGTCACCCGCCGGGCCCGAACCGCGGGCCTACGGTCCCGTCAGGAGTAAAAGAGGGCGGGACGACGGTCGCTATCGTCGTCGCGGTCGTCCAGACGGTGATCGGCTACGTCCTCGCGGTCGGCGTCGCCGAGGAGCTGGTCGAGGACGTCGACGGCCGAGGCCCGCAACAGCGGGGCGTTGTCGTTGCCGCAGTTCTCGTCGAACGTGCAGGCGGGACAGCCGTTCGGCCGCCCACAGCGACAGTCCCGGAGCTGGTCGCGGGCGCGCTCGGCCAGCGCCTCGAACTCGTCGTAGATCGCGCGCGCGAAGCCCAGCCCGCCGTCGACGCCGTCGTAGACGAACCAGCCCGAGGCGGGCCCCTCCAGTTCGTCGGCGCGACGTTCGATCGCGGCCGTCGCGGCGTCGAGCGAGCCCCTGACCCTGTCGGCGAGCTCGTCGTGGTCGGGGCGGGCGTAGTGGGAGTCCATCACGAGCGTCGAGAGCCCGCCGAGGTCGTGTTTGTCGACGCGCAGCTCGAGCGGGGCCACCTGGATCGTGGCGTGTTCGGCCGCGTGGAGCCCCGCGACGTACCCCAGGTGGGGTCCGACGTCCTCGTCGGGGCCGACGCCGGTCTCGACGCCGTAGTCGCGGTACTTCCGGACGAGCGCGCGCTCGACGTCGGCGGGAACCTCGAGCCAGCACAGCTGGGTGTCCATCCGGATCGGGGGGCTTTCCGTCGGAACCCCGCCCCGCTTCGTCTCGCCGTTCCCGATAGCCACCTCGTCGTAGGTGTCGTAGTGGACGAGCACGGTCCCGCGACCGAAGTGAAGCTCGAACCCGTTTACCTCCCGGGAGCGCTCCGATTCGGCGTCGAGGACGGTGACCTGACTGCGGGTTCGGGTGTAGTACTCGCGGTCGACCGGTTCGAGCTCGATCACGGGCCGGGGTCGGTCTTCGTCCACGGCGACGACCTCGAACTGCTGGCCGCCGTGGAGTCTGACGGCGCCCTCGTGGTAGTCGCGGTAGGCCCGGCTCCGGTCGATCGGCTCCAGATCGAGCTCCTCGGGGAGCCCCCACGTCTCGTTGTCGACTCCGGGTGCCAGCTGCAGGCGATACGTCGAATCGTCGGTCCCGTAGAGGTCGACGCGGGTCTGGGGTCGTCGCGGCCCCCCGTAGTGGACCCCCGCCTCGAGGACGCCGTCGAGGGAGCCGGCTTCGCGCCACATCCGGACGGCGTCCCGGAGCCGCTCCTCGTCGGCGAACCGTCCGATATCGGCCTCGTCGAGCGCGATCTCGTCGGCGGCCGCCAGCACGTGGGTCGCGAAGACGGCGTCGTTCGAGGTGTCGACGACCGCGTCCTCGACGTCGGTCTCGAGCAGGAACTCCGGGTGTTCGAGGACGTACTGGTCGAGGGTGCGGTGATCGCCCACCAGCACGGCGAGGCTCCGACTTCCGCCCCGGCCCGCACGGCCGACCCGCTGCCAGAAGGCCTGTCGCTGTCCGGGGTAGCCCGCCAGCACGGTCGCGTCGAGACCCCCAACGTCGATCCCGAGCTCGAGCGCGGAGGTCGTCGCGAGCCCCGTGAGCGAGCCGGTTTTGAACCGCCGCTCGCGGACGCGGCGCGTGTCCCGTCCCAGCCCCGCGTGGTACGGCTCCCGTCCGCCTGCGGCCGATCGGTCGTGCGCCCGCGGGTTGGCTCGTCGGTGCTCGTCCGCCCGCTGCACGGCGAGCTCGGTCCGCTTGCGGCTCGGACAGAACAGCAGCGTGCGGACGTCTCGTGAGGTGAGGTGGTCGAACACTTTCGGGGCGTCGACGCTCGCGGGCACCCGCTCGGCGACGTCGTCCGCGTCGGCGTCCTCGGCTTCGTCGGCGTCGGCGACCGCGTCCTCGGCGGGAGATTCCTGGGTTCGGGTTCGGTCCCGCGGCGGGGGGTTCCAGAGGACGATCTCTCGCGGACCGCGCGGCGAGCCGTCGTCGTCGACCACCGTCACGGGGGCGTCGATCAGCTCCCGCGAGTGCTCTCCGGGGTTGCCGATCGTCGCGGACGTCAGGACGTACTGTGGGTTGCCGCCCCAGTAGTCGACGACCCGGCGCAGCCGCCGGCAGATCCAGGCGGCGTGCATCCCCTCGATACCGGTGTAGGTGTGGGACTCGTCGATCGCGACGAGATCGAGTGCGCTGTAGAACCGGCTCCACCTGTCGTGGTGCTCAAGGTAGACGTTGAGCCCGGCGAAGTTCGTGAGGATCACGTCCGCTGTCTCCCGGATGGCGCGGCGATCGCCCGTCGTGTCGCCGTCGTAGATGCGCACGCGGACGTCGAGCCCCAGGCGATCGTACAGCCCCTCGAGGGCATCGCGCTGGTCTTTCGTCAGGGCCTTGGTCGGGTACAGACACAGCGCGGTCGAGGCGTCGTTGCGGTCCGCGGCCCGCGAGCCGTCGGGCTCGAGGACGCCCGACTCGAGCAGGTTCCGGGCGATCTGGAGGCCGTAGACGTGGGTCTTCCCGCTGGCGGTCGACGTCGCCACCGTCACGTCCTCGCCGTCCGCGAGCGCCCCGAGCGCCTCGGCCTGGTGGGAAAAGAGGTCGTGGGGGTACGGCTCGGCGAGCGCCGGCCGTAACGCCTCCGCGGCCGAGACCGTTTCGGCCGGTTTTGCCGGGAGCTCGATCCGCTCGACGCTGTCCGAGCCCGGCGTCAGGCCTGTGCGTGGGAAGGTCTCGATCAGCTCTCGTCCCGAGACTCCCGTTCGTGCGCTTCCGTCGGTCGTCGTGCGCTCGTCGGTCATGTGGAGAAGTCGGTGAGTCCCGTCTGTCGGCCCGTCGTCTCGCCCGTTTCGCCGACCGTCGCGTTCCGGTCCTTGCGGGGTGCGTCCTCGATCGCCCGGAAGACGTGCCAGAGCGCGCGGCAGTCGTCCTCGCAGTAGGCCTCGTGTCGGTCCCAGTCCGGCTCGCGCTCCGGATCATCCGGGGTACGCATGAACTCCCGGTAGGCGGCCGCGGTTTGGGCGCCGCTCAGCCCGGTCCCCGCGGCGTCGTAGCCGAGCGCGCGGGCGACGTCATTGAGCCTGTTCGTCCGCCCGGGCAACAGAGCGTTCTCGTCGCGAACCGCCCACGCGTACAGATCTGCGGTTCGGACGTCGTCCCAGGCGTCGGCGTATTCGGGGAGGTGCCGTCGGAGGAACCGTTCGATGTGGCGGTAGTCGAAGCGGTTTCCGTTCCAGGTCAGCAGGGTGCGGTCGGCGTGGTTCGCGAGGAGCCAGGTTACGAACGCCTCCAACACCGGTTTCGGGTTCGTCGGCTCCTCGTGCTCGACGAACGCCCGGTAGGCGTCCGTCTCCGGGTCGTAGACGCCGAGCTGCCAGATGATCGTCGGGGAGAGCCCGTCGGTCTCGATGTCGAGACAGAGCGGCGCTCGGCCGTCCCGGGAGCGAACCGGGTCATCGTTCGTCAGGACGAGCGGCTCCCCGGAGTCGATGACGGCGGCGTGATCGCGGATCCGCTCGGCGGTCGTCCGCCCGATTCCCGGCAGCGCCGTCAGCTCGTCGACCCCGAGCTCGCGGACCTCCTCGACCGTCCGCGGACCCGCGTCTCGGAGTCGCTCGGCGATCGCGGGACCGACCCCGTGTAACGCCCCGAGCCCGAACCGATCGGCGTCGACCGCCTGCGCGGCGACGCTTCCGTTCTGCGTGCAGGTGTAACGCGCGAGCTTCGAGTCGCCGTCGTCGGTCGCGCCGAGACCGACGGTCGGGAGCCGGACCGTCTCCTCGGTGTCGTCCTCGCGGGACAGCGACCACTCGTGGTGGTACGTCGCCGGCTGGCCGCCCGCGAGGACGGAGACCGGTTCGGGCAGCAGGTCGGCGATCGCCGCGAGTTCCGCGGCGTTCGGTAGCGTCGTCGACAGCGCGGTCGCGTTCCAGTCGACGGCGAGTCGCGGGAGAAAGAGAAGGGTCGCGGCCCCCTCGCTCGTCGGTCGCTCGCCCGCCGCCAGCCGGCCCCGGAGCTCCGGAAGAACGTCGCGGTGCTGGACGGCGAGGACGTCGATCGCCTCGGCTGGCGGCGCCCCCGCGGTCTCCTGAACGCCGATCGCGGGCGCGTACCGGTAGTGTCGGACGCGGTCGCCGCCCCGGCCGAGCTGGGGGTGGAGGACGGGACGCTCCGGCGCGAGGTCCCGAACGGTCGCGTGCGTCCTCGCCGTCCGCGCGCCCGGGATCGCCACGAGGTCGGGGGCGAAGTACTGCAGGGCGTCCCGCACGGCGAGCCGCGAGGCGCGCTCGACCGCGGCGGCGGGCAGCGAGAGCAAGGCGAGGGAGTCGTCGGCCGCCATACGACGAGCCGCTTCGGGCCCGGATCGGATAAGTGTCCCCGTAGCGCGGTGAACGTAGAGCGCTCGACGGGGTCCGCGCTGGCCCCCGCGTTTTCGTCCGTGCGTCCTCGCGGGCGTCGGTGTACTTTCTTCACCAGGGCCGTCGATCGATCGGGCATAGTTTACGTGTGGCGGACTGCCCCGGTCGTCCTGATCCCGTCGGCCGACAGTCTGGCCGCCGACGGTAGCCCCAAGTTCGCCGTCGGAAAACGGGACGTGTATGCCAGACGACGCCACCGATTCGGCAACCGACGAGCAGGACGGGACGACTGAGACGGAGCGACGCGTGGTCTCCGGCTGGCACGGCCGCTACTACGAGGACTTCGAGGTCGGGGACGTCTACAAACATCCGTTCGGCCGGACCGTCACCGAGACCGACAACGTCTGGTTCACGAACGTGACGATGAACCTCAACCCGATGCACTTCAACGAGGCCTACGCCGCGGGGACCGAGTTCGACGAGCGCCTCGTCGACGGCACGTTCGTTATCGCCCTCGCGGTTGGGATGAGCGTGATCGACGTCTCGGTGAACGCGACCGCCAACCTCGGCTACGATCGGATCCGCCACCACGCCCCCGTCTACCACGGCGACACGATCTTCGCCGAGAGCGAAGTCCTTGAGAAGCGCGAGAGCGACTCCCGGGACCACGTCGGGATCGTCACGACCGAGCTGCGGGCGTACAACCAGGACGGGACGAAGGTGCTCTCGCTCGAGCGAACCCCGATGGTACTGAAACGCGAGCACGCCGACCCGTCCCCCGAACAGCCGCCCGGCTGGCCGAAGGGCGTCGGCACCCAACCGAACGACTCCTGACGGAGCACGACCTCGATGAACGATCGTGTTCGATTTGTCAAGAATCAGTAACGCTTTTATACCGAACCATGGCAGTTCCGACTCCATGGGTGATATGAGCACGCAGTTCGGCGGAACTAGCTCTCAGGATACGCCGACGGTCTCCGCGACGTGGGAACGTGGCACCGAGAACACGCCCGTCTACGCGGTCGTCTCCGCGGTTGCGGAAGCCGAGGACGCCGATCCCGTCGCGCTCCCGCCGCTGTACGAGGCGATCGACCCGGAAGCGCTGAACGCCCTCCTCGCCGCCGAGCCCGAAACCGCGGTCGGAACCGTCGCGTTCCGGTACGCCGGCTACGACGTCGAGGTTACCGGAGACGGCGACGTTTCGGTTCGATCCGCATAGCGGACTCACGGCTGCAGTCCAGTTCGCTTCCGCTCGAAGCGAACGGATTGCCGGTACTGGGCGTTTCTTGTCGCTCGATGCGAGTCTGCGGAACGTGACCGACGAGCAGCCACGTACGGGGTTGCAGCGGACGAGCGAGGCCGCGTTCGAGCGACTGGAGGCGGTGACGACGGCCGCCGACGCGGACGCGTTCGTTCACGTCGGGGATCGGTTCGACGACGACCTGTGGTATCTCACCCGGTTCGCCGGTCCGGACCGCGACTACGCGTTCGTCTTCGTCGACGGGCGTGCGTTCCTCTGTGCGCCCCGACTGTTCGCCGAACAGGCCGACCGGGAGTTCCCCGGCGAGGTCGTCGCCGCGAGCGACGCCACGTCCTCGACGGCGGCCGATCGCGCCCTCGACGTCCTCGCCGAGCGACGACCCCCGTCCGAAGTACGCGTGCTCGTCCCGCCGTCGATACCCGCCAGCGCCGCCCGGACTATCGAAGACGCCGTCGACGACGTTCGGTTCGAGGACGTCGATCTCGGACGGGCCCGGAAGAGCGTCGCCGAGCGGGAGCGACACGCGGTCGTCCAGACCGCGGCCCAGCAGGGGCTGGCCAGAGCCGAGGCCGTCCTCGCGTCGGCGACCGTCGAAGGCGACGAGCTCCGCTGGCGCGGCGAGGCGCTCACGACGGAGCGGCTCCGCCGGGAGGTGAACGCGACGCTGGCGAGCGAGGGTGTCCGGGACGCCGGGAACACGGTGATCGGCGCCGGATCGAGCTGTGCGGATCTCCACTTCACCGGCCGGGATCGGATCGCGCCGGACGAGACGGTCCTGCTCGATCTCTCCCCGCGCGGGTCGCAGGGCTACTACGCCGACCTCACGCGCACCTTCGTCGTCGGCGACGTCGACGACTGGACGTCGCGGGCCTACGAGGCGGTCGCGACCGCACAGGACGCCGCGCTCGACGCGCTCCGGGACGGTGCCGGCGTCCGCGCCTCCCGGGTCCACGAGGCCGCGGTCGAGACTCTCGCAAGCTACGGCTTCGAGGCCGGCGACGTCGCGGTCGGGATGTCCCACGGTACCGGTCACGGCGTCGGCGTCAGCCTCCACGAACCGCCGTCGCTGTCGAGCGACCGCGTCCTGGAAGACGGCGCCGTCGTCACCGTCGAGCCCGGCGTGTACGACCCCGAGCGCGGGGGCGTTCGGCTCGAGGACCTCGTCGTCGTTACCGCCGACGGGTACGAGAACCTGACGGCCTACCCACGGGAGATCCATCCCGTCGACGGCCGAACGCGGTAGTCCTCGCATCGTAGCTCCGTCACCGTTCCGACGTGCTTCCGAACGTCTCCGGACTGGAACAGTTCCCACTCCGTCGCTTCGGACGCAAAGCGCCGCCGAACCGTAAGAACGATGTAATCACACCAGTATCCGTGAGAGTACGGGGAGCCAATGAGTGACCAATCGGACGACCTCGAGGACGTGGGGGTCGATATCACGATTCGCGGCCCGGACGGGGAAGAACTCGAGTACGACGGCGACGACGTCTCGGCGGACGACGCCCTCGAGAGCGGCGTCGATCCCGACGGCGTCGAGGGGGAGCACGCGCTCGAGGACGTCACCAGACAGTCGACCCGGGAGTATCCCGACGACTGGGACCAGCGCCGCCAGCGGGTCTATCGGCGCGACGACTACCAGTGTGCCAACTGCCGGCGCCGCGGCGGGCCCCACGGCGACGTCGAACTCCACGCTCACCACATCGTCCCCAAATCCCGCGGGGGCGTCCACGAGCTGTCGAACCTGATCACGGTGTGTGAGGCGTGTCACAACGCCGTCCACAACAGGGACGCCGTCGCGCCGACCGCGATTCCCGAGAACGAACGCGGGACGAGTGCCGCCGGCGAGCTCAAGGCTGCCGTCGACGAGGTCCAGTCGATGCGCCGGGAGTACCGCTCGTGGAAGCGGCTGTTCAACAAGTTCTTCTGAGCGCGACCGTCGCGAGTTTCGGTACTGTTATTCCGACGTTGGCTAACACACGCGTATGCGACGACGTACGATACTTGGGAGCGCGGGGACGACGCTCTCGATCGCGCTGGCCGGCTGCGGGGACGTCCTCGACGCGGATGAGGAGGGTGAGTCGGACGCGAACGGACAGTCGGACACGGACGACGGAAACGGTGCCGACGACGGTACCCAGTCGGCCGATACGAACGGGCCCGACGAGGACGACGACCTCCACGAGGACGACTCCATCGAGGGGGAGGTCGTGCTCACCGACGCCGCAAGCGACGTGCTCTCGACCGAGCGCCACACCTACACCTGGGCGGACGACCCGCCCAGCGACCGGTGTTACGTTCACGTCGAACTCGAGACCGTCGGCGACGAGGAGTTCGTCTTCGACGCGGTGGTCCGGATCGACGACGAGGACGGCACTGAGATCACGAGCACGCGCTACACCGAGGAGACGAGTCCGGAGCCGGGCGAGACCGCAGTCTACTCACTGTCGCTGACGAACTGTGAGGCTACCGCCGCCTACGAGGTCGAGATCGACGAGAGCGACGAGAGCGACGACGCCGACGACACGGACGGGTTGCTGATCGACGATTTCGAGGAGTACGACGACTCTCCGGCCGGCCCGTGGACCCTCGACGGAACCGGCGATGTCGAGATCACCTCGAGCGCGGCCCTGCACCCGGACTCGAGTCAGGGGCTTCGACAGAGCGGGGATTCGAACGTGCGATCGTTCCCCGGGCAGGGGTTACCGAACTACCCCGAGGACGGCAGCGAGGTTTCCGTCCTCGTACGTCCCGACTCGGACGCCTCCCAGCCCTGGCTCCTCGTCGGAATGGAAGACGACGTCTGGTCGACGGAGACATCCGGCTGGCGGCTCATCGTCGATCCCAGCGGCGAGATCAGGCTCGGCCGCGAGACTGGCGAGGGTGTCGAAATCCTCGATTCGGACTCGCAGGTACCGGGTCTGGTCGACGAGATCGTCGACTGTCGATTCGTCGCCGACAGCGACGACGGCTTCGAGTTCCGGATACAGGATCTCGACGGGGCGACGCTCGGCTCGGTGAGTACGGACGAGACGGCCGGTATCGACGACGAGATGAGCGTCGGCTTTCGCTCGACGGACGGCGCCGACTGGGACTGGCCACGTCTCGTCGACAGGGACTGAACACGGCGTGCCGGCAGCTATATCACCCGAGCACGGCATCGTTCGTTTCGATGATAGGCTTGGCGTTGGGGCGTGCTCGTCGGTGGCTCTTTCTGACGGGCGCCCGGTGGCAGGTCGCGGTTCTCTTCTTCGGCGCCGTCGTCGCCGCTTTTCTCGCAGTGAGCGACGGCACGGCCGCGGCGAACCGCGCCCCGCTGTACTACCTCTTCGGGAGCCTCATCGCGGGAAACATTACGCTCATCACGGTCGTCGTCTCGATCAATCAGCTGGTTCTGTCCCGAGACTTCGGCTCCCCTCGCGAGCTCCAGACCGAAATCAGGGAGACGATCGCGTTTCATCAAGCCGCAACCGGTGAGTCGGCCGTGCCGCTCGATCCCGCGGAGTTTCTCCGAGAGTCGGTTCGACAGCTCGGCACCGACGCCGACGCGCTACCGCTCGATCAGCTCGACGACCCGGAGCGGGCGACTGCCGTTCGGACGCTTCGCGATCGGCTGACGCGACACGCTGTGATCGTTATCGAGCGTCTCGCCGCGAGCGACGACCGGCTCCTGGCGGTCGTCTCGTCGGTTCTCTCGGTCCGATATCTCGAATCGATCCACGAGATCCGCTCGTTGCGGGCGAGTGCCGACGATGACCTCCCGCCGACGGTAGATCGGGCGCTAGCCCGGCTCGCAGTCGAGCTCGAGTACCTCGACATCGCGCGGTACTACTTTATTTCGATGGTGCTCCAGCAGGAACTCTCGCGGCTGTCTCGCGTCCTCGTCTACGCGGGACTGCCAGCGATCGTGCTGGCAGCGGGAACGCTGGTCCACCTCGCACAGCTCGAGCCCGACGCGGCGCTGTCGTTCGGTTCGACGGTCCTCGTCGCGGGGGCGCTCCTGTCGGGGATCGTTCCGATCGTTCTACTGGGGTCGTACGTTCTCCGGATCTCCACGATCGCCCGCTACGTTTCGATCACACCGTTCGACGCGCCCTGAGATCGCCGTCCCGGGTCTAGCGTCTGCCGTTCCGGATCCATCGACGGCGATCCCCGACGGTTCAGTCTTGGCGACGGCTGACGGCGTTTGCGACCAGAAAGAGGCCGATGATGAGGACGCCGACTGCCTCTCCCGAGAGCGGGACGATTCCGATCGTAGCCAGCGCCAGCAAGAGCCCGCCTCCCGCCGTCGCCGCGATGTACCAGTCGCCCCCTGCTCGGTTCTGGCTTCCGTCGTCGCTCGCCCCGACGTCGGTCCCGTCGTCGGGATCGAGGTACGGTCGGAACTCCGCCAGCGTCGGCGTCGGATCGATGAGTCCTCGCTCCTTTCGGTACTCGATGACGCCGTGTTCGTCGAGTTTCGGCAGGTGGAGCTGGTACAGCGGGACGTAGAGACGCTGGTACTGCTCGGAGGTGACCTCGGCGGTCGACGTCCCGTGTTCGACCGCCGCGACGTGTCTCGCCAGCGTGCTGATTCGCACCGTTTCGTCGACGGACAGCAGATACTCGATCGCCTCTCGGCGACGGTTCGACTGGAGCAGATAGAACCGAGCGTCGTCGGAGAGCTGCGCGTCCGCTCGAGCGTCGGAGACGTCGGCGTTCGTGCCCTGAGAGCCAGAGCGTATTCCCGGAGCCATTATCTTTCAGCGTTCCTGTAGTGTCTCAATTACCATATTCTACTACGGAGGTATAATATTTTGTATAGTATACAGATAACGTGACGAGAAATTATCTGACGGTTCAGTAGCGAGGGAGTAACACTACTGTACGGCTTCGTTCCGTACACGTACAGACACAGCGGCTACGAAATGCGGACATCGAGGACTCGATCCGACATGTACAGTCAGAGCCGCTATCCCGCCGGCGACTCTCGATGCGGACGATGAGCGACGCTCCGTTCTCCGATCCCGCGGTCGAAGAAACGTACGACGGATCAGCCGATACGAAGGAGTAGCCCGTCCGCAGGCTGCCTCGTTTCGCCGATCGCACGCGTTTTTCGCCGCTACTCACCCGCCGAATCGACGGCCGAGCGAACCAGCTCCGCCGAGAGCGACGACAGCGGGACGCGCTCGCCGTCGGCCTCGTCGGCGACGAGCGCCGAGAGCCCGGCGCGGGAGTCGTCGCCGGCGTCAACGACGACGACCGCCGTTCCGGTCTCCGCGAGCCTCCGGGCCGCGTCGCGCGTGGCGTCCGTTGGGCTTCCGTCGGCGACGGTTGCCCTGCCGTCGGTAACGAGGACGACGATGGCCGTCTCGGAATCCGCGCGCTCGACGACCGCCCGGGCGGTCTCGAGGCCGGCGGGCAGCGGCGTCCGGTCGCCAGACGGCAGCTCCTTGAGGTGGCGCGCCGCGAGGGCAACGCTGTCGGTCGGCGGGAGCAACACGTCGGCGTCCTCGCCCGCGAACGCGACGAACGCGACGTCGTCGCGTTGCTGGTAGCTGTCCCGCAACAGGTCGAGGACGACGCCCTTCGCGGTTCGCATCGCGGGCCGCATCGACGCGCTCGCGTCGACGGCGAAGACGATCGTCGTCGACGCCTCCCCGGCGCGAACGGACCGGCGAAGGTCCTCCGCCTCGACGTCGGACGCGCCGCGGGTCGCGGCCGACCGGACCGACGCCGCCGCGTCGATCGGGCCGTCGTCCGACGCGGCTTCCGTCCTGACGCGGGCGCCGCGGTTCTCGGCGTCCGGCGCGACGGTCGCTCGGCTCCCTTCCGCACGGGCACGGCGGTCGCCCGCGGCTTCGGGCGTCTCGAGCGTCGGTGCGCTTCCCTTGCCGATCTCGGCCCGACGGCCGGGAACGAGCGGTCGAGCGGCGCCACCATCTTCGTTCGACTCCCCGTTGGAACCGTCCTCGTCTGATTCCGAGCGATCCCCGGTCGCGCCCGCCGATCCGTCGCGATCGCCCGCGCTCGCTCGCTCCGCCTCGGCCGACGCCGACCGGTCGTCCTCGCTCGGTCGCCGTCCGCGCTCCGTTCCGTCGCGCTCGTCGTCGTTCGTGCTGTCCGACCGATCCGAGCCGCCGTCGGCCTCGCCGGGCTCGTCGCGGCCGCGGCCGTCGTCGGCGTCAGCATCGGATTCGCAGTCGCGGCCGTCCTCGGATTCGGTCTCCCCGTCTCCGTCGTTGTCGTTCCCGTCGGCCCCGTCGCCCCCGTCCGTCTCGTCTGCCCCCTCGTCGAACCGGTCCTCCAGCAGGTCGTCGAGCTCCGGCTCGTCCTCGAACGGCGTGCTCCGGAGGCGGTGCGGGAGCGCGTAGGTGATCGCCTCGCGAACGTCCGACTCGATCACCGTCGTTCGGCCCTCGAGCGCGGCCAGCGTCCTCGCGACCCTGGCCGTCGCGATGTCGCCGCGGTGGCCGTCGACGCCGGCCTCGAGGCAGAGCTCGGCGATCTCGGCTTTGAACTCGTCGGGAAGCTCGACGCGGGAGAGCCGTTCGCGCGCCCCGGCTACGGTCTCGCCGAGCCGATCGACGGCTTCGGCCGTGTCGGCCGGGTTCGGGTCGGCGCCGCGTCCGAGTGCCCGGTCGATGATCTCGACGCGATCCGAGACGTCCCGGCACCCCTCGACGGTCGCCCGGAGGGCGAACCGATCCCGGAGCTGTGGCCGAAGCTCGCCCTCTTCGGGATTCATCGTTCCGATCAGCGTGAACGACGCGGGATGGGAGACGCTGACGCCGTCGCGCTCGACGGTGTTGATCCCGCTCGCTGCCGCGTCCAGAACGACGTCGACGAGGTGATCGTCGAGCAGGTTGACCTCGTCGACGTAGAGGATCCCCCGGTGCGCGCGGGCCAACAGTCCGGGATCGAACTCGGCCTCGCCGGCGAGGGCGTCCTCGACCGAGAGCGTCCCGACGACCCGGTCGCGGGTCGCCCCGAGCGGGAGCGTGACCAGCGGCACGGGCCGCGTCTCGACGGGTCGCTCGTCGGGATCGCGCTCCCGACAGTCCGCGCACTGCAGCGTCGGGTCGTCGGGCGCACAGCCGTACCGACAGTCCGCGATGGCGCGCTGTTCTGGGAGGAGATCGACGAGTCCTCGGACGGTGGTCGACTTCGCCGTCCCCTTCTCTCCGACGACCAACGCGCCGTCGAGCGCGTCGTTCGCGGCGACCGTCAGCAGCGCGCGCTTGAGCTCCGACTGGCCGACGATCGCCGGAAACGGGAGCGACGACAGTTTTTTACCCCCGGCGTTTGCAACCATAGTTGCGCTAATACAACAGAGGTTTAAAAATTCGATGGCACGAATCGGGATCTACACCGCGACGGAGAACGAGCTCGGATCGATCGGACGTGCAGCGAAGCGTCTCGAGGACGTCGAACTGGTCGTTCGCTCGGAGAGCGACCTCGCCGAGGAGGCTGCGATTGAGGCGTTCGTGGAGGAACTGCGCGGCGCCGACGCGGCGATCTTCTGGCTGCACGGCGCCGAGGACAGCATGCCGGGCTACGACTACGCGACGGGTACGCTCGAGGACGCGAAGGTTCCGCTGATCGTGAAAGCGACGGGCGACGCCTTCGCTCTCGAGGATACGACGGTCGCCGGCGAGCACCGCGAGCGGGTCTGTGAGTACCTCGACCGGGGCGGGACGATCAACGTCGAGAACTGCTGTCGGTTCCTCGCGAGCGAGTACGGCGACCGCGAGCTCGCCTACGAGGAGCCGACCGAGCTCCCAACCGAGGGAGTGTACCACCCTAACCATCCGGGAATCGGCTACGAGGAGCTGCGCGAGACCCACGATCCGGGGAAGCCGACCGTCGCGGTCTGGTTCTACGAATCGCACTGGACCCACGAGAACACCCGCTACGTCGACGCGCAGGTTCGGGCGCTCGAGGAGCAGGGGGCGAACGCCTTGCCGATCTTCTGCAACCCGGCGACGGATACGGACGAGCAGGAAGACGCGGAGTGGGTAACCGAAAACTGGCTCCTGGACGACGCGAACGAACCCGTCGTCGACGCCGTGCTCTCCTCGTTTATGTTCTCGCTGTCGATGGACGAGCGCGGCCGCAGTGCGAGCGGGGAGGGATGGAATCCCTCTGGCAGCCGGACGCAGTCCGGCGACGAGGAGGGCCAGAGCGCCGAGGACGTCTTCCTCGATCGCCTCGGCGTTCCGGTCCTGCAGACGGTCACCACGATGCGCTCCAGATCGCGCTACGAATCCAGCGATACGGGCGTGATGGGGTTCGAGCTCGCACTCTCGGTCGCCTTACCGGAGTTCGACGGGAACGTGATCACCCACCCCATCTCGGGGAAAGAACGTACCGACGACGAGGCCGGGGTCGGGTCGGCGCCGAAACACCACTTCCCGATCGCGGACCGGATCGACCACGCCACGCGGCTGGCGGTCAACTGGGCCCAACTCCGGCACACGCCCAACGAGGAGAAGCGGATCGCCGTCGTGCTGCACAATTACCCGCCGAGCGATGACGGGATCGGTACGGCGTTCGGACTCGACAGCCCCGAATCGACGGTCAACCTGCTCGAGGAACTCGACGCCAGGGGTTACGATCTGGACGGCGAGCTGCCCGAGGACGGGCAGACGCTGGTCGAGAAACTGACCTCGCAGCTGACCCTCGAGGACCGCTGGGTCGCCCCCGAGGACGTCCGCGAGCTCTCGGTCGACGTGGTCTCGCCGGATACCTACGCGGACTGGTTTGCCAGCGCCGACGAGCGGTTTCAGGAGCACGTCCGCGAGGAGTGGGGCGAGGCTCCGGAGCGGCCGTTCGCGATTCCCGGCGTGGAGTTCGGCAACGTCCTCGTCACGGTCCAGCCCCCGCGTGGATT
This sequence comes from Natronococcus occultus SP4, assembly GCF_000328685.1. Lineage (NCBI taxonomy): Archaea > Methanobacteriati > Methanobacteriota > Halobacteria > Halobacteriales > Natrialbaceae > Natronococcus > Natronococcus occultus. The sequence goes on along the minus strand of NC_019976.1, from coordinate 183,273 downwards.
CGGGATGGACCCCTCGAAGGTGTACCACGACTCCGATCTGCAGCCGCCCCACGACTACTACGCGTTCTACGGCTGGCTGCGCAACGCGTTCGAGGCCGACGCCGTCGTTCACCTTGGCACCCACGGCAGCCTCGAGTGGCTCCCCGGCAAGACGGTCGGGCTGAACGGTGCCAGCGCGCCCGACCAGCTGATCGACGACCTGCCGAACGTCTATCCCTACATCGTCAACAACCCCGGCGAGGGCACACAGGCGAAACGACGGTCGTACGCGGCGATCGTCGACTACCTCACGCCCGTCATGCGGGCCGCCGGAACGTACGACGAGCTGGCCGAGCTCGAGGAGCTCGCGAACCAGTACCGCGAGGCCGGGATGGAAGACGCCCGCGCGGACAACGGCGAGCACCTCGAGGCGCTGCTCCGGGAGCACGTCGACGAGCTGGATCTCGCGATCGAACTCGGCATTTCAGGGACGATCGACGAGAAAGTCGACGTCCGCGGCCCCGACGAGGCCGGCTCGACGCTCGCCGAGGGCGAGGTCGAGGGTAGCGCGGAGCAAAGCTCCGCGGACCATTCGAGCGGGCAAAGCCCGCGAGAAGACGACACCGTCGACGTCGACGTCCTCGTCGAGCAGATCCACGAGTATCTCACCGACGTCAAGTCGACCCAGATCCGGCTTGGGCTACACACCATGTCCGAGCCGCCCGCGGACGAACGGCTCGTCGAGTACCTCGTCGCGCTCACCCGCCTCGAGAACCCCGGCGCGCCGAGCCTCCGGGAGAGCGTCGCGGGCGTCCTCGGGGTGGACTACGAACGGATGCTGAACGCGCCCGGCGAGTACGACGACGAGCTGGGCATGACCTACGCCGAGGCCGCCGACGAGGTGCGGGAGACGAGCCTCGAGCTGGTCGCGACGCTGGCCGAGCACGAGTTCGACGTCCCGAAGTCGGAGCGGGATGGGGGTCCGGATGATGAGGTCAACATGAACCTCCTCGTCGTCGACCTCGAGACGATCGGCGACGCCCGCGCGACGTCGGGCGCCCACGACGATCTCCGCGAGGTGTTGGCCTACATCTGCGAGGAGGCCCAGCCCCGGGTCCAGGGTGCCGAGGACGAGATTCCTCGCACTGCTGACGCCCTCTCGGGCGAGTACGTGCCTCCGGGCGGCTCGGGTGCGCCGACCCGCGGCGGCGTCGACCTGCTGCCGACGGCGCGGAACTTCTATACGCTTGACCCACGGAAGATACCCGCCAAACCGGCCTGGCAGGTCGGGCGGGAGGTCGCGGAGGGGGTGCTCGATCGCCACCGGTCCGAGAGCGGCGCGTACCCCGAGGAGATCGGCGTCGTCGCCTGGGGAACCCCCACCGTTCGAACTCGCGGCGAGACCATCGCCCAGGTGCTCGCGATGATGGGCGTCGAACCCATCTGGACCGACGCGGGTCGGATCGACGACGTCGAGCCGATCCCCCTCGAGGAGCTCGACAGGCCGCGGATCGACGTGACGACGCGGGTCTCGGGTCTGTTCCGGGACGCCTTCCCCGCCGCGGCGGGGGTCATCCACGACGCCGTCGACGCCGTCGTCGACCTCGACGAGCCTCACGAGATGAACTACGTCAAGAAGCACGTCGAGGAGGAGCAGGCGGAGCTCGAACAGGACGCAGGGCTCGACGAGTCCGAGGCCCGGGAGGCTGCAACACATCGCGTGTTCACGACCAAGCCCGGCGGCTACGGCGCCGGGACGAACAAGGCCGTCGACGAGGGCAACTGGGACGACCGATCCGACCTCGCCGACGTCTACGTCCAGTGGGGCGGCTACGCCATGGGCTCTCGAGGACGCGTCTCCGACGCCCACGACGCCTTCGAACGCCGCCTCTCGAGCGTCGACGCGACGGTCAAGATCGAGGACACGATGGAGCAAGACGAGTTCGACTCCTCGGACTGGTACGCCTTCCACGGCGGCTTCATCTCGGCGGTGAGCGAGATCGCCGGCGAGGAGCCCGCCTCCTACGTCGGCGACTCCTCGGATCCCGACAACGTCGACGTCTACACCAATGAGGAGAAGGTCCGCAAGGCGATGCGCTCGCGGGTGCTGAACCCCGAGTGGCTCGAGTCGATGGAGGAGCACGGCTACAAGGGTGCGGGCGACCTCTCGACGACGGTCGACGTGACGCTGGGCTGGGACGCGACGACGGGCGTCGTCTCGGACACGCTTTGGACGGCGGTCGCCGAGAAGTTCGCCTTCGACGAGGATCGCCAGGAATGGATGCGCGACGTCAACCCGTGGGCCCTCGAGTCGATCACCGAGACGCTCCTCGAGGCGATCGAACGGGACCTCTGGGACGCCGACGAGGAGACCGTCGACCGCCTGCGCGACCTGAACCTCGACGTCGAGGGCGACCTCGAGGCCCGCACGACCAACGAAGTCGTCGGCGCGGAGGTGTCCGACGATGACTGAGGGCGCGCAGCCGACCGACGCGAAGGACGCCGCCGTCGAGGAGGCGTACGCCGACCTCGGGGCGACGACGGAGAACGCGATGGAGATCGCGGAAACGAGCATGGACATCGTCCGGCAGTTCGTCCCCGACGAGACGCTGGCGGACCGCGTGCGCCAGAAATCGGTCCACTCGATGGGTGACATCGAGTTCCAGCACCTGCTCCGGTTTACCGGGCGCGACGGGACCGGCGACGACGAGGACGCCCCCGTCCGCGCCGGCGCTCGGGCCGTCCTCGAGGAGGCGACGATCGTCACGGACATCACGATGGCGAAAGCCGGGGTCACGGGTCGCGGTCACGACTGCGAGACCCGCAAGGCGATCGGCAACGGCGCCGAGCTGGCCGAGGAGACGGGGATGACCCGTACCGCAGCCTCGGTACTCGAGCTGGACAAACAGGGCGTCTACGACGGCGCGATTGCCACGATCGGGAACGCCCCGACGGCGGCATTTGCGCTCGCCGATTGCATCGAGGACGGCACCCGACCCGCGGCGATCGTCGCGACGCCCGTCGGCTTCGTGAAGGCCGAGGAGAGCCGCCAGCGGATTCGCGAGGTCAGCGAGAAACACGGCGTGCCGGCGATCACGAACGTCGGTCGCCGCGGCGGCAGCGGCCTGGCGGCGGCGCTGACGAACGAGCTGATCCACGTCGCCGCGGACGTCCGAACGGACGAGCTCGAGCTGGATCTCGCGGCCGAAGTGCGAGCCGCCCGAGCGAACGACGGCGCGATCGAGGACGGCGGGGGTCGATGAGCGACGAGTACGACCTCGATTCGGGCCCGGATCCGGCGACGTTCGCGGCCGCGAGCGCGGAACCGGACATCGACGAAGCGACCGACGACCCCGTCTCCGTCGTCGGCGTCGGGCCGGGGAACCGGGAGTACCTCACACCCCGGGGGGAACGGGCGATCCGGGAGGCTGACGTCCTCGTCGGCTTCACTACCGTCGTCGAGCTCGTCGAGGAGCTGACCGACGCCGACCTGCTGACCTGCGGCTACAAAGATGAGGCCGCAGCCCTCGAGACGTTCGGCGAGCGCGTCGCCGCCGGCGAGTCCGGAACCGCCGTGGCGATGGGGGACCCCAACCACTCGGGCTATCAGTTCGTCGGGAAGGTCCAGAACGCCGTCGAACAGAGCTCGACGAGCCCCGACTCGCACACTCGCCGGGACGCCGTCGAACGGGCGACCCCCGAGCGCCCGGTCCGAATCGTCCCCGGCATCTCCTCGCTGCAGGTTGCCGCGAGCCGCGCCCGGATCCCGATGGAGGACGCCGAGTTCGTTACGCTCCACAAGAGTGGCGACCTCGAGGACGGCGTCGACCGACTCGCGAGGGCCGTCGTCGAGGACGGCCGCCACCTGCTCGCGCTCCCGCGGCCGTACGATCGGATGCCCGGCGACCTCGCCGAGCTGCTGCTCGAGCGCGGCGCCGATCCCGAACTCGAGGCGCTGGTCTGTGAGCGACTGACCCACGACGACGAGCGGATCCACCGGTTCACGCTGGCCGACCTGTCGGCCCACGCGGGCGGCGACGGTCCGGAGGACACCCCCTTCTTGGATCTGGTAGTGCTCGCGGTGCGACAACCCGTGTAGCGGTCGCCCGTTCCGCTTCTCGATTCCGACGACCGTCCTCGAATTCCACTCAGTTCTCCGATAACACAACGAAATTTTCGCTACCGAAACTCAGAATGCGCAATATCGGTTGATCTAAACCAACCACAATTGTTTTAGTGGAGGCACCAGTCATCCACGGGTAATGGCACCGATTGCGCTGCCACACGACGCGAAGGCCGGGCCGACGAAGGCCGAGGTCCGGGCCGTCACCCTCTCGAAGCTCGCGCTCGGGGCGGACGACCACTTCGTCGAGGTCGGCTCCTGTACGGGCGCCGTCACGATCGAAGCTGCACGACGGGCGGGACGCGTGACCGCCCTCGAGCGAAAGCCCGAACGGCTCGAGACGACCGAGAAGAATCTCGCGGCGAACGAGGACTCGCTCCGGGCCGACGTCGAACTGCGCAACGCCAAGGCCCCCGACGGGCTCCCCGACGACGCCGACGCGCTCTTTCTCGGCGGGAGCAGAAACTTCGAGGGCGTCCTCGACCGCGCCGCGGCGACGGGCGTCGATCGTATCGTGATGAACGTCTCGCGGCTCGAGGTCGCCGGACGAGCGGCCGAGGCGTTCCGGAAGCGGGACCTCCTCGAGGACGTCGTTCAGTTCCAGGTGAGCCACGGCTACGAGCTCGCCGGGGCGACGAGTTTCGACGCGGAGAACCCGGTGTACATGCTGGTCGGCAGCGCGACGGCGGCGGACGACGAGAGCGGTGACGAGACGGGCGAGACGGTCGCCGCGGACGGGGGCAGCGCTCGGGACGAGGGAGGTGCCGACGGATGACCCTCTACGGCGTCGGGCTCGGCCCCGGCGAGGCCGACCTCGTGACTGTTCGGGGAAAGCGCGTCCTCGAGGACGCGGATGTCGTCTACTCGCCGGGTCGGCTCTCCCGAAGCGTCGCGCTCGAGCACGTCCCCGAGGAGCGGATCGGCGACCTCGACTTTCCGATGACGAGAGACGAGGAGAAGCTTCGCAGCGCCTGGAAGGAGGCCGCGGCCGAGATCGCGCCGAACGCCCGCGAGGGCGACGTCGCCTTCGTCACACTTGGGGACCCGAACGTCTACTCGACGTTCGGTCACCTGCGTCGGACGATCGACGCTTTCCACCCCGCGGTTGACGTGGAGATCGTCCCCGGCGTCAGCGCGGTGACGGCCTTCGCAACCGCGCTGGGGGTCGAGATCGAGGCCGGCGCGGGGCTCTCGCTCCGGGAGGCTGCCGGGGGAGAGAGCCCGACGGGGCCGGACCGAATGATCCTGTTCAAGGTCACCGACGCGCCGGCGACCCACAAAGGGCTCGTCGAGGCGGGCTACGAGGTGACCTACGGCCGCCGACTCTTCATGGAACAGGGCGAGACCCTGGTGACCGACGACCCCGCGGAGATCGACGAGCGGGACTACTACACGCTGGCCTACGCCGAGCGGGCGGACCTCGAGATCGAGCAGGCGACGGCGGCGTTCGAGCGCTCGGACGACGACCGCACGGGAGCGATCGTCGCGGAGCGCGACGACGGAACCCCCGCGGCCGAGACGCCCACCGACGGCGCGGTCGGAGCCGAGACGGCTGCTGACGTGACCGAACTCGAGCGTACCGAGGGGCTCGAACACGGCGACTGGAACCGGGACTGGTACTGATGACTGGATCGATCGACGCCGACACCGATACCGACACGCCCGACAGAACCCCCGAGTACAGCCCCGGCGACGACCGACGTGGCATCCCGTTCGTGGGTGCCGGCCCCGGCGATCCGCGACTGCTGACGGTCGCCGGGCGCGAGCTCCTCGAGGACGCCGACCTCGTCGTCCACGCCGGCTCGCTGGTCAACAGCGAACTGCTCGAGGCATACTGCGACCACGCGGAGCTGGTGAACTCCGTGGGGAAGGACCTCGAGGAGCTGATCCCGCTGATGGCCGACGCCTACGAAGACGGTCGGAACGTTGTCCGACTGCACAGCGGCGACCCCGCAATCTACGGGGCGGCGCTCGAGCAGATGGACGCTCTGGAACACGTGGACGTGCCGAGCTACTTCGTCCCTGGCGTCACCTCGGCGTTCGCGGCCAGCGCCACCCTTCGGACGCAGCTGACGCTCAACGAGGTCGCGAACCACGTCGCGTTCACCCGGCCGCAAGGCAAGACCCTGAGCGAGGACGAGGATCACATCTCCGAGTTCGTCGGGATGGGCGACGTGACGACCTGTATCTACCTCGGGACCCACGCGGTCCGGGAGACGATGGATCGCCTGCTCGAGGACGGGCACGACCCCGAGACGCCGGTCGCCGTGGTCTACCACGCCTCCTGGCCGGACGAGGACGTGATCGTCGGCTCGATCGGCGATATCGCCGACAGGGTCGAAGAAGCCGGGTATCGAGCGTCTGCGCTGGTCGTCATCGGCGACGCTGTGACGGGTGCGGGCTACGAGCGCTCGTACCTGTACGGCGACTGGGCCAATCGCGGTTCTTCGGGACGTTCGGCCGAAAACACGAGCGAGCCGGAGGCGAGCGATGACTGAACGGCAGTGCAACTACCGCGAACACGGTGTAAGTCCCCTCCCCCGCGGTGGTCCGATCGGGGCGATTCGACGTGGGACGGACGATTTCGCTACAACGGAGGTTCGACAATGAGTTCAGGAACTGAAAACACGGACGGGACGGACGACTCGAGTACGGATTCCGGCGGCCACTGTTCGACGCCCGATTCGGACGGCGAGGTCGCCGAGGAGATCGCGATCGTCGCCTTCGAGCGCAAGATGGAGACCGCCGAGGAGATCCGCGCGGAGCTCGGGAACCGCTACGAGTCCATCGAGATCCTCGAGTACCACGGCGACGTCTTCGCCGAGCACTGGGGTGAGTACGACTGCTTTATCGGTCTCATGGCCTCAGGGATCGCGATGCGCAAGACCGCGGGCCTGCTCGACGACAAGTGGGAGGATCCCGCGATCTGCGTCGTCGACGAGGAGCTGACCTGGGCCATCCCGATCACGGGCGGCCACCACGGCGCCAACCAGGTCGCTCAGGACCTGGCGACGATGGGCGCCGTCCCCGCGATGACCACCGCCTCGGAGGCCGCGGGCAAGCAGGGCGTCGAGTCGAAGGCGAAGGCGATGGACGCCCACGTCGTCAACGGCGACTCGACGGTCAAAACGAACCTCGCCGTGCTCGACGACGAGCTCGGTCCCGTTGAGCGACTCGAGGGTCCCCGGGCAGTGCTGGTCGGCGACGACGTTACCGTCCTCAAGCGCAACAAAGACGAGGGCGTCGTCCTCGGCACCGGGAGCGTCTCCGGCGCGAGCGAGGACTCGTTCCTCGCTGCGTGGGAGGAGGCCCTCGAGCAGACCGAGTACGACCTCGCGGACGTCGAGTTCGTCGCCACCGCAACCCGGAAGGCCGAGGAGGAGGGGCTGCTCGCGGCCGCACAGGAGCTCGACCTCGGGGTCGTGGTCTTCGACAAGGAAACCCTGCTGGCCCACGAGGGCCCGACCCCCTCGAAATCCAAGGAGCTGATCGGCTGGCCCGGTGTCTCGGAAGCCAGCGCCATCGCGGGCGGCGCCGAGCGGGAGCTGGTGCTCGAGAAGATCGGCTACGAGGACGAGGTCACGGTGGCGATCGGCCGATGAGCTCGGACGCCGACGCCGCGGAGTTCGAGGATGGAACCGACGCGGGCGCGAGGGCTCCCGGAACCCCCGACGACCACGGTACTCTCTCGGTGGTCGGGATCGGTCCCGGACTGCCGGATCACATGACGGTGAAGGCCAAGCGAGTGATCGAGACCGCCGACGTCGTCATCGCCTCGAGCCTCTATCAGGAGTTCCTGCGGGTCGACGGAACGATTCCGGCCGAGGAGCGAACCGACGACGAGGGGATCGCGACCCGAGAGGACGGCACCGAACAGGAGATCGTCCGCTCAACGATGGGTCGCCAGATCGAACTCGCCCGCGCGGCGTTCGACTACGTTCGCGAGGGGAAAGACGTCGCCCACGTCTCGGGGGGAGATCCCTCGGTCTACGGCAAGTCGGACCTGCTCTTCAAGATGGCCAAGGAGGACGAGGCGACGGACGTCCCGATCGAGATCGTCCCCGGAATGACGGCGGCGCTGGGCGGCGCGGCCAACGTCGGCGCGCCGCTGTGTAACGACTTCTGTACGGTCTCGCTGTCGGACAAGTGGCGCGGCTGGGACGAGATCGAGGAGAAGCTGCGCGCGGCGGCGATCTCGGAGTTCGTGATCGTGCTGTACAACTGCTGGCGCAACTACGAGAAGGCGGTCGAGATCGTCCGCGAGGAACGGACCGACGACGCCCGCGTGGCGATCGTCAACGACGCGGGTCGGGCCGACGCTGGCCGCAACGGCGAGAGCGAGTTCATCACGACGCTGGGCGAGGCCGCGGACCACGACGACAAGGTCTCGGGGATGGGCACCTCGCTGATCGTCGGCACCCACGAGACCGAGACCTGGAGCAACGACGACCGAACGTACCTCGTCACGCCCCGCGGCGGGCGCGACGTCGAGGATTTCTGATCATAGCTATGAGCACGGATACCAACACCGACGACGAATCGACTTCCAACTGCGGCGCCTCCACGAACGACTCCGCGTCCTCGGGGTCGACGTGCGGAGCCGGCTCGAGCGGCGACGACTCGAACTCGAAGTGTGGTGCCGCTTCGGGTTCGTCCTCGTCCTCGAGCTCCTGTGGCGCCTCGAGTTCCGACGACGAGAGCGACTCCCACGAACAGGAGGTCGGCGCCACGATCGAGGACTTCGACGCCGACCCCGGGCAGCTGACCGCCGTCGGGCTCGGCCCCGGCCACGCCGAGGGGATGACCGAACGCGCCAAGACGGCGCTGCTCGAGGCCGACCACATCGTCGGCTACACGACCTACATCGAGCTGATCCCCGACGAGATCACCGAACAAGCCGACGAGATCTACGACACGCCGATGTGCGGCGAAGTCTCTCGCACCGAGGAGTCCATCGACCGCACGCTGGCGGGCAACGACGTGGCGATCGTCGGCAGCGGCGACCCGAACGTCTACGCGCTCGCGGGGCTGGCCCTGGAGATCCTCGAGTCCAAGGGCGCGACCGCGTCGATGGTCGACTTCGACGTGGTGCCGGGCGTCCCGGCGGCCCAGTCCTGTGCGGCCCGGCTGGGTGCCCCGCTGGTCAACGACACCGTCTCGATCTCGCTGTCGGACCATCTCGTGCCGATGCCCGAGATCGAGTCGCGGCTGCACTCGGTCGCCAGCGAGAACTTCACGATCACGATCTACAACCCCTGGAGCCGCAAACGCCGCGAGAACTTCGAGAAGTGTTGCGAGATCCTGCTCGCTCACCGCGAGCCCGACACACCCGTCGGCATCGTCCACGGCGCGGGCCGCGAGGACGAACAGGTCGTGATCACCGAACTCGGCGAACTCGAAGATCTCGGCGAGAGCGACGTCATCGACATGACGACCACGATCCTCGTCGGCACCGAGGACACCTACGTCTGGGACGACCGGATGGTGACGCCGCGGGGCTACGAGACGAAGTACGAGTACTAACCATGCCGCGCTACGAGATCACTATCGAGAAGGCGGCCTGCGACGGGATCTTCGCCTGTCTGACCCGCGATCCCCGCTTCGTCGAGGGCGAGGACGCCCTCGCGACAATCGACCCGGACGCCGACCCCGTCTACGACTGCGAGGGCGAGGTGACCGACACCGCCGAGCGGGTCGTCGCGACGTTCGACGACGATCGCATCGACGAGGCCCGACAGGCTGCCGCGGCCTGTCCGACCGACGCCATCGTCGTCGAGGAGGTGCGCGAATGAGCGAGTCCCTCGGCTCCGATGGCGAGGACGCGGTCCACGAGATCGAGGTCCCCGCGGACCCGCTGGCGGGCCACCCCGCGACTGCGTACTTCTGGGGCCACGTCGCCGGCAGCGGCGACGTCGTCGATAGCGCGGTTCGGAACGAAGTGAGAACCGCGGATGGCACACGGCGAAGCCGTGCGCGTATCGAGGTCGTTACCAACGATGAGACTTCCGCACGCGTCCTCGCGGCCGTCGCGGGCGGCGACCTCGAGCATGACACGGCAAGCCGCGAGTACGCCCACGACGCGTCGATCACCCGCACCGAGGACGAGTACACGCTCTCGATCGGCGGTGACGGAACCGAGGGTGACGACGCGGACGACGGCGACACGGGACTGCTCGAACGCAGCGGCGCGCTCGGCCTTCCCGTCGACAGCCGCGGGAACTACCGGTTCGGGGCCTTCTCGAGCCACGACCGCGAGCTGCTCCGGGGCCTGCTCGAGGGCTGTGGCACGATCTGTTTCAAGTCCGCGAGCGGCACCGTCGGTATCTCGTTCGTCCACGACGATCGGGACCTGCTCGGGCTGACGCAGGAGCTGATCGAGGACTGTCCGGTTGACGCCGCCGTCGGCGAACTCTCGGCGACGTCCTCGGGCGGGTACTGGTTCGGGATCGACGACGCCGACGCGCCCGCGTTCGGAACGTGGCTCTACGAGGACTGCGAGGAGGCTGGCCTCTACGCGCCCAGCCGTCGCCGCAAACTCGAGCGGAGTCTCGAGCAGGCCGAGGCGTACGACGAGCAGTAACCGAGGCGACCGAACCCGATCATGACCACCGACGAAAGATCACCCACGAGACCGAGATGAGTACGCCAGACGACACCGCGCCTGCGGCGGCGTTCGACGACGAGGCGGTTCTGCTGATCGGTCACGGCTCCCGCCGGGAGAAGTCGAACCGGCAGGTACGGGAGCTGGCCGCCGACCTCGAGTCGCAGCTCGGGATTCCCGTCGACGCCGCGTTCCTCGAACTCGCGGCGCCGGCGATCGACGAGGCGTTCGCGGAGCTCGCGACGCTTACGTCGCGGGTGACGGTCGTCCACTGTTCGCTGTTCGCGGCGAGTCACGTCAAAAACGACGTGCCGCTGGCGATCGAGCGGGCCCGGGCGAGACACGACCTCGAGATCGACAACGGGGCACACCTGGGCATCCACCCGGCGATACTCGACCTGCTCGACGACCGGGCTCGCGCGGTCGAGGACGAACTGGGCGTCGACCGAACGGCGGACGACGTCGCCGTCGTCCTCTGCGGGCGGGGCTCCAGCGACCCCGACGCGAACGGCGACGTCCACAAGCTGGCACGGCTGCTGTACGAGGGGCGGGCGTTCGACCGCGCCGAAGCGACGTTTATCGGCGTCACCGAACCCACGCTCGAGGACACCCTGCACGGGCTCTCGAAGCACCGTCCCGACGCGGTCGTCGTCCTGCCGTACATGCTCGGTGACGGCGTCCTCACCCGGCGCGTCCGGGACCGGACGAGCGAGTTCGACGGCGAGTACCCGTACGTCGACGCGCTGGCGGGGGATCCGCTGGGAACCGACTCGCGATTGCTCGACGTCCTGGCCGACCGCTGGCAGGAGGCCCGGACCGACAGCGTCGCCATGTCCTGTGACACGTGCAAGTACAAGGTCGATCTCGAGGGGTACGAGGAGGACGTCGGCGGCGCGCGAGCCATGCTTCGCGCGCTGGCCCACCAGGAGGCACACGCCGATCGGGACGACGTCGACGACGAGCCCCACAGCCACGACGCGCCGGAAAAACACGTCGCGGTCTGTACGAACCGGACCTGCGCCGACATGGGGTCGCCCGCCGTCCTCGAGCGACTCCGACAGGCGACCCGCGACTCGGAGCACTGCGACGCTCGCATCACGCGGTCGTCCTGTCTCGGTCGCTGCGGCGACGGTCCAATGGTCGCGGTCTACCCCGACGGGATCTGGTACGGCGACGTCGAGCCGGCGGACGCCAACCGAATCGTCTCCGACCACCTGGAGCGAGAGCGCCTCGTCAGCGATCTCGTCGATCAGACCCTGTAACGCATCCGACGTGCAACTACCGATGAACGACACCACCGCGATCCACACGGACACATGAGCTGTTACGAAATCGAAGCGCTCCGACTCGGACTGATGACCGTCCTCGGCGTCGAGGACCAGCACGCCCGCGAACACGCGGAGAAGGAACTCGAGGGCCACCTCGAGGGCCCCATCGAGGGGCTCGCCGACGCGGAGAGCCTCGCGGAGATCGAACGCCACCTCGACGCCGCGCTCGTCGACCTCGAGGAGACCGTCGCGTCGATGGATGCCGACGATCCGACGTACGATTACACCCGAGGACGGCTGCTGGCCGTTCGCGACGCCGAGCGAGCCGTCCACCGGCTGCGAGCACAGGGCGAGGACGTCGTCGACGGCCTCGGCGACGCACACGACCTGCTCCACGAGACCTTCCCCACCGAGGAGTAAGATGGCCGAACACACGGACCGATTCGAACGCCGTCCGCTCGGCGAGATCGAGAGCGCGGGGAGCCGACAGCTGTGGGCGCGCTCGAGCGTCGAGCTGACCGACGACGCCGTCGTCGTCGGGCAGTGGGACGGAACGGTTACCGCGTTCGACCGCGGATCGCTCGCCCCGCGGTGGGAACTCACCCATCCGGGACGGCCCGCCTCGCTGGCGGTCGTCGACGACGCGCTGGTCGTCGGCGGACGTGGCGAGGACGGTACCGTCGCGGCGTACGCCCTCGCGTCGGGGGACCGACGGTGGATCCTCGACGCCGCGACGGACGTCGGTAGACCCGCGACGGATCGGCTGTTCGATCTTCCCTCCGTCCTCGCGTTCGCGGTCGACGCCGAGGCCGGAACGCTGTACGCCGCCGCTCGGCGCTACGAGCGCGACGGCGACCAGCGCCGCTGGCACAGCGTCGTTTACGCCCTCGAATCGGACGGAGCGGTTCGGTGGCGGTACGAGACCGACGCCTCGCCGATCGCACTCTCGCTCGCGGACGAACGGGATCGGCTGGCCGTCGGCTACAATCGCTGTGCGGGGGGACACAACGACGGCGTCGTCGTCCTCGACGCGGCGACGGGTGAACCGGACTGGACATGGGACCCCGGAACGGACGGCGACCGCCGCGTCGGGGACGTCTCGTTCGCCGACGGCGCCCTGGCCGTCGCGAGCCACGGCGACAAGCGTGGCTACGTCCTCGAGGCGGACGGCACCGAACGGTGGGGCGTCGACCTCGCCATCGAGACCGACGTCGGCGACGAGACGCTGTACGCGTATCCGAACCACGTCTACGCGAACGACGGCCGCGTCGCCTTCGTCACCGGAAACACCTACCCCGTCGACGGTCGGGCGACGGCGTCGCACCATCCGAACGAGCATCGCATCGCCGCCTTCGACGCCGACGGCGACTCGCTGTGGGACGCCTCTGTCCGCGGGTTCGTCCACGAACTCGCGACCGAGGGTGACGCGATCGTCGCGCCCTGTGCCCAGAATTTCCGCGTTCGCGACCCGCGGACGCACGCGCTCCGCCGATTCGATCTGGCAGCCGGCGAGGACGGCCAGCACCGGATCGACGGGATCGTGACGGCCGCGGCGGTCGACGACGACCTGATCGCCGAGATCGAAGCACCCGTCGAGTACCACGACGAGGGGCGACGCCACGGCGAGTACGCAGTTCTCGTCGGAACCTGTTTCGCGTGAGCTTTGGCCGAGGTCACCGAACGAGCCGGTAGTACGGTCCGAACCGCTGTTCGTCGTTCGCCGAGAGGTCGATGTCGTTCTCAGCGAGCAGTTCGATCATCCGTTTGGTCTCACACTCGTACCACGTCGAGAGGACCTGAACGTTCTTTTGCGCGTAATCGTAGTTGCGTTCGAGGACGCGCCTGTCGGTTGGGTCTACGGTATTCATGTCACCACCCTCCGTCGAAAGACTACATCTAGTTCGTAATAAGCTTGTTGTATGTTGTCACGGTAGCCGTTCGATCCGGTCGTCGATCACGCCGTCCACGTCTCTCCCCACTCGGATTGCGAGATTCGAAGCCGCTTCGTCCCGTCCTCGTCGAGCGGTTCGACGACGATAGCGGTGATCTTCCCGACCGAGGACGTCTCTTTCTCGACGACTCTGTACTCGTTCCCGTCTCCCCGGAGGTCGCGTACCGTCTCGCCGACCGCGTACGAATGCAGGTCTTCCATCGATAGTTGTTCGTCCCGCTACAATTTGAACGTGTTGGGGAACTACGGATACGAACGCCCCCCATCGGTGTCACGTACCTGTAACCCAGAAAATAACTGACCAGCTTCCACCTGGAAGCAAGGATTCTGATGGACGATTTCGACGAATTAGTTACCGTACATGTAGATGGGGCTGAAAGTATTTAAACCGAGGATTTATCTCCTTCGTCGCAAACGAATAGGTCGTATGTCTGCCAGTGACACGGAGGGGTCGGTTATCGAACGGTTCGGGTACAGACTCTCGGGGATCATCGAACGGTGGATGCCAAACCCGTTTCTGTTCGCCATCCTGCTTACCTACCTCGTTTTCATCGCTGGTCTGGTGTTGAACCAGACGGGAACGATCGAGCCGCCGAACGGCAACGGATCCGTGGGACCGGTCGAAATGATCGACTTCTGGTTCGGCGGCTTCTGGGGATTCCTCGATTTCTCGATGCAGATGGTCGTTATCCTGATGACCGGGTTCGTCCTTGCGTACCATCCGGCCGCCAACAACCTTCTCGTCCGTCTCGCCAAACTTCCCAACACTCCGGCGCAGGCAGTCGTCCTCGTCGCCGGGTTTTCGATGGCAGTCGCCTGGATTCACTGGGGGTTCAGCCTCATTCTCGGCGCGATCTTCGCCCGTGAGATGGGGAAAGTCGCACACGAACGGGGGATCAACGTTCACTACCCGCTACTCTGTGTCGCCGGGTACATGGGACTGGGTCTGACCTGGCACTGGGGATGGTCCGGATCAGCACCGCTGTTGCTCACCGACGAGACGGAGGTCGGCGAGGGAACGGCCTTCGCCATAGTGCCCGAACCGGTTCCGGTAACGGAGACCATCATCCATCCGTACACGATCTCACTCACGCTGCTCTCGATTCTGTTTGCGGTTGCCGTTCTCTACCTCATCACCCCGTCGGGCGAACGAGCGCGGGGTATCACCGAGTACATTCCGGAGGACGAACTGTACGAGACCGCCACCGACGGCGGCGACCCCGCTTCCGAGTCCAACGACGCTGCGACCGACGAGATGGTCCCCGCCGAACGCATCAACAACAGCCGCGTCCTGGGGGGCCTCTTTGCGCTCGCCGGTGTCGCGTACGTCCTCTGGATACTCGTTACCGACGGGATCGAAGTGTGGGACCTCAACACGATCAACTTCGCGTTCTTGATGGCCGGGATTCTGGTCTGGACGAACCCGTCCACGTACCGGGACAAGTTCGGCGAAGCGTCGTCAGCCGCTGCCGGAATCATCCTGCTGTTTCCCTTCTTCGCCGGTATCCAGGGGATGATGGCCGATTCGGGCCTCGCCGGAGCCCTCGCCGAACTCATTATCGGGCTCTCGACCACCGAGACGTTCCCCGTCTTCGCGTGGCTTGCGGCGGCGCTTCTCAACCTGTTCGTTCCGTCCGGCGGCGGCCAGTGGATCGTCATGGGGCCGTCGATTCTCGAAGCCGCCGACCAGCTCGGCGTCGAGTTCGGTCACGCGACGATGGCTTTCGCCGTCGGCGAAGCGCACACGAACCTGCTGAACCCGTTCTGGGCGATCCCGCTGTTGGCCATTACGCGCATCAAGGCCCGCGAGATGTTCGGGTACGCGGCCGTGATGTTACTCGCCCTGTTCCCGTTCCTGGCGATCGTCCTCTACCTGCTCCCGTACGGGATGTTCTGACCGGGTGACGATCACTTTCCGTCCCGTTCGGAGGGGACGGATACGCAGGTCGAGAACGCGTGTCTTCGTGCTGTCGTTCGACACTCCCTCGTCGATGACACGCCGACGCGGTTCAGAGCGAACGGCGTGACCGGGGACCGAAAAATAGCGAACGGGGAACGGAGCGACCCGTGAGTTGTTGTCGCTCGCACTGACAGTGTGGCCGATCGGCGGTGTTCTGCGAACGTGTCTATCGGGGGCTCGAACTGCTTTCCGATCTCACCGCATCCGTCGCGATGTGCGATCTGTCTCTCTCTGCCGGGCCTCGAGGCATATGTCTCCACACAGTGACATCTATGTGATCGTTTTATGTTTCGCAATCGCTTACCAGTGATAAGGGACTCCGATGGTTAACGCAACAATAGATGTCATCCACCGTGGCGGGCTCGAATGCGACCAGAACTACATGATCCAGGGGGAGACGCTGGGAACTCACGACGAGCCGAACCCGGACATCAGCTACGAGGAGATTCCGGTCTGGTGTCTCGTGATCGATCACCCCGAGGCGACGATCCTCTGGGACACGGGATCGCACCACGACGCCCTCGAGGGACACTGGCCCGACGGACTCGTCCAGGCGTTCTACCCACACGACGCCCACGAACACCGCCTCGACGATGACCTCGAGGACGCGGGGTACGGGATCGACGAGATCGACGCCGTCGTCCAGACCCACCTCCATCTGGATCACGCCGGTGGACTCGAGTTCTTCGACGGCACCGACGTTCCGGTGTACGTCCACGAGAAAGAGATCAAGTTCGCGTACTACAGCGCCAAGACCGACAAGGGAAGCGGCGCGTACATCCTCGAGGACTTCGACCACGATCTCAACTGGGAGATCGTCCACCAGGACCGCGAGCAACACTTCACCGACGTCGAGTTCGTCAGGCTGCCGGGACACACGCCGGGGCTGATGGGGACGGTCGTTCACCTCGAGGAAGAGTCGGTGATCTTCACGGGCGATCAGGTGTACCAGGCCCCGAACTACGAGGACGAGATCCCGCTCGGCGGAAGCCTGGTGTGGGGGAAGACGGAGTGGTTCGAGAGCCTCCAGCGGATCAAGGAGATCGAGCGGCGCCACGACGCCGAGGTCGTCTACGGCCACGACGCCGACCAGTTCGAGCGCATCGAGGGCGGGTGGGGACAGTGACGGGGAACTACGACCGGACGATCTCGGCGGCCGACCACGGGCTGGGGCCGGAGACAGTCTGGGAGATCCAGCTCCCGGCGATCCGGTTCGGTCGGAACGCCGTCGAGGAGCTCGACTTCCAGCTCGCCGAACTCGGGGTCGACGACGGGGCCTCGGGACTGATCATCACCGACGAGCCGATGGTCCAGACCGGGCACGTCGACCGCGTCACGGACCACCTCGAGGACGCCGGCTTCGACGTCACCGTCTGGGACGGCGCCGAGCCGGAGCCGTCGATCGAAACCGTCGACAGCTGCCTGGAGTTCGTCCGCGAGAACGAGGGTGCGGAGGGGTACGACTTCTACCTCGGGATGGGCGGCGGCAGTTCGCTCGACGTCGCGAAGGGGACGCGCGCGGTGATGGCAAACGGCGGCGAGGTGCTCGACTACGTCGCCGAGCCGACGGGAGCGGGCGAAACCCTCACGGAGTCGGGCGATCCGCTGGTTCTGGTCCCGACGACCGCGGGAACGGGCTCGGAGATCTCGCCCGTGGCCATCTACGCCGTCGAAGAGAAGGAGATCAAGGAGGGGATCTCGAGCAACCACGTGCGAGCGGACGCCGCGGTGCTCGACCCGACGCTGACGACGACCATGCCCGCGTCGGTGACCGCGGCGACCGGGATGGACGCGCTCGCCCACGCCCTCGAGGGGTACACGACCCACGACCACGACAGCTTCCTCCGGCCGGAGGATCCGGCACAGCGCCCGGTCTACGCCGGACAGACCGACGTCACCGAGATGTTCGGCCGACGCGCGATCGAACTCGTCGCGAACAACATCAGGACTGCCGTCCACAACGGCGAGGACGTCGAGGCACGCGCCGCGATGCTCAAGGCCTCGCTGTTCGGTGCGATCTGCGGGCTCACCGCCGGAGTCAGCCTCTCTCACGCGATGGCCTACCCGGTCGGAAACCAGTACCACACGTCCCACGGCGAGACGATCGCCGTGCTCACGCCGGCGTCGACGCTCGGCTACAACGTCGCGAGCGATCCCGAACGGTTCGCCGAGATCGCCACCCTCCTCGGCGCGGACGTCGAGGGGATGAGCACCCGGGAAGCTGCAGACGAGGCACGCCGCGAGTACGTTCGGCTCCAGCAGGATCTGAACGTCCTCCCGAGCGGGCTCGCCGAGCTCGCGGGGATCTCCGCCGACGAGATCGACTGGCTCGCGACACAGACCGTCGAGACCCAGCAGCGACTGTTGCGGTGTAACCCCCGCCCGGTGACGGAGGAGGACGCCCTCCAGGTGTTCCACGACGCGTTGCACAACTGGGAGTGATTTCCCGGCGAGACGGTCGTCGATCTCTAGGCCGAACGACCTTGTAGGTGGCAATCGAATCGAGGACTCGATGAGACGAGCGTTACTCGTCGTCCTCGTCGCAGTACTGTTGCTGATCGCAGGATGTGCCGAGGGTGGCGAGACGGCCGACGAGACTCCGGCGGCGGAGACGGGCGACGACCTCGAGGACGCCGACCCGGACACCGAGGACGGACCGGAGACAGCTGAAACCCCATCCGACTCGAACGGGTCCGAGGAAACGGAGGCAAATGGGACCGACTCCGGTGACGAGAACGGGGAGACGACCGACGTCGACGGGGAACTCGAGATTCACCACATCGACGTCGGCCAGGCCGACGCGACGCTGTTGATCGACCCCTCCGGCGAGACGATGCTCGTCGACTCCGGCGACTGGCCCCAAGCCGGCGCCGACGTGATCGAGTATCTCGAGGCGCAGGACGTCGACCGGATCGACCACCTCGTCGCGACGCACGCTCACGCCGATCACATCGGTGGCCACGACGAGATCATCGCCCACTACGAGACCGAACGCGACGGGATCGGCGCGGCCTACGACTCCGGCGTCGCGACGACCAGCCAGACCTACGAGCGGTATCTCGATGCCGTCGAGGAACACGACGTGGACCTGTTCGTCGTCGACGAGGATGATCGGTTCGAGTTCGGCGCCGCGGACGTCGACGTGCTCAACCCGCCGTCGGGCGACTCGGGATCGGATCTCCACTACAACAGCGTGACCCTCCGCGTCGAGTTCGGCGAGTTCGCCTATCTCACGACGGGCGACGCGGAGGCCGAGGCCGAACAGCGGATGGTCGACGAACACGGCGACCGACTGGACGTCGACGTGTACCAGGCGGGCCACCACGGATCGTCGACCTCCTCGTCGCAGCCGTTCATGGACCGGGTTACCCCGGCGGTTGCGATTATCTCGAGCGCCTACGACTCGCAGTACGGTCATCCGAGCGACGACGTCCTCGAGGAGTACGCCGACCGAGGACTCGAGACGTATTGGACCGGCGTTCACGGCGACGTCGTGCTGACGACCAACGGGGAGGGGTACGACGTCGAAACGGAACGGGAAGCCCCGACCGACGCCGGGGCGTTGCTCGGAGAGAAGCCGACCGACGACAGCGACGCACAAGAGGCGGTCATCCAACCGATCAGACCGACTGTCCTGCCGGTGGCGGACTGAGAACAGCGACCGCGTCGTCGCCGCTCGTCGCACGGACGACGCGTAGCCGACTGATCGTCGTCGAACGTTTTGATTCGAGCGGTGTTGTCTTCGGATGAGAATATACAGAAAATATTTCTCGGTGCCGTCCGGAGCATGCAGTGGTCGACGGACATCGTCCCTGAAAGCGACTGGAAGCCGCAGTACACGATCCGGTCGACTACTCTCGTGATCATCCTTCTTCCAGTGCTCTCAACTGTCGTGTACGGATCCGATCGTGCGTCCAACGAGTACCGCGGCTCGGCGCCGGAGCCGATCCGTCCACACCCCTGCCGGTGGCGCCGAAACACGACGCGACGGGTCAGCTGTCCGTGGTCTCGAGGTCGGTTCGGCAGCCGATCGGGACCGATCAAAATTCGATCGCCGTCCCTTCCGGGACCCGTTCGACGATAACTTCAGTATTCTGGAGGAGACGTACGACGTCGTCCTCGCGATAGAACGCGATCGCATCGTCGGAGACGTCCGCGAACTTCCGCACCGCTGCAACCGTCGTTCTGTCCCCCACCAGCATCTCTTCCCCGTCGACGGTAACGGTCTGGGGCATACGCCGTATACACCGTCTGTCACTTAGTTCTTTTATATTGGCTGTCATTAAAAATGTCGTCCAGCTTTCTCGAACGGCGCCGCTTCCGTCAGCTCTGTACCGCATTCCGATCGAGTTGTGTATGTACTCTCCGCAAAACAGCTCGAACCCCAATCTCAGTTCGATATTGATGTCGCTGCCCCCAGGACGTCCCCGTGATCAGTACGGCGTTCGTCCCTCGGAAAGCGTCGCAATGCCCTCTCCGTCCTCTACGTATCCTTCTCCCGCCATCCACTCCGTCGGTCCGAGACGGGTTGTGTCCGGCCCACGAATCGGTAGATGGGTTCGAAGCTCGATGTCGTCTCGGAGACGGTCGAAGTCGACGCCTTCGAAGTCTCCGCCCGGAACGCTGTCTTCGAGCAGGTCGACGTACCGCTCGCGGTATCGGTCGCGGTCGTCCTCGATCTCCTTGATGGCCCGGTTCAGCGCAGTTCGGAACGCGTTCGCTCGCTCCGATTCGACCGCTGGCGAGACGACGAGCGCGACGCGGCGGGAGTCCGTCCAGACTGCGTCGAGTTCCGCGTCGTAGCGACCCAGTGTAGCGTACGGCTCACGAACGACTATCGCGTCGACCGAACCGGTTTTGACGGCTTTCAGTCGCTCTTCGATAGTTTCGATGCGCTCCGTGTCGACTGCCGTCTCGTCGAGTCCCGATCTCTCGAGCAGTTCGGCGGTCGAGTGAAACGGGACTGTCCCGTCGTCACTGCCGATCGATCGTCCGTGTAGCTCCTCGGCCGAGCCGATGTCGGAGGAAGTAGAGACGAACAGCACGCGGTCGCGCTTGCAGTACGACCCGATGCTCCGTCGTTCCGTCTCAGCCACGTCCCGAACGGGACGCCACTCGAAACGAACGGTCGAAGACCCTCGTTCGCTCCCGTCTTTCCACCGGCCGTTCACGTCTCCGGCGGCCAACTCCTTGGATTCCGACGCGGCGTTCGAGAGCTCGACTCCCTCGAGGTATCCGTTCTCTTCAGCGATCTGTTTGAGGAACTCCCCGCTGAAGTACTCGTGTGTGGTGGTGGTCATCTGCCGCAACGAACGAACGCGTCTCGTAAACGTCCTCGTCAGTCGGTAGGTATCGAACCTACGCTGGAGGCCTGCTTGTGACTCCAGACAGCTTTGCTCCCCGTTAAACGGGATATCGAACGCTCTCGGACGACGATATCGCATCCGGACCGGTCAAAGGAACCCGCAACCTTTGCCAGACGCTGGCCGGAGAGTCGATAGCAGCCACCGAAGGTCGTGAGACGGTCGGTGGGCGAGCGATCGAGACGGGAGGGGAAACAACGCTTCGGAATGAGTGAAATACTCACTCGAGATTCAAACTTTATACTTCAGTAGCTCCACGACCGAAGAACGATGGTTTGGTCTGTTCGGCTCCGTGACGACGAGGAGCAATCGGAGCAGTCCGAGGACGAGACAGCTCCCGCTACGTGTCCCGAGTGTGACTCGGATAACGTCGTCCAGCACTCCGATCCGGGCGAGCGGATCTGCAAGGACTGTGGGCTCGTCCTCGAGGAATCGATGATCGATTCGGGACCGGAGTGGCGCGCGTTCGATCACCAGGAGCGACAACAGAAGTCCCGCGTCGGTGCGCCGACGACTCAGACGATGCACGACAAGGGGCTCACCACCCAGATCGACTGGAAGAACGAGGATGCGTACGGGCGCTCGATTTCCTCGGAGAAGCGCTCCCAGATGAACCGGCTCCGGAAGTGGCAAACCCGAATCCGGACGAAAGACGCCGGCGAGCGCAACCTCCAGTTCGCGCTCAGCGAGATCGATCGCATGGCGAGTGCGCTCGGCGTCCCCCGCGCAGTTCGGGAAGTGACGAGCGTGATCTACCGTCGAGCGCTGCAGGAAGACCTCATTCGCGGGCGATCGATCGAGGGCGTTGCCACGGCCGCGCTGTACGCCGGCTGTCGACAGGAGGGGATACCCCGCTCGCTCGAAGAGATTACGGAGGTATCGCGTATCGAG
This sequence comes from Natronococcus occultus SP4, assembly GCF_000328685.1. NCBI lineage: Archaea > Methanobacteriati > Methanobacteriota > Halobacteria > Halobacteriales > Natrialbaceae > Natronococcus > Natronococcus occultus. The sequence goes on along the minus strand of NC_019976.1, from coordinate 161,137 downwards.
CGGATAGAGATCAGCCGTACCTATCGATACATTTCGAACGAGCTCGGACTCGAACTCCGTCCGATCGATCCCAAACAGTACGTGCCCCGTTTTACCTCGAAGCTCGAGCTGCCACAGGAGGTCGAAACGAAAGCCAACGAGATCATCGACGAAACAGCCGATCCGTTGCTCTCCGGTAGAGGGCCGTCGGGGTTCGCCGCCGCTGCGATCTACGCCGCCGCTTTGCTTTGTAACGAGAAACGAACGCAGAGAGAAGTCGCAGACGTCGCTCAGGTCACCGAAGTTACGATCCGCAATCGATACCAGGAACAGATCGAAATGCTTGAAATCCAGTAACCGTGTGGCTACGAGTATCGATAGATCTGGGGAGAGTGCCGATCAATTCCCCGAAGACTGGAGACTCGGTAGGTGCGGTCTCCGTCGTCTGATAGCAGGTTCACAGTACTGGTCGCTCAACAGCGGACAGTTTACCCGACGTGAAACCGCAGATACGCTCGAACGGAAACTTTCCGCTGACTAGCAAGTTATCCTCTTTCCCATCAAGCGGGACCGTTCTTGGGCATGCCGGACGATGTCACCTAAATCGAACAGTTGTACGTCATCGCGCTCGGGCACAGCCTCCTGAACGGACTGCGTTGCACCATTTCGTGTGAATAATGCGTATTTTATCTCTGAATCACCGGTATCCAGAGCCCAGCGGATTTCGGTAGTGTGGTCTTCGAGTAGGCCAAGGGCTCCGTGACATTCTCCGTGCCCTGAAGGGGGCGGCTTCCCGTATCGCGATTGGGATATTTGCTGGTCTACGACATGACCTGGGCTCTCGTCTGAAACGTCCCGCTCTCGCGGTCGAACAGATGTATCGACGGCTGTGTCGATCGAAAGGCGCAAAACGCCTATCGTGAGTGAGCAAACGCTTCGCGTTTACGATCTATGCAAGACCGGAGGTCTTACAGTATGACGAGAGGCCGAGGGTCTCTCGAACCACCACACAGCCGTTGCTCCTCCCCTCACCGTGAGGACTCGGAACATCTTCTGTCGCATATTCTGTCATCTGTTACAACCGACATTGGCTACTAACTCACATGACGAGCAGACGTACAAGCCACGCTCCACACGATTCGATATCGTATCATCGCCACACCGTGAACTCAGGTATAATTCGACGACTGCGTCGTAATCCGCGTTCACGTATCAGGGTTTCATCAGTATTACCGCGTACCGACTGCAACCCCAGTATACACTGTAATCCCCTGCCTGGACGGTTCCGGTAGAGAGCTCGAAGCACGTAGTCGACGGAACCGGCTCGCACCGTTCATGTTTTTTGAGTAACACTTATGCCTTCTTCCGGCGATACGAACTGTGACCTATGTCAGCAAATCCCGATCCAGAGATGCAGACCGTCCTCAACGCTCTCGAAGAGGAACAGGTTCCGGAACTGAATACGCTGTCCATAGCGGACGCACGAGCACTGCTCACCGAGATGTTCTCGTTCTCCGATGAGGAGATGGATTCAGTCGCAGCAGTCGAAAACGGAACGGTCCCCGGCCGAAACGGAGAGATTCCCGTACGGACATACATCCCGCACGGAGAGGGCCCATTCCCACTGTTCGTATACTACCATGGCGGCGGGTGGATCCTCGGGAATCTCGACACGCACGATGCGACGTGCCGAGCCTTGGCGAACGCCACCGAAAGCGTCGTGGCCTCTGTAGAGTACGGTCTCGCGCCCGAATCACCGTTTCCTGGGCCTGTGGAGGACTGTTACGACGCGACCGAGTATCTTGCAACGCGTGCAGACGACTTCGATAGTGATGCGGATCGACTCATAGTCGGCGGAGATAGCGCGGGTGGGAACCTCGCCGCAGCGGTTGCGCTGCGTGCACGCGATATCGACGGCCCGTCGATCTCCCACCAGGTCTTGGTGTATCCGGTTACGGATCACGCGTTCGACACCGACTCCTATGCAGAGAACGCTTCGGGATATTTCATTACGAGAGCGGATATGGAGTGGTTCTGGGACCTCTACCTTCCGTCCGATCTGGATGGTGGGAATCCCTACGCCTCACCGCTGCGAGCCCGGTCACTCGAGGAACTCCCGTCGGCATCGGTGATCACGGCCGGATTTGACCCACTTCGAGACGAGGGGGTAGCGTACGCGGAGCGGCTGGCTGCAGCCGGTGTCGACGTCGAACACCACTCCTACGATGGCTCGATTCACGGCTTCCTCAGCATGCTCGTTGAACCAGCAGTCCCACATGCTCGCGACGCAATCGACAAAATCAACGCCGATCTCGAGCGCACATTCGAATGACGTCGCGTGTGAACGTGAACGCTCGGGATTGTGATAGCGCCGGCGAGAACCTGTTGCAAAAGTTGCAAAAGCGATCCTCGCGGTCAACTCCCGGTCCGGAAACCGGTCTGCTAGTTACCGAGGGGAAGATTGCTTCGGCTTACCCGGATAATCGGTCGCTGACCGGTAACTCGAGTCGGAAATGACGCCGCTACCGCGGGAGGTGGTCGTCGAAGATTCCGGGTCCACGACGAGCGGTCGCGACCGCGGCACGGTCGTCGAGCGGATCGAGGACGAAAGCCCGAACCGAACCGATCCTCGCGTACTGGTCTGTTGCGGTCAGCTCCGAGATGAAGCGGCTAGCAATCGAACACACCGACGAGATCGCGCTGTGACTCGAGGATCGCGGAGTCGAGATCCACGACGAGTGTCGCTTCTTGTCGATCGAGTTCACGATAGAGTCCGCCGTTGGGACGCGCCACCAGCGAGTGGCCGGCATACGTCACCAACTGGGAGTCGCGGATGTCGCGTCGTCCCGTTCGGTTCGCGCCGATAGCCCATCGAACGCCGTCGAGCGCTCGTGCCCGGAGCAGGAGCCGCCAGTTGTCGCGATAAGCGTCCGGCCACGCCCCTGGCACGATCAGCGCCGTAACGTCCGATCGAGTTAGCGCTGCGCTGTCCTCGACGAAGTTGAGATCGTAACAGGTCTGTAACGCTGCAGTGCCGACGGGCGTGTCGACCGTGACCAACTCGTCGCCGGGAGTGAGGAGCTTCCTCTCGCTGTCCCAGAGATGACGCTTCCGGTAGATCGTGAACTCCCCAGCAGGCCCGATGTACGCAGTGGTGTTGTAGAAAGTATCACCCGCCGCTTCGACGAAGCCGATGACGAGCGCGACGTCGTACCGTTCCGCGAGAGACTGCACCGCTTCGATCGGGGCACCGTCTCGAGCGAGCGCAGCTGCTTCGATGCGCTCGTCAGCAACGAATCCGGTGAGCGTGTGTTCGGGAAACACGGCGAGATCGACGTCGCTGTCGAGGCCGTCGACGCACTCTCGAACGAGTTCGAAATTCGTCTCGACGGCCAGGTCCTTGAGTTCTAACTGGCACGCCGCGACTGTCGGTTGCATACGTCGTTCACTCACGGGAACGCCGATAAACTACCACGATTGCTGCTCGAGGACGGCTCGGTCGGAACGTCGTCCTCGGAGATTCCTTGGACGGCACACCAGTACTCGGCCTCCGGAGACACTGGACGGTTGAGTTCTCCGAACGGTCGAGCGGTTGCGGGCCGACGACACAGTGAACGGAATTTGCGCACAGATCACAGCAGCACCGAACAATCAATCGAAACTCTCCGAACGAGAGACGTTCTACCCGGGGAGCTCGTTCGGTCCTCTACGAGACGGACCGTACGACGAAGGAAGCCGGATCATTCAACACGGTCAGTGAATCAGACCCACCCGCTCGCGAGGACGCGGTAGCAGACGCTTACTGAAGAACGGGGGTGGCGATTGATCGTCCAGCGTCGAGTTCGGCGGTGTCCCACTACGGCGATCGGATCGATCCGATTCCGTCCTCGAGTGCTGTCGGTGACACCGACCGTGACCACTGCAACTGCGAAGACACGTCGACGATCTGTGCATACGGTGTAGGCTCCGCTACCGAACTGTGCCGTGGACCACGCGAGAACGACCTCCCGTCATAGCTCCACCTTATGACCAGAGCCACTTAACGAACGGATCGTCATACCGCCGATCCAACGTGGATCTCACACCTCGTATCGAGCGGGTTCGACTTGTGCTGGCCTCGGTCATCTACTGGTGCGGCGTCCCCACATTCGGGCGAGTCCCGCCGACCCGACGACGCCGATAAACGAGAACGCGAGGACGATCGTCAACACGTTCGGATCAGAGAAACTGGTCGTGGCGATGAACAGCGCGATCGCGGCGTTCCGGGCGGCAGTCGTCGTCGCCAGCACCTCTCGCCTGGTTCGGGCCGGGCCGCCTAGGACGTAGCCGAGCAGCAGGGAAGCGGCGACGATACCGATCGAAACGAGGAGTGTGCCCGTGCCGAAGAGACCGATCATGTCCTCGAAGTAGACGAGCAACAGCAGGACGAGCAACGAGAAAAACGAGTAGTCCGAAACCCGCTGTACCGGCGGGTACAGGGAGTTGGCGAGGCGCGGGTAGTGGGACGTGACGGCAAGTCCAACCAGCAGCGGGACGAGCTGGATCCCGAGGACGATCCCCCCGATAGCGAGCGGGTCGACGACCACGCTTTCGGGCAGCAGCAGCGCCAGCGTTACCGGTATCGTTACGACCGAAACGACGCCGAGGACGGCCATGAGACCGCTCGCGAAGGCGAGGTCGCTGTTCGAGAGCTCCGCGAGCTTCGGCCCGAAGGGTGCGCCGGGCGCCACCGAAATGAGGAGAATGCCCGCGGCGTAGGCGGGCTCGAGGGGGAGCATCCGGACGAGCAGGTAGGCCAGTAGCGGAACGGCGACGAGATTCACCAGGAGCGATTTCGTCATGAGTCGCCGCTTCCCGACCGCTGCCAGGAGCTGGTCGGTAGACAGGGTCAGTCCCATCGCGAGCATCGTCGAGAGAACGAACACACCGGTTCCGACGTCGACTACCGTATCGATTAGCGCCTCTTCCATCGATCCGTTTCACTCGCAGGGTACGAACCCCGACCATTTGACCGCTGCTGTTTCGACTGCTCCCGGAACTGGACGCCCGGTATCGCACACGAGAGAGAACGGAACGCCGTCAGTGCATGGCGTCGCCGCCGTCTGGACTGAGCGTCTGGCCGGTGTAGTAGTCACCACCAGCCCCGGCCAGAAGGAGGGCCGTCGGAACGACGTCGTCGACGGTTCCGATACGGTCGAGGGGGATCTCCGACTCCTTGTTTTCGCGCCACTCCGCGGTCGTATCGTCGAGCAGGTCGGTCTCGATGGGGCCCGGTGCGATCGCGTTGACGTGTACGTCCGGTGCAGCTTCCCGGGCGAGAGCGCGGGTGAACGCGATCACGCCGCCCTTCGCGGCCGAGTAGTGGGTGAGCTCCGGCGCACCCTTGATACCCAGCTGTGACGCGATGTTGATCACGCGACCGCTGCCCCGATCGAGCATCCCCTCGATGGCAAACCGCGTCACCAGAAACGTCCCGCGAAGATCGACGCCGATCGTTCGCTCCCAGGTCTCGACGTCCATCTCGTCGAGCGTCGACGGCTCGAGGACGCCCGCGTTGTTGACGAGGACGTCGATCCCACCGAACTCGTCTTCGGTCGTCGTGACGAGACGGCGGGCCTCGTCCGCGTCGCTCACGTCGGCCTGGACGGCGATCGCGGTCCCGCCGTCGTCTTCGATGGTCGCGACCGTTTCTTCGGCGCCGTCCTCGTTCGAGTGGTAGCCGACCGCGACCGCAGCGTCCTCGCGGCCGAACGCTTCCGCGATCCCGCGGCCGATGCCTCGTGACGCGCCGGTGATCAGGGCCGATTTGCCCTCGAGCGATGTCATACCACACCCGTCCATGTGTCTCTGTATCAAGCCCCGCCCGGCACACTCACCGATCCGGCCCGTTCGAAACCGTTTCCACTTTTCGCTGCGCCGTTCGTAGACGAGCCGTGGCGAATCCATTACACACGCCGCGTCTCCTCGCTATCCTGCTCGGCGCGTGGTTGCTCGCTCTTGCCGGCAGTGGCGTCGTCGTTGGCTCTCGGGTGATCGGGACGCTGCTCACCGGGACCGATCTCGTCGCAGTGGTGCTTCTTGCGGGTGGCATTGCGCTCGTGGTTGGCTACCTGAACTATCGGCTCTATGAAATAGACGTAATTCCGCACCTCATAACACACCGAGTAGTTCGATCGACTCGAAGACGACCAGCACGATGAGGACGTAGTTTAGCAGCGTCGACGAGAGCGCGTAGAACGTCGCCTGTGCGATCGGGTACGAGGACATCCCCGCGGGGATCATGATGAAACTTCCGACGAACGGAACGATGTTCGTGATGAAGATCCCGATCCCGCTGTATCGCTGAAACAGGGCTTCGGCCCGCGTGATCTGCTCGTTCGAGATAGAGACCGCTGGAAGCGAGTCGACCGCGCCGAGTCCGTACGTGCTTGAGAGCCAGTAGATCAGTAACTGTCCGGTAACGTAGCCCAGCGACGCGACGGCGATGCTGAGAGCGACCCGTTCGACCGACGCCGAGATGGCGAGCAGGTATCCCGGCAAGAAAAGCGAGGTCGGGAACACCTTTCCGATGATCGCTCCTTTCAGCACGAAGAGGAGAAACAGCGCCGGCTCGTCGAAAATCAGCAGGAGCGAGAAGCCGGAGTCGATGAGCTGTTCGGTTGCGGACACGCGTTGGGGCGCCCGTACGAATTTGAACGGCTTTGGTCTTACTATCTTTAAGCAGCGAGAGAATTCCGCGGTTCACGGCGTTCGCAAGACCGGTGGTCTTGCGCGCACACCGGAACGCTTCGAGTTCCGGGGACGTTGACGAGACGCTTTGCGTCTCGTTCGCACACCAGAACACTCCGCGTTCTGGGGACGGGCGTGAATCGCGTCACTGGACTACGCCAACTGCGAGCAATAGCCCTCTGAACATCCTCTCGGATTGTATTTCAGCGAGATTGTTAAGCGGACCGCATGACAAATAGATGTCAGCATGTCCAACACGGTGAAAATGCAGCACTACGTCCCTTGACTCTACCTCAGAAACTTTGCTATCAATACCACCGCACTGAACCCGATCTTCGATGTAAGTTACAGTTACCTCTAAAACGTAACTAACAACAATGTCCGAAAGCAAAAATTTTATCGGTGTGTGAATGCCCATCACACCCATACCATGAATCGAAGAAAGTTCATGAAAGTAGCAGGTCTAGCGGCAGTAGTACCTGCTTCGAGCGCCAGTGCTACCTCGAGCCAAACAAATAACATCCTACAGTCCGCTGACCCCTTAGATCCCATCGATCTCGGGACAGGTCCATCCCTAACAAACGAACAACTCACCGAGCGTCTCAGATTGCTTGCACAGAAGAACGATCGGATGGATCTCCAACGAATAGGGAAATCCGCCGGCAGACGCGACCCCATCTGGGAGGTACAAATCGGAGACGGGGACACAAGCATTCACATTATTAACCAAATTCACGGTGACGAACCGTTTGGTACAGAAGCGCTTATGAGTATTTTTCGACGCCTTGTCGACGGAAATTCACGGTTAGTCGACAGCATTCTCGATAATCTCTCCCTCACAGTCATCCCCAGAGCGAATCCAGATGGGGCAATGTACACAGAGGATGAAAATGATGATGGGGAGGAACAACGGCTCGGACTCCGTCAGAACATCCAATCGTGGAATTCGAATCATTCCCACCAGAGGCCTTACTATCATGTCGAAGAGTTCCCAGGAGACGAGCGAGGTGGATACGACCCGAACCGAGATTTCAACATCAAACCTGATTTTGTCTCAACAGTCGATGATACTCCAGATATGTGGCAGACTGATGACGACGGCGAACCTACTGGAGTACTGGAGATGGAACGAGATGGTCATACCCTCGAGGAGTCCGGGGTGCAAGCAACACCTGCGGTCGAGGCGATTACACGGTCGTTTTTAAATGCTGACCCGGATTACGCCAAGACAATTCATTCCCAAGGACTTCCACTTGATCCCGAGACGGGTGAAGTGACGATACTGAGTGTCATGGCACCATACGGTCCGATGTATGCTGAAGAAGCGCCGTTTGGTGACCCAGAAGAGGATGCGACAGCAGATTTCGTCAATCCGTTCCTTGATCAGGAAACAAGCGATCGAGGTATCCGACTCAATGAACTGTGTGCCCAGGCACTTGAAGAATATGCTGGGCCATGGTCAGCGTTCGAGACCGGAACTCGTTTCGGGTATACAACACTTTGGGGGTCATATCTCGACACGCTTTGCCCACAGACTGATGCCGCAGGAATGCTGTACGAACTTCCCGGACAGACTGATTCTGTCGGTGATAGAGCCTACTATATGAAAGTTGAAGCGACAAGAGTCGCCCTGCTCGAAAGCTTTACTCAGCTGGCACAAGATCCTTCATTGACCCAGACGGGTATCGAGGTTGACGACTACTTTGACCGGCCGCTGGCAGAAGGTAGTTACGAAGAAGGCCGGGGAGCATCTGACGTTAGTTAGATGGCACTGTCTAGTTGAGCATCTCGTCAGCTGGCGTCCGTCCATCAAGCGATTGAGACGGTCTTTGATGGGTATCGTACTGCACGAACTGTTCAACCATCCGCGTGCACTCGCCCGACTGCCCACCCATGAGTTATGAAAACGGCCGACTCGAATTTTAAGGGTGTGAAACCACTTTTCGACGAGATTTCGGTCGGTGTAGTTTACTTGATCGTTCAATCCTAATCGAGAGAGGGAAGTCCGATAGCCGAATTGATCGATGAGAAACTCAGCCTCGGAAAGATCGTGTTTCTCACGGAGTCCATGCAGAAATGCAGCTGCCGGATCAGTGCCATGCCGACCAAACAACGCGACGTCGAGAATCAATTTTGTCTCGATGTCTATTGCAGCGTACAACCAAGACCATTCACCGTTAATCTTGACAGCGGTTTCGTCGACAGCGACCCGCCGACGGCGTCGCCGTCCTCAGAACGCTTCGCGTTCTGATGGGCCGCAGGAGAGCGAAGCACTCGTGGACGTCGACGGGCCGCGTCCGCTGTCAGCCAGTCGATGTACCCTATTCCGGACCGCTCCGTGAGATCGCTCAGCGCCTAATTAGCGAGAATCGTTGTTGTCTCCCGAAGGGAACAACCGGCCTGATGGAGACGGACGGCGACGCCCGTCAGGGCGCTCGCCGTCCGCTCGTTCTCCCAAGATTCTTCTAAATCCGCGTCGTAGCTCTCGGTGAGCAGGTCTGCAAGCATTCTAGCCAATTCACTCAATGACCTGCTCACTTCTCACACTGGCTCAGCTAGACAGTGCCACACATCTCAACTACTGTTTACGGCGGGCGAGGATGTCACACGGATCGTGTAAGCCCGCCGTCGACCCGAACGTTCTGGCCGGTGATGTAGCTCGAGGTGGGTGAGAGCAGGTACGCGACCGCGTCGGCGATCTCTTCGGTCCGTGCCGATCGTCCCATCGGAATCCGCTCCAGCGTCTCCTCGTCGACCTCGTAACTATCGGTGAAGCCGGGCTGTACCGTATTCATGCGGATTCCCTTCGGGGCATACTGGTCGGCGAAAAGCTTGGTGAAGCTTCCGAGCCCGGCCCGGAGCACCGACGACACCGGAAACTCGCCCGACGGTTCGAACGCCGAGAACGTGGAGATGTTGACGATCGATCCGCCGTTCTGGTCTTCCATGATCGGCGCGACGAGACGCGCCATACGAACGGCGTTCAACAGAACGAGATCGAGTCCCTCGTGCCACTCCTCGTCGGAGATCTCGAGGAGGTCTCCCGATGGCGGGTGACCCGTGTTGTTCACCACCGCGTCGATCCGTCCGTAGCGTTCGTACGTCGTCTCGACGAGAGCCGCCAGGGCGTCGGGATCGGTCACCGACCCCTCGAACCCGTCCCCGCCGAGTTCGTTTGCGACCTCGACGGCACTGCCCGATCGCGACAGCAGAACTGGCGTGTACCCGTCCTCGTTCAGCCGCCGCGCACAGGCGGCTCCGATCCCGCTTCCCGCTGCCGTCACGATCGCCACGTTCGAATCTGTCATACGCCCGTTATTACAACGGCACTCATAAAGATACGCTCAATCGGTCTGTCGTACCGAACGCCCGCTCGTGATCGGCGAGATCGACGTGTAGTTCGAGGTCCGACTCGGATGAACGCGATCGGGAGCCGATTCTCACTGGGTGCGGTCGTCCAGTTGCTGTTCCCACTCGTCGGCGGGCATCGATTCCGCGGTCACGCCGTCCGGCCCCTGTGCGAGCAGCCGCGTCGCGGCGTCGTCCATCACGTCGGGCTCGAGGATCTCAGATCGCTCGTCGTCCGGGAGGTGATCCCAGAACTTCGTCGCGACCCGACCGCCTGGATCGACTGCGTTGACGTTGATTCCGTACTCCGCGAGCTCCTCGGCCTGGGTCCGGGTCATCCCCTCGAGGGCCCACTTCGAGGCGACGTAGGGTCCCCAGGTCGCCGAGCCCCGACGACCCAGTCCCGACGAGACGTTGAGGACGTTGCCCCCGCCGGACTCGATCATCGCGGGGACGGCGTACTTCGAGAACAGGAAGACGCCGGTGACGTTGACGTCCAGGATCTGTCGGAAGTCCTCGGTGGCGACGTCGTGGAGGACGCTGCGTTCGTCGTGCAGCGTGAGCAGCCCGATAGCCGCGTTGTTCACGAGCCCGGTCAGCTCGCCGTACTGCTCGAGGGTCGCGTCGACGACCGCACGCACCGCGTCCTCGTCGGTGACGTCGGCAGGCACGACGAGCGTCTCGCCGTCGATACCGTCGCTGACGTCCTCCAGGTCGGATCGGCTACGGGCGGTCAACACGACGTTCGCACCCTCCTCGGCGAACCGGGTCGCCATCGACGCGCCGAGGCCCCGACTCGCTCCGGTTACGATCACCGTCTCGTCCTCGAGTGCAGTCATGAACGAGACTACCGCGGAGCGACGGAAGAGGATAGCGTTTCGGCCGCGTCAGGAACGTCGTTCGGTCGCGATCTCGGCACCCTCGACCAGCGCCTCGAGTTTCGCCCACGCGATCTCGGGGTCGACCATCCCGATGTCGGCCTGTGTGTCGAAACCGCAGTCGGGGGCGGCGACCAGCGGCGTCGAGTCGTCGACGGCCTCGGCGACGCGCTCGAGCCGATCCGCGATCGTCTCGGGGTGGTCGATGACGTTCGTCTTCACGTCGACGACGCCCGGAAGCAACGTCCAGCCGTCCGGGAGCGGCTGCTCGGCGAACGCGCGGTACTCGTGCTGGTGGCGGGGGTTTGCCTGCTCGACGCTCAGTCCCGTGATGTCGGCCTCGTAGATCTCCGGGAGCATCTCGACGAGGTCCGTATCGAGGTGGTGGGGCCCCTCGTAGCTCCCCCAGCAGGTGTGGAGTCGGACCTGCTCTGCGGGAACGTTCGACAGCGCCTCGTTGAGCGCCTCGACGTGGAGCCGGGTGACCTCCTTGACCTCCTCGAGGGGTGCGTCGGCGAAGGCCGCCGTGTGACCGGTAGTAAGGAGCTCGGGCGCGTCGATCTGGATCGTCGCGCCGGTGTCGGCGACAAGCTCGTACTCCTCGGCCATCGCCTCGGCGGCGGCGAAGAGGAACTCGTCGTAGGAGTCGTAGTGGTCGTTGACGTGCGTGGCCGTGACGATGCTGGGCGAGGCTGCGGTCACGAACGTCTCCTCGATATCGGAACCGACGTCTTCGAGTGCCGCCTCGAAGGTTTCGAGTTCGGCCTCGGCCTCGTCGTGGCCCGTGTACTCGACGGGACCGGTAACGACGGGGTGCATCGAGAGGTCGAGGACGTCCGTCTTGAACGTCTCGTCGGCGTAGTCGGGAAACTCCTGGAGGTCCGCCCACAGCTCCTGTTCGCGTTTCCCCTCGATTCCGCTGAGGCGGTCGGCGACGTACCAGTTGAACGAGACCCGGGACTGCTCGCCGTTGTTGATGCTATCGAGCCCGATCGCGGCCTGGCGCTGGACGACGTCCTGGGTGGCCTCGGCGACGGTTGCGTCCCACTCGGCTTCGTCGACGTCCTCGTCGTTCTGGCGGGCCGTCAGCAGCTCGAGCAACGCAGGTGGTCGCGGGAGACTCCCGATGTGAGTCGTCCGGATTCGGTCGTCGGATCCTGTCATCGTGTACTCGTCCGAGTAATATCTCTGTTCTGTATTATAACTCACGGTATTGGCCACTCGATCCGGCGTGAGACCGCCCGAGCGAGAGAGGAGAGTACGAATTCAGTGCAGCGATCTGTGAAGTACCTCGGGGACAAGCCCCGAGGCACTCTCGCTGTATCTCTGTAGAGCCAGTATCTATACGTAGGGTGAAAGGTTCTATGAAATATGGCACGAGAGTCAGAGCTCGATCGCGAGCCGAGCAAAATCGTCAATTTCCTTTATCGACTTCGTCCGGGCGACCGTATCACAGTTACCACGAACACGTCCTGGAGCGATGGACGGACGATGGAGATTCGGAAAGTAACTCTCGAAGAATTGAATGGTAGCGAAGAGTATTACCGGGTTTATGGTGAAGGTCCACGCCAGGATGATGGGTCGTACATACTGATGCCAGAAACGCCTGACAGTAAAGGGAATCATCCTGCACCGGAGGGGTTTCACCGGACCCCGAACTCCGACGCCAGGTATCGAGAGACGACCGGTGGTGCTATTCTGCACATCGAACTCGTTCAGTAAGGCGCTGTTTAGATTCGACGGAGTGAGGTGGGGCTTCCGAGTGCTCCTCGAACCGTCACAACTGCTTTGCTGGCCGATTCACCGGTTGCCGTGGGTTCCATGCTGTCGAACAACACCACGGATTTCGTCACGCGAAAGCGGCTCGATCCGTTCGCGAGTCCCGTCAGCCGTATAGAACAGGCTCGCTGTGACTTCTTTGGCTTCAAACCACTCGGAGAGGACGTGGTAGTAGACGCTGAGTTGCTTTCGGTACTCCGACTGCGCTCGTCGCGTACTGTCGGTCTTGTAGTCGATAACCTGGACCTGCGTCTCCGTTTCGTGGACGAGGTCAGCGATACCGGAGATCGTGACCCGTCGGTCATCGACCTCGAGCGGGAGCGTGACTTGTTCTTCGACGTACAACTCGCCCGGAAGGTCGTCGATGAACGCTTTCACCCGTTGCTCGTGGGCGTTCAACGGCGTTACGTCGTCACCGAGGGCGTACGCCTCGGCGAACTCGTGTACACGAGAGCCGAAATCCCTTCCCCGCGTTTCCGACGCAGGATCGGGACTCGATTCCATCCGTGCTCCGGTTCGTTCGAAGACACTCTCGTCCATCAGCGAATGCGGGGTATGGGCGAGCGGGCCATCGGGAGTCGTCACGGTGAACGGCAGTTCCGCCACAGCCCGGTCGTCCCGACCGAGCGGGTCGATATCGATCTCGGCCTCGCCGACCGTAACTGGCAACGCCTCGAGGAACGTATTGGGATTCTCGCCGCCCGTGAAGACGACGTGCTGTTCGGCTCGTGTGACTGCCACGTACAGTAGCCGTCGCTCTTCGTCGTACTCGGTGGGGAGACATCGACGACGGACGTCGTGTTGCCAGCTATCGTAGACGTGTGGATGTGCTCGGTCCTCGGAGTAGCGCTTCCGTTGACGAAGACCGACTGGTTCCTGATACTGTATCACGCTCGAACCGCCCGAACGGGGCGGGAAACTGCCGCTATTCATGTTCGCCAGGATGACGATCGGATACTCGAGTCCCTTCGCAGCGTGGATCGTCTGAACCGTCACCGAGTTGTCTCCCGAATTGGCGTGGACGTCGACGATACTGCCGTTCTCGATCCCCCGTTCGATAAACTGAATCAGTTCGCCGTGAGTGAGGGTGGTCGAGTCGTACACCGACTGAATCGTATCGAGAAGGGTATCCGCCGTCTCGCCCGTAAAGCCATAGCGATCGAAGAGCCGTCGCGCGACTGCACCGACCGACTCCAACTCCCGGAGTTCGTCCCGGAACGTGGTCAGCTCCGTGGGATACCCCTCCGTCCCCAGCACGTGGTCGATTTCGTCGAGCGTGTACCCGACACGCTCCAACACGACCGCCCAGCCGCGATCAGCGTCCGATTCGAGGACGCGGAGCCAGGCAAGCAGTAGCTTCGCCTGATCGGTCCGGAAGAGTTCGATTCCGCCGTCGTAGGCGACGGGAAAGTCGTACTCGTCGGCGACCTCGAGCAGCTCGCGACCGTAGTCGCGTTTCCGGGTGAACACGGCGACGTCCCGGTACTCCGGCGGGCGGAGTTCACCGTCTTCTGCTTCGACGGCGTAGTCGTCGTTGCCGACGATCTCCTGAACCTTCGAGAGCACCGCTTCGTGTTCGTCGTCGTGTCGAACGCCCTCGACGACGGTGTTGTCAACGGACGCGTTCGCGGCGAGTTCGACGATGTCCTCGTGCGTGGTATCGACGTCCTCGCCGCTCGAAGCTGGCGTCATTATTGCCTCCTCGGAGAGTTCGATGACGGATTCGGTCGATCGGTAGTTCTCCTTCAGTTCGATTCGGGTGAGATCGTCCGTCTCGAAGGATACCCGATCGGTGTCACCGTTGAGATCCGCACTGAACGCCTCGAGACGCTCCTCGAAAGCGCGGATGTTCCGGACGTCCGCGTACTGGAACGAGTAGATGCTCTGTTTCCAGTCACCGACGACACAGAGGTTGTCCGTTCCCGCAAGGAGCAACGCGAGCTTGAACTGGATCTCGCTGGTGTCCTGGAACTCGTCGATCATCACGTACTCGAAGCGGGCTCTTTGCCGAACCTGTGGATCTTCACAGAGCAGGACGAACGCGAACAGCTGGAGGAATCCGAAATTGAGGTAGTTCCGACGCAGCGCGAATTGCAGGTACTCGAAGTAAACGTCGTGGACGAACGCCTTGAGATCAGTGCGATCCTCGTGGAACACCTCGGCTGCGACCTCGTCATCCAGTTGTTTGGTTCCGCGTCCCCCACGGAGTTCCGATTTCGAGGGTGCATCGGGCAGGTAGGTCTTGTTCCGCCCGAAGCGACTCAGGTCGTCACGTAGTTCGGACTGCTTCCGCCCATCGTTGCGTGGCTCGTTCACGTCGTCGAACTGCGCTTTGAACGTCTCGAAGTCACCGTCGAGGTGCGATTCGCCGTCGCGATACCAGCCGTCGGCCGTCGGGAACACCCCCTTCGACGCGAGTTCGGTGACGACGTCGAGCAACTCGTCTGGTGCCGACAGGATCCGGTAGAAGTCGATATACTCGGGGTGAGCGCTCCGGAACTGGTCGAAGAACTCGCGGAACAGCTCGGCTTCGATGAGCTCGTCGTCGATAACTCGCGTCGATCCCGTAATTCGTTCCTCGAGACCGAGATGGGTCGGGGCCGCGTAGCCGTGTTCGTCGAGCAGGTCGTGACAGTGTGAATGGAACGTCTGGATCGGGGCGTCGGCCAACTCGCGGAGAGCGTAGGTACTGTGCTCGCCGATCCGTTCTTTCATCTCGGCGGCGCCGCTCCGGGTAAACGTCGCCAGCAAGATATCGTCCGGTTCGATGTCAGGCTGGTCGACGATCGCCCCGTACCGGCGAGTGATCGCGAACGTCTTCCCCGTTCCAGGGCCAGCGTCGACGTGATAGAGTCCGTCCGTGTTCTCGATGAGTTCCCGCTGTTTCTCGTTGGGTGTCAGCTCAGTCATCGCTCTCACCTTCCAGGAGGAGATCGCGGTTGTCTATCCGCCGGTAGTTCGGCTCTCCGGCAGGGCCATCTACGGGGAACCGTTCCTCGCCGACTCGCCGACGGTTGAGTTCCTCGAGCCGTTCCTCGACGAACGCTTCGAACGCATCGAGGTCCTCGCAGAAGAACGTCCGCTTGCGAACGCCGTTCAGCGCTCGAATCGCCTGATCCGCTCCCTTCTCGGCGTCGACGTCCTCGGAGGTGCCCACGTCGACGGCAGCCGTGAACTCCTCGGCGAACTCGGATGCGCGCAACGCTGCCTTCTCGGTCGTATCTGGGAACGTCAGTTGGCTCATGAGGTCACTGTAGGCCGAATAGCCGAAGTCCTCGAACGTCTCCTGGCAGTCGTTGTAGCCATCGAGCAGCGTCTCGTAGGCGTCACGGGAGCCGACGTACTCGTCGAACGTGAACGGGTAGTACGTGACGGTCGTCAGTGTCTCGTCGAGCTCCGCTTCGCCAGTGATGACGTCGTCGATAGTCTCCAGGAAGTGGAAAAACGTGATCTCGAGCGGTTCGTCGGGACGGATCGCCCGGTAGTAGGTGAGATACAGCGCCGCCTGGAAATTCGGCGTGTCCGCGGGTGGGTCGACCGCCGCACGCTTCACGATCGTGGCGGCCCGTTTCTTGCTCCCGCTTTTGTAATCGAGCAACTGATCCGGTGTCCGGACGAGATCGATCTTGCCCTTCAGGCCGAGCGACTCGTCCTCGAACCACCGTTCCGTCAGCGGGGAGTCGATCGGCTCGCCGAAGTACGCCGCAAAGCAGTTCTCTCCCCGGCCGGTGGTCGGCGTGAGGAAGTCGGTCTCGTCCGATTCGGGACCGTATTCGTCCAGATACGCTACGATCGTCTCCAGTCCGATCCGGTACTTGCGTCGTCGAAGCGGCTCGTCGGCAGCCGTGATGAACGGATCGACGTCCTCGAGCATGACGTCGACGAGATCCGAGCGGTCGGCTGTAGCGACGACGTCGGGATGGTTGACGTAGAACTCGGCGAAATCGTGAAAGAGGGTCCCCTCGACGAACCGTTCCCGATCCGGCGAGTCGACGAGGCGGCTGAAGAAGTACTCCCGTGGGCTGTTGACGTAACTGTTCAGGCTCGACTGGCTGATCGTCTCGACCGTCTCCCGATTGACGTCGATCGGCTCGCGGTCGAAGCCGCTGCCACCGGAACGTGGTCGCCGGCGATGGTCGACTGTCTCGAGGTCGCTGAAGCGTCCGAAGTCGTCCTCGAGAAGGTCGCTAAAGTAGAGACACGGTGTCACTGGCTCGCCTCCAACGGTGTCCTGGACGAGGTAGTACTGGTCGTCGCCGCTCTGGAGTAGTCGCTGAAAGTTGCCGATGTAGCGCTCGAACTGGGTCTGGGAATCGACCCAGGGACGTTTCGGGGCCGAGTGAGTCCAGTCCTTCCCCATCCCGAGATGGAAGACGACCGGTCGGTCGACGTAGGCAGAGGATTTCGCATCGACCAGAAGGACACCCTCGTTCGTTCTGTCGACCGGGATGTCGTACGTCTGCAGGTAGTAGGCCAGTCGATCGACGCCGTCGCTGGTTACGCGGTTATCGCCGATTCCGAGCTCCCGCAGTTCGTCATCGAAGCGCGAGAGCTCGATTCCCGCTTTCGTTGCGTACGCACCGAGGACGTCGGCAAACGTTCGCTCGTCGAGCGAGGCACAGAACTCCCGTACCCAGTCGATGCCGTCGGCGTCGACCGACTCGAGTCGTTTTTCGTTGTGGTCGATCGGAACGTCGATTCCCAGCTGGGAGAGCACTGGGCGGAGGTCGCCGACGGTCGTTTCGGGGCCGCGAAATCCGAGTCGAAGGAGTCGGACGAAGGCTCTGTGGTGCGGATCGTCGACGAATCCAGGACCGCCGTAGAAGGGGACGTCGGCTGCCTCGAGCGCTGATTCGACCAGCGACGAGTACTCACTCCCGCTGTCGAGGACGACCGCGACGTGTTCGGCGTCCGCTGCGGTGATAGTGTCAACGAGTGCGGTGACGATGTCGGTTGCCGACTCGAAGACGTGGAACTCGGGATAGTCGAACGACTCCGCGGTGAACGGGTCGATCCGGTCGAACTCGTCCGGGAGAATACTGCGTTCGAGCGTCGTCAACTGGTCGGAGCCGACGACGGCGACCGACTGCTCGTCGTCGACCGTATACTCGGTGAGCTGTTTGGAGGTCGTTCGCAGGTCAGCCATGATATCGACGACTTCGCGGGTAGTCGTATCGACGTAGGCATCGTACTCGAGGATGGCGTCGAGCCGTCCCTGCTGTTCCCAGCACTGGATGACGTTCCCGACCGCGTAGGCGACTGCCTGCCAGTCGTGATCGGTTCGGTCGACGACCTCGAGAAAGGCGAGCCGGTCTTCGGCCCGTTCGCGCCGGCCAGCAGCGAGGCGCCGGGGCGTGATGGCGAAGCTTCCGAACTGTGGGCTGTCGAGGCGGCGGTTGAGCGCACTCGCGAACGGTGCGTCGGGGACGATAACGAGGTCGTAGTCGTCGACCTCGGTGTAGAGAGTGTCCAGATCTTTCGCTCGTCGGATTGGCACGACTATAGGAGGACAGACAAGTCACAAAAAGTTACTGACCCTGCTCGTCGAAAACGGTGGGGAACACGGCTCCCTCGAGCAGTTGAGTGCTGCCGACGATGGATTCTCTCGCCGGAAAACCACTCGTGTTCGACCAGGTCCTGCCTTCGGAGCACAGCGGTCGTTCGGGAACGCACGATCTTCGACGACCGGGAGGACGGAGTGCCCCGGTGAGGGTGGCCTCTCGAACTAAGTAGTTCCGCCCGAGACGCCAGTACATGCCACACGTACGCGTGTTGAGCACCGGTGGAACGATCGCGTCGACGGATGGGGCGGACGGGGCGACCCCCTCGAAAGACGGCGACGACCTCGTCGCAGCGGTTCCCGGTCTCGAGGACGTCGCGACGATCGACGTCGAGTCGGTCTGTGACGAACTCAGCTTCCACCTCTCGGTTTCGGACGTCGCCGCGCTCGTCGAGGCGGTCGAACGGGCCGACGAGGACGGCGTCGACGGCGTCGTCGTGACCCACGGTACCGACACGATGGAGGAGTCGTCGTACTACGTCGACATGGCGACCGACGCCGACGTGCCGGTCGTGTTCACCGGGGCGCAGCGACCCGCCGACTGGGCGGGAGCCGACGGGCCGGCGAACCTGCTGCAGGCGGTCCGGACCGCGGCCGACGACCGCTTCGAGGACGGCGCGTACGTCGCGTTCGGGAACCTCGTCCACGCCGCCAGATGGGTGACGAAGGCGCGGGCTGGACGGCCGGAGGCGTACGCCTCGCCCGACGCGGGACCGGTCGCGGAGCTCACAGCAGACGGGCTCTCGCTGCGCCGCGAGCCCGGCAGCGAGTCGGTCTCCCTGCCCGCGACCGAGATGACCGCGCGCGTCGAGATGCTGCCCAGCGGGCTCGACGTCGACGCCCGCCAGCTCGAGCGAGCCCTCGAGGACGGCGTCGATGGCCTGGTCCTCGCCGCGAGCGGCATCGGAAACACGACGCCGGCGCTCGGAGACGGCGTCGCGGAGGCAGTCGAGGCGGGCGTTCCCGTCGTCGTCGCGACGCGGTGTTACGACGGCGCCGTCGGCGCCCGGTACGGCGGGCCCGGCGGCAGCCGCACCGTTCGGGAACACGGCACGATTCCGGCGGGCGACCTCCCACCCTGGAAGGCTCGCATCAAACTCGGACTGGCGCTCTCGGCGTTCGACGACCCCGAGGACGCCCGCGGGGCCTTCGAGGCCCAGCGGGGCGTCGTCACGACGGAGTGATCCCGTTCCGAGATCTCGCGGGCCGAAGGAGAAAGCGTTTCCACCGCTGGCCACCGAGACTGCTCCGGAGCCCCTACAGTGAGCCGAAACAGTCGGGATCGATCGGTCGACGTCGTTGACGGCGGGCTGGTGTGGCCCCTGATCGTCCTCTCGGTACCGATCGTCGTCACCAATCTGCTGATGGTCGGGTACAACCTCGCCGACACCTACTGGGTCGGCCGGCTCGGCCAGGCTGGCGTCTCCGCGCTGTCGTTTTCCTGGGCGATCATCTTCCTGGTGATCAGCTTCGGGATCGGCTTCAACGTCGCGGGGACCGTCCTCGTCGCCCAGAACAAGGGTGCCGGCAACCTCGACCGGATCGCCCGGGTCGCCGGACAGACGATTTCGGTCATCTTCGGGCTCTCCGTGCTCGTCGCCGTCGTCGGCGTCGTCCTCGCGCCGACGATGCTGCGGTTCGTCGGCGCCGAGCCCGGAACCCTCGAGTACGAGTACGCGCTGGCGTACACTCGCACGGAGTTCGCCGGGATGCCGTTCATCTTCGCGTTTTTCGTCTTCCAGTCGCTGCTGCAGGGGTGGGGGGACACGCGGACGCCGCTGTATCTCATGAGCTTCAGCGTCGCGCTCAACGTCGCCATCGACCCGTTTTTCATCCTCGGCTTTCAGGACAACGTCCTCTTCGCGTGGTTCGGGCTCGAGGCGCTCGAAGCACAGCTGTTCACGCTGACGGGGTTCGATGGCTGGGCCGTCCAGGGGGCGGCGTTCGCGACGATCCTCTCGCGAGGACTCGCCGCGGCGATCGGAGTCTGGCTGTTGCTCTCGGGACGGGTCGGCATCGAGCTCTCGAGGGGCGACTTCCGGCCCGAACTCGAGACCGTCAAACAGCTCGTGACGATCGGCGCGCCCGCAAGCGTCGAGGTGAGCACGAAGGCGTTCAGTGTGACGATCCTGACCGCGCTGGTCGCGCTGGCCGGCCCCACGGCGGTCGCCGGCTACGGGATCGGCACGCGGGTGACGTCGATGGTCGTGTTGCCGGCGCTGGGGCTCGCCCGCGGCGTCGAGACGGTCGTCGGACAGAACCTCGGCGCGGGACAGGTCGAGCGCGCCGAGCGCGGCGTGTACGCCGCGGCGGGACTCGTCGCCGGCGCCTTCCTGCTTTTCAGCGGCGTCGTCTACGTCCTCGCCGATCCGATCGTCGGGATCTTCATCACGGGGTCGGGCGCGGCCGCGGTGGTGGCCGTCGGCGCCGAGTACCTGCGTATCGTCTCGCTGTCGTTCGTCTTCCTGGGCACCTTCTACATCGTCCAGGGCGCGTTCCGGGGCAGCGGCAGCACGCGAACCGCGATGGGGTTCGCGATCGTCGGCTTCATCGTTCTCCGACCGCTGCTGGCCTACGGGCTGGCCGAACCGCTCGGACTGGGTGCGACGGGCGTGTTCGTCGGCGACGCGCTGACGAACGTTCTCGTCGTCGTCCTGGCCGGACTTCACTTCCTCCGGGGAACCTGGACCGACAGCGTCGTCGAGCCCGACGCAGATCACGGAGCTGAGCCACACCCCGACGACCGATCGCCCGCCGCGACCGGGCCACCGGAGGATCAGGACTGATTCCAACCAGCGTCCTCGATACCGGCCGCACCCGCCTGACCCGGCAGCTGAAAGCCACAGCGGTTAGTGCTCCTCCGAGCATGGGAAGATATGCCGATCTTCTCAGCAGTAAGAAAATATTTCTCCGACGATGAAGAGACGATCTTCGAGTGTCGAAACTGCGGAACGGTACTCGAGGGAGGTGAGTGGGACTGTCCGTCCTGTGGCTCGACCGAGGTCGCGGAGTACGACAGTCTCGAGTACGACGTTCCCTGACTGCCTCCCACGACTGAAGTCGTAGACTTTCTCCCGTTTTCCATGTAGTCAGCTGGGGAACCGAGCCGGCCCCAAGCCACTCGCATCGTTCGGCTCGTAGACGACGGACGAACGTGACGATTCGCCCGAGCGTTCATTACGGTCGGCACTGAAGCGGAGTCGTGACGACACCGACGCTCGGATTCCACTCGCTGACGACCGAGCTCCGTGACCACCGCCTGCCGGTCGAGGGGACGGTTCCCGACTGGCTCTCCGGGACGCTGATCCGCAACGGCCCCGGTCGGTTCGATGTCGGCAACCGCCGCGTCAACCACTGGTTCGACGGGCTCGCGATGTTGCGTCGGTACGCCTTCGAGGACGGACAGGTTCGCTACTCGAACCGGTTTCTCCGCACCGGCGCGTACGGAGCGGCGATACAGGGGCAGCTGTCCGGGCAGTTCGGGACGGACACGCGAGGATGGCGGGACCTTCTCGGGGCGGCGATTTCACCGGGACCACCCGAGCCGACCGACAACGCGAGCGTCCACGTCGCCCGGATCGACGGCGAGTACGTCGCTCTTACCGAGGCTCCCTCCCGGGTGGCCTTCGACCCCGAAACTCTGGAGACCCGCGGCCGCTTCGAGTTCGACGACGACCTCCCCGAACACGTCGCGGCCGCCCACCTCGTCGACGACCCCGTTCGCGACGAACTGGTCGGGTTCACCACGCAGTTCGGGCTGCAGCCCCGGTATCACCTCTACCGGCTTCCCTATGGGAGTCGAACGCGCGAACGCATCGCCGCCGTCGACGCGAACGGCCCGGCGTACGTCCACGACTGTAGCGTCACTGCTACCCACGTCGTCATCGTCGAATCGCCGCTCGTCCTCTCGGCGCTCCGAGCGCTCGATCCGTTCGCCGACGGCCCGATCGACATGCTCGAGTGGCAGCCCGAACGCGGCACCCGCGTCCTCGTCGTCGACCGCGACACCGGCGAGCTCGTGGCCGACCCGACGCTCGATCCGGTCTTCACCTTCCACCACGTCAACGCCTACGTCGACGGCGAAACGGTCGTCCTGGATCTGGTGGAGTATCCCGACGGCGATATCGTCGGATCGATGTCGCTGTCGGAGCTCGACGGCGATGACGAGGGGTTTCCGGCCGTCTCCGACGCCCGCCTGGTACGGTACCGAATCGATCTCCGCGCGAACGCGGTCGAACGGACGCCCCGGTACGACGGCAGCGTGGAGATGCCCCGCGTCGCTCGGTCCGTCGTCGGTCGCCACCACCGCTATGCGTACGGCCAGGCGACCGGTCGCGGCGGAGCCAGCGGGCTCGTCAAGGTCGACTGTGAAACTGGCACTGCCAGGGAGTGGTGGAAGCAGGGGTGCTACGTCGAGGAGCCGGTTCCCGTCCGGCGTCCCGGCGGCGACGCCGAGGACGACGGGGTCGTCCTGGCGACCACGCTAGAGACGAACGCCGAGCGAACGCTGTTGCTCGTCTTCGACGCGGCGACGCTGACGCTCCGGGCGCGGGTGGCGCTCCCTCACGCCGAGCCGTTCGGCTTTCATGGTCGATTCTTCGAGAACGTGTAGCTCGACCCCGGGCGGGCGAGCGGACGGACGTCCCGAGTCGCTTCACAGAGCGGCGACCGCGTCCGAGAGCTACGAGTCGTCCTTTCGGATCGGCGCTTGCAGCTGTTCGACGTCGACGATTACCACGTTGTCCGTTTCGTCGGTAGTGACGACCCGTCCGCCGACGACGAGCGCCGCGACTGGGGAGGGACCGACCACGATCGGATCCCCGTTCTCGAGGTCACGAACGGACTGCTGGAAGTGCAGCTGGGCCCGACACAGATCGGGGTGGTGGACGTTCGTGAAGTCGATCCCGTCGACCGTCGCGTCGACGCGGTCGTAGTCGCGAGCGAGGGTGACCGTCTCGGCGTCGTCCAGCTGCTGTCGATCGAGAACGCTGTAGGCAGCGTCGGTCGGCTCGTAGCCGCCTGCAGGTCCGGCGACGCTCTCGACCAGGCCGAGCGCGGACAGCGTCTGCATCTGGTTGCGGATCGTTCCGGCGTTTCGCCCGGTCTCCTCGGCGACAACCCTCGCGCTGACGGCCGCGTCGGTCGCCTGATACTCGTTGACGAGTGCAGTAAGCGTCGTCCGCTGGCTGTTCGTCAGATCGATCTGGTCCATGTTGGAACGAACGGTGGTTTCTACATACGGGTTGCGTTTGGTCGCTCTCGGATCGTTTCCTTGCGATGGTCCGGCCGATCGGAGCGTCGGTCGAACCGCTTCGACCGTATCACGCTCTGTCCCGCGACGAAACGTCGCCGGTCCGGTACGTCAGGAGGTAGGCAGCCACCGCCCCAACGACCGACAACGGGAGCGCGTACAGAACCAGTGTGAACGGATCGGGCGGCGAGACGATCGCCGCGATCGTAACCGCGACCATCGAGAACAGCAGCGTCGTGGACAGAAACGTCGAGAACGTCCTCGAATGCATGGCGCGTCGATTGCTGGCACGGTAGTATATCCTTTGTGTCGGCGAAACCGACCACCGTCGACACCAAACCATTATAGTCCATGCGCGTCATTGACAGCCATGGTCGAAGCGCACCTCCCGGAGCTCGAGGGCGAGCAGGTCAGGTACAACGGCGATACCTGGGAGTTTACCGGGACGATCGACGTGAAACAGAACGGCAATCGGATCCACGCGGCCGCACGGAAACCCGAGCGAGTACGCGGGAACACCGGCACGCTCAACTTCACGCTCGACGATCCGCCGGCGTCGCTCAATCCGGGCAACCTCGGGAACCTCCGGTGTGAGCTTCAGCAGGCGGCGAACGGAGCGGTACTTCTCGTCGACCGAACCCACACGGCCGACAGCTACACCTTAAACAGTCTGAGCTACGACTGATCGACGTCCCTGGCGACGACCCGATCTCAGTCGATCCTGACGACGGGCTCGTCGCCACACTCGATACGGATCGTGTGCCCGGCGTAGGGAAACTCGATAGTCCCGATCCGTACCGTGTTCCGCTCGGGGTCGGCAAAGATCGCCTCGAGCGCGTCTGGATCGACCGCGTCGAACAGCGGCGGCAGCGCCATCGGATCGACGTCTTCGAGCGTGGCCACGCCGACGACGATCCGTTCGTGGACGTCCTCAGCCGTTTCCGTCAGGGTTTCAGTCATCGTTCTTCGGAACTATATGATTTCGTAAATACTTTTGGCTAATTATTTGTCGGCGGACCGGGTGATCCACTTCCGTCGTCTCCCGATCGCCCGCTTTCTGGTAGCACCGTAGTTCGCCCAGCCATCGAGGTTCTCGTTTTCGGCCAGTCCCTTGTTGGCGAGCGTGTCGAGGTTCGGGTACAGCCATCCGTAGCTGATCCCGGTGTTGGAGTCGCTCTCGAGTTTCGTCTCGATCCTCTGGCTCGACGAGTTGTCGGATCCACGATCACGTCCAGCAGCTCCCCCGCGATATCGTCCATAGTACGTGTGATCGTACAGGTGAGTAGTTCGTTATGTGTGTCTTATGTACTGTTAGCTGGAATGAACACTCTGGGCGAGTCGATACTGCGTGCGTATTCGGTTACCTGGAATCGAGACAGTACCGACGACGTCATCTCGGATCGAGGACGTACCGTACACCCGGCACAATGCTTCGTGCGTTCGGAAACGGCGCCGTACTCCGATCGTTAGGCACCCGTGAGACGGTTTCGGCCGCATCGAACCGTCCGTTCCGTGTGGATTCCCGGGAGAGACAGTCGTTCCACTAGTTCGATAGCAGTACCGAGTTGTCGGTACCGCAACGCAAACGGCTGCATACCGAGGACGGGGACGTCCAGTGGGGTGCTACAGAGACAGAGCGCGACGGCCCACGACGTCAGTCGTGGCAGGACCTCAGTCCTCGGTCCGAGCTGCCGCCGCTAGTCGTTCGGAGAGTTCGCGGGCCTCGTCGGCCGTCAAGCTCGCGTCGACGTGGCCCGTTCCGTGATCGCCCGCCATCGCGTCGACGCTCAAGATGACGCCGTCCTCGGCCGTGTGGACCGACACGTCCGCTCGGTCGGGATAGTCCCGCGGCGGACCGATCTCGAGGTCGTGTTCGCCGCGCGTAACGCCGAACTGGATCTCCTCTGGGCGCTCGAGGTCGAGCGTGTCCGCCGTCTCGGAGTCGTGGTCTGGATCCGTGGACATAGCGCTCACTTACCGCGCCGGAAACTTGGCTGTACTGCCGGCGGGGGAGGCGGTCACCCCTCGTCTCGGAACGCCGCTTCCTGGCGGTGCTCGCCGAACGCGATCGCGTTCGGCTGCGATACGCCTCGGTGAAGGCGCCGGCGACTGGTCGGAGCCGCGGGTCGGGAGTTACGTGTCGGCGTACTGTTGCTCCCAGTCCCGTCGATCCCGAATCGCTTGCTCGCCGTCCTCGGTGATGGCGTAGTAGTTCGTTCGCCGATCGAGTTCACCTTTCTCGACCAGCTCCTTGTTGACGAGCGTGTCGAGGTTCGGATACAACCGTCCGTGGTTAATCTCGGAGCTGTAGTAGCTCTCGATCTCGGCCTTGATATCCTGGCCCGACGGTTTGTCGGCGCCCGCGATCACGTACAGCAGGTCCCGCTGGAAGCCGGTAAGGTCGTCCATCCCATCGTCGAATTCAACGAATAAGTATTTGACATCTTTCCCGCATCGAATTGTATGTTCGCGGGCTGTGAAAGTAATCGCGAACCGAGGACGGAAACGCAGCTCACCGGGAGGTGCTCGAGGCGACGCCGTCGGCGTCCGACCTCGAACCGTCGGGCACTCCGTAGCCGAACGCGTTCCCTACCGTCGCGAGTACCGGAACGACCACGCGACGGACCGGAGCCGGGATGTCCGCCGGACGCATCTCGTCCCGGTACTCGTGGAGCAACGCCGCACCCACCAGCGGGTTGGCGGGCATCCCGTCGGCGTCGAGTCCGTCCTCGCGGTCGAGCGCGACCATCGCCCGGAGGAAGTCCGCGAACCGCAGCGCCGGGAGGTGCTCGGTCGTCATCCGGAGGACGCCGTCGCTGGCGTTCCAGAAGGTGTGGGGCGTGCCGGCGGCGACGCCCTCCTCCTCGCCGGGCTCGAGTACGAACTCCTCGCTTCCGACCGCCAGCCCCAGTCGTCCCTCGTGGACGAGGAACCGCTCGTCCTGTTTCGGGTGGCTGTGGAGCGGTCGTCTCACGCCGGGATCGAGGGTCGTCTCGATTCGCAGCGACTCGCCGTCGGTCTCGTCCAGAACGAACCGCTCCCCGAAGCTGGTCTCGAGTGTCGGTTCCGCGCCGTCGGGATCGGACGTACCCATCGGAGCTCACCATATTGTTGTATGCTACCAACCAACATAGAATTTGTTGCGGCTAGCTCGCTATCGACGGGAACGTGATTTCCGGCATCCGATCCCTTTTGCCCGCGATCGCCGTGGCTAGGGTATGCCGACGCCAACAGCACGGGTTCGTCGGACCGAGCGCTCGAGCATCCGCGTTATGTTCGACCTCGCGGAACGCCACGACGGCGACCTCGTCCGTCTCGAGGTCGGCGAACCCGACTTCGACACACCTGCACATGTCGTCGACGCCGCCGCGAGCGCCGCCCGCGACGGCGAGACCCACTACACGTCGAACGCGGGGTTGCCCGCGTGTCGACGCGCGATCAGCGACACGCTCGCCGAGGGGTTCGACGTCGTCCACGATCCCGACGAGATCGTCGTCACCACCGGCGGAATGGAGGCGCTGCACCTGGCAACGATGGCGACGGTCTCGCCCAGCGAGGAGCTGCTGGTTCCCGGCCCGACCTGGCCCAACTACGAGACCCAGGCGTCGCTCGCCGACGGTACCTTCCGCGAGGTCCCGATGCCCGCCGAGTCGGGGTTCGACCTCGAGGCCGACCGCGTCCTCGAGGCGATGAGCGACGACACCGCCGCGGTCGTGCTCACGACACCCTCGAACCCGACCGGTCGCGTCTTCGATCCCGACGAGTGTCGCGCGGTCGTCGAGGCCGCCGCTGACCACGACGCCTACGTGATCGCCGACGAGGTCTATCTGGGGCTGACCTACGACCGCGAGCCCGAGGGGATCGCCGCCTACACGGATCATCCCGACCACGTCCTCACGGTCGGCTCCTGCTCGAAGGCGTACGCGATGACGGGCTGGCGGCTGGGCTGGCTCGCGGGCGACTCCCACCTGATCGACGAGGTCGTCAAGATCCGCGAGTCGACGACAGCCTGTGCCTCAAGCGTCGCCCAGCACGCCGCGATCGCCGCGCTCACGGGCCCCCAGGAGCCGTTCGAGGAGATGCGCGGCGCCTTCCGTCGCCGTCGCGACCTCGTCGTCGATCGGATCGGCGAGATCGACGGCCTCTCGTGTCCGCGCCCGGAGGGCGCGTTCTACGCGTTTCTCGACCCCGGTATCGACGACGACAGCCTCTCGATCGCGAAACACCTGCTGCAAGAACACGGCGTCGTCCTCGCGCCCGGGAGCGGGTTCGGCGAGACGGCGCCGGGGCGGCTGCGGCTGTCGTTCGCGAACTCCGTCGACCGCCTCGAGGACGGACTCGATCGGCTCGAGGACGGACTGCGGACGTACTAGCCCATTCGCTCCCCGCCGTTCACGTTCAGCGTCTCGCCCGTGACGAACGTCGCGTCCCGGAGGTAAGCGATCGCGTCGGCGATGTCCTCGGGCTGGCCGTACCGATCGACCGGAATCGCCGCCAGCTCCTCGCGTTGCTCCTCGGGAGTCCGATCGGCCGTCATGTCGGTCTCGACGTGGCCCGGCGCGACCGCGTTCACCCGAACGTCGGGCGCGAAATCCGACGCGTGGCTCCGGGTCAGCGAGAGCAACGCCCCCTTCGAGGACGCGTAGTGACACTCGATCGCCGCGCCGGTGTGGGCCAGAATCGAGGCGACGTTCGTCACCGAGGGGTCGTCGGTCGATCGCCGAAGGTGGGGCAGCGCCGCCTTCGTGACGTTGAACGCCGAGTTGACGTTGACGTCCATGATCCGATCGAAGTCGGCGGGGGCGAGGTCCTCGGTGCGGACGTGCTGATCGATCCCCGCGTTGTTGACGACGTGGTCGAGCCCGCCGAACGCCTCCGCTGCGGTCTCGACCAGTCGAGCGGCCGCGTCGGGATCCGAGACGTCGGCTCCGACGGCGACCGCTTCCTGTCCGCGAGCGCGGATCGCCTCGGCGACTCGGTCGGCGGCGTCCTCGCTCGAGCGGTAGTTCACGGCGACGTCGTAGCCGTCTTCGGCGAACCGAAGCGCGGTCGCCTTCCCGATACCTCTGGACGATCCGGTGACGACTGTGGCTGGCACGGTCCGAACTGGCGACCGGAAGCGACTTGCCTGTTCCGACCGCCGCCGTGATCGGGGCCGCGACCGCGCCGGCGAACTCAAGCGTCGTATCCGCCCGTTATTTACAACCTAGTCAGGTGGTGAAGAATAAACCAATACGCAGAAATATGTAAAAAAGTCGTATTGGAGATAGCGGATCTATACAACCTCTCGGAGGCGGCTTGTTCGTGAGGGTGGTATAGAACGGTCCTCATACCTCTCTTCGACTACCCGACGAACGGAACGTACAGATCACCTACTCAACAACTTCCCTATGAATTTCGTTGAGCGTCTCTTCAAGCGCCTGCTGACGCTGCTCAAGTGTTGCAATCCGCTCACGGAGGACGGCATCGGATCTGGTCTTTGATGGAGCATGAGACTGACGGGCTGAACTGTCACGGTCCCTGGGGAACCGATTTGACGGTTCTACCAATGATCTGGGGGTCGGAGACTGGGTTTCCTTCTCCGGATCTGCTAACTTCGGATCCGTCCGAAACGTTTGCTCCCACCCGTTGAGCCAGAGTTCGTAGGCGTGAGAATAGTGTTCCACAGCGTCGGCGCTCGCTTTTAACCCATCGATGAATGCTTGTTGTGTTTGAATGTATGTATTGCTCATATCCCGATACTGGTTCACAGCAGCAGTAAACGCTTCCCACCCCGTAGAAGGGGTTTGGTGAGGGTCTTTCATTCCGAATTGGATGTCAACGAGACCCAGTATATTGGTTTCCCATATTACATATAGGGTATATCCGGCACGTTTTAAATAGTTATATTATATCTCCAAGGAAGGAATAATTGCAGGAAGTGTGGCGATCTTCTACTTCGACGTAGTGAGCGGTTATTGGCACTGATGGATGAATAGGGGCCATGGAGAGTGTTGATCTCGCTCCGGGCAGAACGGATATTCATAGTATTTCTGTAATTCGAGTGAAGAGACCGCATGAGACTCTCAACAGTACTGATCAGAAGGAGGATTCATCTGATCGTGATACCAATTCCAATTCTGACGTTAGTTAGAGTGATTCTTGGATGGTGTGTTACATACCTATTTTTCAAAACGTCGTCATATACTTTCGTTAGTTATACTGAGTTGTCGTGAGTGGTATGCACACCTACGCAACGCTCAGAACGTCTCGAATTCAGCACGACGAGAGACAAACCCCGTCTTACCGATCGTATCAGGTTCTAATAACAGATTCTCAGATTTCTATCTAAGATTAGAATCTTAGAGTAGTTTCGAGGCCAGCGAGACGGTGAATACTGGTAGAGTTACAGATAACGAGAGACCGATACGATCGGAAGCGCGACCGAAGAGAGCGGTCAGTCTTCTGTCGCCGACCAGTTGAACTCCTCGTGGACCCGTCGGCCTTCTTCGTTCAACACGGGCCCGAGGACGTCGGTGACGTCCTCGAGAATCGTCGCTGCGCGGACCGGTGGCTCGTGGCCGGTGACGGCACCGATCTCGTCGCCGCCGACGCTGTAGACGACCCGATCGAACCCTGCCCGAATCATGCCGCCGGCACACATCGGACACGGCTCCGTGCTGGTGTACATCACCGTCTCGGCTCGCTCTTCGGGTTCGAATTCCCGGCACGCGCGGTAGGCGAGGTGGAGCTCGGGGTGACGGCGAACGTCGTTTGCAGTCACCACTCGGTTCGACGCTGACGCGACGACCTCGTCGTCGCGGACGAGGACGCTGCCGAACGGTCGGTCGCCGCGGTCGGCGGCTTCGCGGGCGAGGTCGAGCGCACTGTGCATGTGCGAGTCGTGATCGAAATCATCGACGTCCATGCGGCCGTGTTCACGCGACTGGGTCAAAAGGGATCGGCCTATTCGCTCGAGTCGTCCTCGAGGTATTCGATGAGTTCGATCCGAATATCGCCGGGGGCGACGAAGAAGGCGATCCGCTTGTCGCCGTAGACCGCGGGCTCCATGACGATCTCGACGCCGTCGTTGGCCAGTCTCGCGAAGGTGTCCTCGATGCCGTCCTCGACGACGTAGCCGAAGTGGAGGAATCCGGGCGGTTGTTCCTCGACGAGCCCTGCGGCCTCGTAGGGGGCCTGATCGAAGAGGTAGACGCGCTTGTCGGCGATCCCGAGGACGACCGCGTCGACGGCGAACTGGTCGTCCGACTCCGCGGCTCGGCGGCGTTCGAGGACCTCGGCATCCAAGTGCTCGCGGTAGAACTCCGCGGCTGGTTCCGGATCCTCGACCTTGATCGCGACGTGGAAGAACGATTCGAGCTCCATAGCGGCTTCTGTACGGCCGTTCGGATTAATCTAGCCCAACAGAAAGAGCGCGTCGTAGAACTACTCTCGTGGGATTATTTTCACTCTCATTTCGGGGAACCAGCCGTTACGTAGGGATGCTTATTGAACGCGAACATCCTACCAAGACTGAGAGATATTCAAAATGCCGTGCTGGATACAGGATACGGATTTACAGCAAAATCTCTAACAACTACAGGTGCTCTCTACGGAGCCTTCTTAGTTTGATGAAGAATAACTATAGATTAGCCTCATCTAATACAGACACTGAGGCCCAGCGCCGTCATGGAAGATTACTCCAAGGCAATTTACCATCTTCAGCAAGAAACTGACGACGAGGTACGCACCTCGGAGATCGCCGACCATCTTGACGTGACAGCGCCCACCGTGTCGAATATGCTCGACAAACTCGAAGATCAGGAACTGATCAACCGCGAGAAGTATAAGGGTGTCTCATTGACGCTAGATGGCGAACAGGTCGCTCTCGAAGTTATCCGGAATCATCGGCTACTTGAATCATATCTGACTGAACACCTTGATTACTCATGGGCTGACGTCCACGACGAAGCAGATCGACTCGAGCACCACATCAGTGATGAGCTCGCTGCCCGGGTAGCCGCGACACTCAACGATCCGGAGACGGACCCCCACGGTGCTCCGATCCCCAATTCGACGCTCGAACTCCCGGACAAGCACGTCGAAAGCGTACTCTCGGAGTTTGAGGAAGAGGCGATGATTGTTGAACAGGTGAGTGACCGTGATCCGGAGGTTCTCGAATACCTCTCCGAACATGGGATCGATCTTGGAACTGAACTCGTGATTCGGAAGGTTACACCATTCGGGCTGTATACGCTCGAACCTGTCGAGGGTGGTGAGTCAGTTTCATTGCCTGAGTATGTTGCTCAGTCGGTACGCGTCGCTTCGGTAGAACTCGCGTATATCCAACATTAGAGTACGTCTAAGGATCATTCTTTATTAGATCGACTCTAGGGAATGGATCGGCAAAGCTTTAGTTTAGATAGGTCAAATAATACTCAATGCAACCCGCTCTCGATTCGGATACGATAGGTATCTCGCGTCGAGCCGTGCTCACGACGGCTACTGGCGTCACCGCAGCTGGGCTGGCTGGCTGTCTCGGCAATAATGACGGATCCGAAGGGCAAGGAGACGATGACGACCACGACAACCCTGATGTCTCCGATGAGGTTGTCTTCGCTATCGAGGCGCAAGATGGTCCAGCAGACATCGAACGTGATTGGGAGCCCTTGGCCGAGTGGATCGAGTCTGAAACTGGTGTCCCGACCAGCATCGATACAGTCCCTGACGACAGCGCAGCTATCGGAGCGCTTGCGACAGGACAAGCTCACGCGTCGTATCTAAGCGGAGGTCCCTCATGGGTCGGGTGGAACGAGCACGGTTTTGAACGCTCGCAGTTGAGGCCGACGAGGATGGGCAGCCGTATTACGTTGCGGCGGCCTACACCCGCTCTGACACCGGCGTCGAAACGATGCGCGATGCCGAAGGTGTTGACAGCGCCCACACGGGAGATTTGACGGGTGCAGGCATGCTGGTTCCGACTGCGTATCTCGCCGAAGAGGGACTGGTAGAATTCGACGAGGGCGATGACGTGACAGCGATTCGTGAGGCCGTTGAGGAGTACTTCGGCGATCCAGTCGTCGGTGGCGGATACGTCGGTGCGCTCCAGGCGCTCTCCGAGGAACAAGCAGATATCGCGTTCGGACGAGCCACCACGCCAGAAGAGTACTGTGACGGCGACGATGCGGAGGAGTGGTGCCTGGATCTGGACGAATATGAGATCGTCGAGGAATTCACGCAAGTGCCAAGCCATCCAGTGCTGGCCAGCTTGGAGGCAACGGACGCGGAGAAAGAACTGCTCGAAGATGCGCTCCTCGCGCTCAACGACGACCCAGACGGTCAGGAGATCCTCGAAGACGTCTTCGATGTCCACGAACTCCAAGAAGCGACATCGGAAGAGCATCTCGGCCCGTACGGCGAACTGATCTCGAACCTGCCCGGCATTGAAGATCACCTGATTGAATAGAGCAATGACATCGGTACCGACCCGTAAAACCACAACGCTGCCGTGAAATTACTGTGACTCGATCATCACCACCGATCCGCTGTCGAGGACTCTCCGTCGGATACGACGAGGACCCCGTCCTCGAAGACCTCTCGTTCACGGTCGGGAACGGCTCTACAGTAGCGCTCGTTGGCCGGAGCGGCTGTGGCAAGACGACGCTGCTCAAGACTCTCGCCGGGATTCTCGACCCGCTCGACGGTGAAGCCACCGTCCTCAGCACCAGTCTGCCGCAGTCCCCGCCGCCTGGTGAGTTAGGATACATCCCACAAAGCCTGGGACTTGTGATGCACGAAACGGTCCTCACGAACGTCCTTCATGGAAGGCTCTCAGATCTCGGGAGGATGCGAAGCCTGCTCGGACGCTTCCCGGCAGATGCCAAAACCGAAGCACGAGAAGCGATCGAACGGGTCGGCCTCGATGGGTACGAACAGAGCCGAGTAAAAGAGCTGTCGGGTGGGCAACGGCGACGCGTGGCCATCGCTCGTGCCTTTGTCCAAGAACCTCGCGTGTTGCTGGCCGACGAGATGCTCTCTGAACTCGATGGAGAGACCGCTCAGTCAATTGTAGACTGTCTTGTCACACTCCAGCAGGAGACGGGAATGTCTGTGGTCATCGTTGAGCACAACCTTGACGTGGCGAAGGACATCTCGGATACAGTTCTCAGGTTGGGAGCCGGAGGAATCGAAGATCGAATAGAATCTGTGAGTACACGCGAGCCGGTAACACAACAGAGCCATGAGTAATGTAGATCGGACGATCTCCGCCGCGGCGTTGCGAACTCGCCTCAAAACGTTCGGTAGACCCCTGCTCTTCATCCTTGTCTTCGTCCTGGCGGTCTGGAGCATCTGGATATTGGAACTCCATCAGACCGACTTCTCGGGCGGCGCTGATGGCCTGACGTTCCTGTATGGGGCTGCGATCCCGCCGGAAATGAGCGTGCTGGAGGTCGGGCTCCGAGGGCTTCTTGAGACACTGTATATCGCATACGTGGGGACACTGTTTGGGGTTCTTCTGAGCTTGCCAGTGAGTTTAGTCGCGAGCCGAAACCTCTTCCCGTGGTATCTCACCCTCCCTGCACGGTGGTTTCTGGCGGTGCTTCGCGTCCTCCCGAGCATCCTGTGGGCAGTAATTTTCGTCATCCTCATCGGGACGGGACCAGCAGCAGGCGTGTTTGCGATTACACTCTATACGATTGGATTTATAGGCAAGCTTGAATACGAGGCGTTCGAAGGGCTCGATAACGAGCCTATAGAAGCTGTCTCTTCCTTAGGCGCAACTCGGCTTCAGATACTCCGCTTTGTAGTGCTCCCCCAAGCAATTAACTCACTGATCAGTCAAACAATGTTCATGTTCGAGTATAATGTGCGGCATGCCGCCGCAATCGGAATCGTTGGCGCAGGCGGCATCGGCTACTACATCATGGGATACCTCGACTTCCTGCAATACGATAGGGTGATTGTGCTGCTTGCAATCGTATTTCTGGCAGTATTAGTGATCGACGAACTCAGCTACCGGTTACGCTCATTTTTCCTTGGCGACACGAGTACAAGTCTCAGCAAATAAATCCTCCTGTGATCCATATATTGTCTTGACAGGATTTGAATGGATTTTGGCCTACAGTGTTCCACTTTCACCTGTACGTATCTCGGGTAGTTGAAGGGAGGCATACGAACCGTTCTATGACACGCTCTAACAGAAAATGTACCGTGACCGATCGAAAACGATCGTGAACCGCGGAAAACGCCGATTCGGAGCCGAACCGTCACTGCGCTAGCGAACGACGACCACCGGCGTCGGCGACCGACGGACGACGTTTTCGGCCACGCTGCCGAGCAGGATCCGCGAGACGCCCTCGCGGCCGTGGCTTCCGAGGACGATCGAGTCGTACTCGCCGTCGGTGGCTCGGCCGACGATAACGTGGTCGGGCTCGCCGATCTCGAGTTCGGTCTCGAGCTCTCGATCCCGGTCCGCAGCCGTCGCCACTGCCTCCTCGAGGAACTCACGGCCGCGCTCTTTGGCCCTCTCGGCGTCGGGAATCCTGGCTTCCGGGTCCTCGAACGAGCCCCAGTAGCCTCGCGGCGCCGGAACGACGTACAGCGCGGTGATTTCGGCGTCCGGGAACGTCTCGAGGGCGTACTCGAGTGCCTGTTCGGACGGTTCCGAGCCATCGTACGGAAGGAGGATGCGTTCGGTCATACACGACCGTACGTCGGCGATCGGCATAATAAGGGTTGATCAGCCTCAGTCGCTGGGATTCGACCCAAAGAACGATACCGGTCGAACGAGGTTCGAGGCCGATGATTCGATCACAACCCGGGCGAACGTATTCGGGAGAAACGGCTTCGACGAACGGACGGACGTTCCACGTACAGCGCGGACGAACGGATCCCATCACTATGACCACGACTACAACGATCGACCCCGAAGCCTCGCTCGGACGGCTCGTCGGCGACTACCCGGAGTTCGCGGCCGTCTTCGAATCGCTCGGCATCGACTACTGCTGTGGCGGCGACACCTCGCTGCGACGGGCTTGCGATGAGAACGGCCTCGAGGTCGAGGCCGTCCTCGAACGACTGGCAACGACGGACTCGACCGACGACGTCGCACCGGCAGAGGCGTCGATCACGGAGCTCATCGACGACGTCGTCGAAACGCACCACGACTACCTGCGCGCCGAACTCCCTTCCCTCGAGCGGATCGTCCGGAAGGTTGCCCGCGTCCACGGCGACACCCACCCCGAACTCGAGTCGATCGAGGCGACGTTTCTCGAGCTTCAGGAGGAGGTCACCCACCACATCGCCGACGAGGAGGAGAACGTCTTCCCCGAAATCCGGAACCTCGAGGACGGCGCGCCACTGACCGCCACGGAGGAAGCGCGGATCCGCGAGGCGATCGACCACCTCGAGTCGGAACACGACGCCGCGGCCGCCCGCCTCGAGGAGATACGGACCCTGAGCGACGAGTATGCCGTCCCGTCGGACGCCTGCACGAGCTACCGGAACGCGCTCGATCGCTTGCAGCTTCTCGAGGAGGATATGCACCGACACGTCCACAAGGAGAACAACGTTCTCTTTCCGAAGGCCGAGCAGGCGCTCGAGAGCTGCTGACACGGGATACTGTCCGATTCCCGGGTACGTCCCCGATCCGTCGGGCGCGCCCGACACTCCGATAGCGATCCGTCCGAGCGCGAATCCGGATCCTGACGGGTCGCTTTCGACCGAGATCAGCGAGTGACAGCCGCACAAATATACAACTGGCTCGAACACGACAACGCTGACGGATGGTCACATAACACATGGAACTCGCGAACGCGCTACTGAGCGGGACGAGAGGGATCGATCGACTGGAGTCGGTGGCCGATCGCCTCGAGGACGGAACGGACGCCGTCGCCGCCGCCTCGGCGCAGGTTCGGCGAGCCGCCGGAGAGCAGGCCGCGGCCGCCGTCGACCGGGGTGCTGACGAACTTCACGGTCGCTCCGATTCCAGCGAGGGGCTTCGCGACTGCGTCCTCGAGCGCGTCGCCGACGAGGCGTGCAGCCGCGTCGTCGGTCGCTCCGCAGAGGAGCTCCGTGAACGGGCGGAGACGGACCGCGACGCGACTCTCGATCGGGCGCTCGAGGCGTTCCTGCGTCGGTACCGACTCGACGCGACGCGGCTCGACGACGAGACGCTGGCGGCGATCCGCGATCGGGTCGCGCCCGAGGCCGACCTCGACCCCGAGGAGCTGCTCGAGCGCCTCGCCGACGCGGAGCCGTCCGCGTCGGCGTCGAACTCGGGAGCGGAGCAGACCGACCCCGAAGCTGCCGTCGCCGACGCGTCCGAGGACGCCTACGGGACGTTCTGCGCGGCACTGGATCTCGAGACGGATCGGTCGTCCGGTCACGTCCTCGAGGACGTCCTGGAGCGAGACACCGTCGAGGTCGCCCAGGCGATCGAGGCGGCGCTCGGGGCGTTTCCGGCCGAGGTCGAGAACCCACGGGCGGAATCGGAGCAGACGGCCGAACGACGGGACGCGGGTGCCGAGCCCGCTGTCTCGCCGCAGCCGAGTCTCACGTCGGGTTTCGACGGCGTCGACCCGGACGCAACCGCGGGCTCCGTGTCGGTGGCGACCGCGGCGGCGCTGGCGGCGACGACGCTGCTGTCTGACGATCTCGGAGACGGGCAGACGCTGGCCCAGCTGCTGCCGATGCTGGCCTCGGTGGGAACGAGCGGCGACGGGTTCGGCGACGGCGTCCTCGGGTGGCGACTCCTCGAGCTGTTCTCGAGTTCGCTGACGACCGCCGACGCCGGCAGTATCGACCTCGCGTCGCTTCGCTCGCGGTCGACAGGAGCGAAGGCGTTGGTTGCGCTGTTCGTCGCCAATCTCGTCGCAATGAGCATCGGGGCGTGGCTCTCCCGGGAGAAGGCGCCGCCGATCCCCGAGGAGATCCGCGACCCCGACGGCGAGCCGATCGTCACGGCCGATCAGATCCGGCTGGGGAAGAAGGCGTTCCAGGCCAACGGCCTGATGAACCACGGCTCGATCCTGGGCAACGGCTCCTATTTCGGGGTCGATCTGACCGCGGACGCCCTGGAGCTGAAGGCCGAGTACGTCCGCGAGTACTACGCTCACGAGCGGGGCGCCGACTCCTTCGAGGAGCTCAAGGACGACGAACGGGCGGGCGTCGCCGAGCAGGCCGAGCGGGAGTTCGACACCGACGCGCCCGAGGGGCCGTTCGCCCGCTACTCGGCGGCGGAGGCCTACGCCCACCGTCGCATCCGCGAGGAGTATGTCGAGCGCTACTACGAGGGCGACCCCGACCGGGGCGTCCCGGAGGAGTTCGTCAACTCGGCCGACGAGGCCGAACGAATCGCCGACTTCGCGTGCTGGACGGCGTGGATGGCCCACACCGACCGCCCCGGCTCCGATCACTCCTACACGAACGACTGGCCGTACGTCCCGGGCACCGGCAACCAGCCGACCGGGCAGGTCCTCGTCTGGAGCACGATCAGCCTCGTGCTGCTCATCGCCGGCGGCGGCGCGGGCGCCTGGGCCTACCACGCCTTCGAGTTCGCCGAGCCGGCGACCGAGGTCGTCGACATCCCCTCGCCGGACTCGGTGTCGATCACGCCGACCCAGTACGCCGCGGCGTGGTACGTCCCCGTCGCCGGCGCGCTGTTCGTCGCCCAGACGCTGGTCGGCGCGTTGCTGGCCCACTACTACGTCGAGCGCACCGGGTTCTACGGGATCGGCGACGCGCTGGGGATCGACATCGTCTCCGTGCTGCCGTTCTCGGTCGGTCGCGCCTGGCACATCAACCTCGCGATCCTCTGGATCACCGCACTGTGGCTCGCGGGTGGGCTCTTCCTCCCCGGGTTGTTCACCGACAGCGATCCGCCCCTGCAGTCCGCGGCCGCGACCGGGCTGCTGGCCGTCCTCGTCGCGACGACCGTCGGCGCGTTCGCGGGCGTCTGGCTCAGCTCGCAGGGAGCGTTCGCCTCGCCCGACGAGAGCGAGCTCTGGTGGTGGCTCGGCTCCGAGGGACTGGAGTACCTCGAGGTCGGCCGGATCTGGAAGGTGCTGTTGCTCGTCGGCTTCGTCAGCTGGACGGGGCTCGTGTTGCGAAGCGTCCGCCGGATG
Organism: Natronococcus occultus SP4; assembly: GCF_000328685.1. Taxonomy (NCBI): domain Archaea; kingdom Methanobacteriati; phylum Methanobacteriota; class Halobacteria; order Halobacteriales; family Natrialbaceae; genus Natronococcus; species Natronococcus occultus. Next base: position 122,509 of record NC_019976.1, on the reverse strand, counting down.
GACGAACCCCCGACCGGGCTCGGTCACTTCATGACCTACGCGGGCGGCTCGATTGCGCTGATGTTCGCCGCGAGCATGCTCTACACGCCCGAGACCAACATCGCCGTCACGGAGTTCTGGCGGTGGTGGGTCGTCCACATGTGGGTCGAGGGCGTCTTCGAGTTCTTCGTCACGGCCGTCGTCTCGGTCGCGCTGGTCTCGATGGAACTTCTCGAGAAGGGCGACGCCGAGAAGGCGATCCTCTTCGAGGTGTTCGCGATCATGGGGGCGGGGATCGTCGGCGTCTCCCACCACTACTGGTGGGTCGGCCTCCCCGACATCTGGGTGCCGATCGGGACGACGTTCTCGACGCTCGAGTTCGTCCCGCTACTCTTTATCCTCTACCAGAGCTTCGGCGAGTACAGCGCGCTGAAAGCCCAGGGCGAGTCGTTCCCCTACACCCTGCCGCTGCTCTTTATCATCGGCTCGAGCGTCTGGAACTTCGTCGGCGGCGGTGTGCTCGGGTTCTTCATCAACCTCCCGGTGATCAACTACTACGAGCACGGCACCTACCTGACCGTCGCCCACGGCCACGCGGCCACCTTCGGCGCGTTCGGTCTGCTCGCGCTCGGACTGGGCACCTACGTCCTCCGTGTCGTCACCCCTGAGGCGGCGTGGGAGCCCGGCTGGTTCCGTGGCGCGTTCTGGCTGACGAACGTCGGGCTGGCGGTGATGACCCTCGCGTCGCTGCTGCCGCTTGGCTTCCTGCAGCTCCAGACCTCCTACCAGGACGGCTACGCCGCGGCTCGTAGCCTCGAGTTCTACGAGCAGGATCGCGTCCAGACGCTGCTGTGGGCCCGAACCCTCGGCGACACGCCAATGATCCTCGGCGCCCTGGCCTTCACCGTCGGCGCGGTCAGACACCTCCTCGCCGCGCGGCGCGAGCACCGCGCAACCGGCTAATCCTTTCCGGCTCCGTTTTTCGGCACGGTCGCACCCACAGTTCGTGAGCGCGACCGACGCGGTCTCGACGCAAACGAGGACGTCCGAGCGACCGAGCCGGCGGTCGGCGCCACGGATCGACTCGCTGTTCGCGGTCCCGACTACACCTGCACGCGGACCACGTGGCCGCCACAGCCACACTGGTCGACGTGCTCGTACTCGACGTCCTCGAAGGCGGCCTCGAGTTCGTCATAGAGGGAGTCGGACGGATGGCCGTGGGCCTCGTGGGTGACGAGATTGACGTGGTAGCCGGAGGCCGTCCGTTCGACAGCCGTGATCGCCTCCTCGACGAGCAGGTCGCGATCGTCGGCGTGTTCGGGGAGCTCGAGGTTTGCGGACCAGGAGTTCTCGTGGACGTCGTCGGCAACGGGTTCGGCGTTCTCGTCGGCGTGGTCGTGGGCGCTGGTCATCCGCGACGGGTGGGCGGGACCACCCAAGAACGTAGCCCGCGTTCCAGCCGTGCGAGAACTCGGAGATGTTCCGGCGAAGCTTCTTGAGCGAGCCCCGAAATCGACCGACAACGAGATGGCGGGAACTGCTGACGGACTTTGAAACTGGACACAGCGATTTCTCCTGGTTGGGGGGCTCGCGCTCGTCGCATTCCTCCTCGCCCTCCTGGTCGACGGCGTGGCGGTTCAGGGAGTGGGCGTCGTCGGCCAGTGCGGAACCGTCCGAACCGTCGGAGTCGCGCTCTCGCTGGCCGGTGCGCTCGGCTATCTCTACCTCGTGGGCGGACGGTTCGCGAGCTGAGTCAGGATCCGTCCGATCACGACGGAGGTCACTGCTCGCGGACGAAGTCCCGTTCCGAGACGTCCCGTCCACAGAAGATACAGCCCCTTCCGAGCAGCTGGTCCTGGACCGGCGCGTCGACCACGGTCTGCTCGCTGCAGTGTGAACACTCGAACTCGTACCGGGTTCTGTCGGAGCCCATGCTTTCGGACGTATCTATGGTAACGGAACGCATATTTTCGAAACCACAGTACGATGGGGAACGTCCTCCGATGGCGGCGTTGTTGGCGGATCAGCGCTCCCGATATTCGTGCCCGAGGGGGCCGTCGCTACTCGAGCGACGCGTCACCGCTTGATGCGTTCGGCTGCGACCCCGGGGTCGGCTCGTCGAGTCCCGCAGCGTCGGCGCCGCAGCCACCACAGTCCCGTCCCGCGTCGCCGAAGACGTCCTCGTTCCACTCCGTCACCTCGGGATCGTCGGGGACCCACTCCGGCTCCAGCGAGAGGGTCTCGAGTTCGTCCTCGACGAGCGCCGCGAGCAGGTCGGCCAGCGCGGCGTAGAACCCGTCGTCGCGCGCGCTCACCTCGTCCGCGAACCGCCAGAACCACCGCCCGAGATGGTCCTCGAGGAACGAACCGCGGGCGTCGACGACGGTCGCGACCCCCTCGTCGTCGCCGCGCCGCCGCAGCCGTGCCTCCCGGAGACAGCAGTGGCCGAGAAACTCCGTCAGGTAACAGACGTGGTCGGCGCGGTACGGCATCGCCTCGCCAACATCGAGCCCGAAGGCGTCGTAAAACCCCCTGATGTCGGCGAGCTGGCGAACGGAGGTCAGTAACGGCCCCGGGAGGTAGGTCAGTTCGTACGGCGAGACCGATTGTCCCTCCTCGACGCCGAACAGCGACGCCCACTGCCGGGTGACCTGATCGGTGTCCGTCGGGGGTTCGACGGCCGTCGCCGCGTCAGCGACGGCGCCGTCGATTCCCGCCGCGGCGTCGACGAGCCCCGCGGTGTACTCCCCGCCGTCGAGGACGTGCCGGAACTCGTCGTCGGGACGCGCGAACCCGAGCGCGAGAAGCGAGTACAGCTGCCCGCGGGCGGTCGCCGTCTCGGGGTCGCCCGGAGGCAGCTCCCGGGTCGGTTCCGGCTCCGCATCGTGGTCGTCCGTGCGGTTCGATCGTTCGCTCGGCGGGCCGCCGAGAATGGTAAACTCGCTCATGATCAGGTGATGTCCAGTCGGTAGACCTCCTGTCCGTCGACCTCTTCGACGCGGTCGCGCTCGGCCTGTGGCTCCGTGATCGGGACCCGACCGACCTCGTCGTCCTCGTAGTAGCCGACCGCCTCGTCGCCGTCGACCTCGAAGCTCGTGATCGACCACTCGGTGCTGCCCATCAGGTTCAACAGCCCCTCGAGGGCCGGTTCGTCGCCGTCGCCGATCGCGCGGTACGTCTCGAAGGCGTCCTCGACGCCGGGGCCGAACAGCTGCTCGAGGTAGTCGACCGGTGCCGTCGTCGGCGGGATGTAGTAGACGTTGGGCTCGAGGCCGAACTGCGGGTACAGCGGGAGGGCGATCTCCTTCTGGTGGACGAGGAAGTCCATCGGGTTCGTCGGCTCCTCCATCGGATCGCTGTCGTCGGCCTCTTCGGGCGTGTTGATGTAGCCGTGGAGCCGGATCTTCCCGAGACAGGTCTCGAAACACTGCGGCGCCCGTCCGTCCTCGGTCTTCGGGTAGCAGCCGACGCACTTCTGGGAGATGTTCTCGGCCGGGTTGAACTGGGCCTTCTTGTACGGGCAGGTTTCGTTGCAGACCAGCCGCGCCTCACACTCCTCGCGGTCGATGAGGACGACGCCGTCCTCGGGGCGCTTGTAGATCGCCTGGACCGGACAGCCGCCGGCGCAGCCGGCGTACGTGCAGTGGTTGCAGATCCGAGGGAGGTAGAAGAACCAGATCGGGTGCGTGTCCTCGTCGAAGTGCATATCCGGTTCCATCCCCTCGCCCGCGCTCTCGTCCTCGCCGAGGTTGGGGTAGCGCCAGTCGTCCTGGATGTCCGGCATGAACCCGGCGACGTCCTCGTTGATGTTTTCCTCTGTCGGATGGTTGTCGGGATCGTCCCAGTCGACGTCCTCGGTCTCGAAGATGGTGTCTCCCTCGTAGGTGTCGCCGTCCCACTCCATCGCACCCATATCCTCGAGGTTCCGCTTGTCCCAGCCGACGGGGTGGCCGCCGTAGGGTTTGGTTTCGACGTTGTTCCAGAACATGTGCTCCTGGCCCTCCTCGTGTGTCCAGGTCGTCTTGCAGGCCAGGGTGCAGGTTTGACACTCGATACACTTGTTCAGGTCGAACATGGCCGCCCACTGTCGCTCGGGGCGGGCCTCCTCGTAGGGGAACTCGACCTCGCGGTTCAGCTGCCAGTTGTCTACTTGTGGCATGATCACTCACCTCCGGTGTCGATAAAGTCGCCGTCCAGGTACTGCTCCATCGCGTCGTCCTCGTAGCCGGGTCGCAGCCCCATCTCGGCGACCCGCCAGAGTCCTTCGCCCTCCAGGCCGCCGTCCTCGGCGTGCTCGACCCTGACGAACGCTTCCTTCGGAGCACCGTTGGCGCAGTGGATGTCCCCGGCGTAGCCGGTCTCGATGTTCTGCCCGCCGTAGTTCTTCCGTGCCATATCGTCGGTCAGCAGCGTTGGCCGGAACCACGTCCGGGTCGCGCTCTGGTGACCGCCGTACCGGTACAGCGAGACGTAGTCCGTCTCCTCGTTGCGCGCCTCACCGTCCTCGCGCTCCTCGTGCCCTTCGACGCTGCCGTGAGTGGCCTCGTTGAGGTTCATCCAGCTCTTGACGATCCCCGTGGGCAGCGCCGGCTGGTAGCGCACGCGCATCATGGCCCGTGCCACCTGGTAATCGTCGTCGTCCTCGTCCCACCCGCGGTACGGCCTGTCGGCGGGGTCGGCGTCGACCCAGACGTAGTCGCCGTCTTCGAGGCCCTCCTCCTGGGCGTCGGCGGGATTCATCTCGACGTACCCCTCGCCGATGTACGGACGGCGGTCGTCCTCGCGGTCGAAGTCGCCGAAGTTTCCCCACCAGACCGCGATGTTCGGCAGGGCGTTGGCGAACGTGTGGGCGCCGTGGCGGTACTTCGGCGTCATGTAGTTGTAGCGGTACCCCTCGTCTAGCTCCGTCAGCGGATGCTCGGACTCGAGGAACTCCTCGGTCTCCATCACCACGTTGCGCACCTGACGGAGGTCGCCGTCGCGCTGGTCGGGATCCCAGCCGCGGTCCTCGGGGGTCTCCGGGTCGATCAGCGGGTGATCCCCGTCGTCGACGAGGACGTTCGGTTCGTTCGGCGTCCCGTCCATCACCTCCCGGAAGACCGGGATGTTCTCGCCGGCGTCTGTAAAGCGTCCCTCCTCGCGGAAGAACTCGAGGCGACCGGTCTTCGTGTACCAGGGGTCGTCCTCCTGGATCTGGCGTCCGCCCTTGAACTTGGGGTAGGTTCCGGTCATGATGAGTTTCGGAACGCCGTCCTCGGCCTCCTCGAGCATCTCGTCGACGTCGTAGCCGGCGACGGTGTTCGAGTTGTCGATGATCCGCTGGAGGTACGGGCGTGCCTGGTGGTCGTCCTCGTCGATGAACGCCCAGTAGTCCTCGAACCGGTCGTCACCGGTGGACTCGGCCAGCGCCGCCGCGACGCCCGCGTAGATCTGGGCGTCGTTCCGGGTGTTGTAGATGCGCTCCTCGAGGCCCGTCTCGGGCATCGTCATCACGAACGGGTTCGTCACCGAGGCCGTAATGTCGTGGACGTGGTGCTCGGCCCACGAGTCGACCGGGAAGACGATATCGGAGTATTCGCAGGTCTTCGTCCACCACCACTCGTTGGTGAAGACGGCCTCGATAGCTCCCGTCCGCAGCATGTTCTGGATGATATCGTAGGCACCTTTTGCGTTGCCCAGAATCGAGTTCGAGCCGGCCGTCCAGAGGAACTTCGTCGGCGTAAACATGTGCGAGTCACCCATGTAGTACTCGCCGTCCTCCGGGTCGTACTCGCCTTCGTCGTTGAACTTCAGCGGCCGATCACCGTGGGAGTACCAGTGGGTCGACTGCGAGGTCCGGCGGCCGTCCTCGGGGGCGGGCTCGTCGGGATCGAGTTCGGGATCGAACGGGTCCTCGTTGATCCACTGGCTCCGCCCGTTGAAGTACGCGCCGCGGTAGTTCCCGGCGTAGCTGCCGACGTTGCCGCCGAAGTGGCCGACGTTGCGCGTCAGCGACGTCAGCAGGAACGAGGCGCGGCCGAACAGGTCCTGGTTGGTGTAGTGGTTCGGTCCCATCCCGGTCAACAGCAGCGCCGACTCGTGGCTCGTCCCGAACGCCTCGGCCAGACTCTCGACCGCGTCGGGATCCGTGCCGGTGATCTCCGCGACGGTCTCGGCGTCCCACGTGTCGGCGAGGTGTTCGGCGATCAGATCGAAGACGGTCCGGACCTCGATCGTCTCGCCGGCGGCGGTCTCGACCTCGAAGGGACCCTCCAGGCTCGCGGGGACATCGAAGTCCTCGCCGACTTCGTCGCGGCTGACCGCCACGTACTCTTCGGTCTCCTCGTCGCGAACGACGAAGTCGCCCCAGTCGATCCGCAGGTCCTCGGTGAGGACGTTCTCCCAGACGTCGGTCACGCCCTCGCTCGGACGCTCCGCGTCGTCCTCGACGACCACGGTCTTTTCCAGTTCCGCGGGCTCGTAGCCCTCGATCACGTCGCTCGCGCGCAGCAGTCGACCCTCGTCCATCCGCACCAACAGCGGCAGGTCGGTGTGCTGGCGGACGAACTCGGCGTCGTACATCTCTTCCTCGATGATCTCCCGAGCGGCGCCGAGTAACAACGCCGTGTCGGTTCCGTTCCTGACGGTGATCACCTCGTCGCACTTCGTCGCCGTCGCGGCGTAGTCGGTGAAGACGCCGGTGACGTCCGCTCCCTTCATCCGGGCCTCGGTCAGCCAGTGGGAGTCGGCCATCTTCGTACAGATCCAGTTCATCCCCATCAGGACGATGTTGTCGGCGTACTCGACGTTCGACAGATCGAAATCGACGGTCTGCTGGCCGGTGACCATGGTGTGTCCCGGCGGCAGGTCCGTATGCCAGGAGTAGTTGTCCAGGCCGACGCCGCCGAGCGCCTCATCCTCGTCGACGTCACGAACGTGGTGGTCGACCAGCGCCATCTGGTTCGCCACCCGGTACATCCCCATCAGGCGGATCAGTCCCAGCAGCGGCATGCCGCCGCGGAACTTCATCGTCCGGATTCCGGCGCCGCCAGTCTCCTCGACGACCCGCTCGTCGTACTCCTGCTCGAGCAGCGACTGCTGGCCGGCCTCGCCGCTGTAGTGGTCGGCGATCTCGAGGATCGTTTCGGCGGCGAGCTCGTAGGCCTCCTCGAAGGAGACCTCCTCCCAGCCGTCCTCGCCGCGCTGGGCGTACTCCTCGGGCATCGAGCCGTCGTCCTCGCGGGGGAAGCCGTCCTCGACCCACTCGAGGAACCCCTCCCGGACCATCGGTGCGTGAACGCGGCGGTCGCCGTAGAAGCGTTCGATCATCGCGAGCCCCTTCTGGCAGACGCGGGGGTCCCAGCGCGAGGACGCCTGGTCCCCTGGAGGTCAGTCGCCTCGCCGTACCCCATCGAGGGCTGGAGGCGCGTGATCGTCCCGTTGGTGACCTGGGCCTCGAGGTAGCAGTTGTGGGTGTCGTTGGGTGTACACGTCAGCATGAACGTGTCGTCGACGTCCCAGATGTCGCGGTAGAACTCCTCCCAGTCGCGGTCAGGGTACTCCGCGAAGACGTTGAACGGCTCGTCCGGGTCCTCCTCGTCACCGGCACCCGGAAGCGAACAGCCCGCGAGCGCGGTCGAGGCCGCGACAGCGCCGGCTTTGAGGACCGAACGACGCGACGGACCGTCCGCGAGGGGCGTCTCCGACGCAGGATCGAACTCGTCGCTAGCCATCGTCCCACCTCCGGCCCGGGCCGAGGACGTCGGGTCGGTTCACCCCACCGGAGATCGGTGTCGGTACCGGGGTCGAAACGCCGATCGTGCCGTCGAGCGCGGTCGTCGTGCGATCAGTGCGCATATCTCTACGTGTCACGGCCCCGCCGAACAGCGTACAACCACCGCACTATGGGCGTTTTTAACGGGGGTAGAAACGCGGGGAAACGAACCACGAGCGCGAGTAACGAGTGACGGACCACGAACAGCGAACAACGAGCGACGATCAGCCCCGCGTCAGTTCGAGCAGGGCTCCGGTCGTCCCAACCGGCGAGCGATCGGCCGCGTCGAGAACGCCGCCGACGTCGGCCCGAAGCGCGTCGTCGACGGCCGTCGGGTCCTCGACGACGGCCCTGACGCTGTCACCGGGCGCCGTCGCACCCAGCTCGTCGCTCAACTGTCGCACCTGGCTCTCGCGGGGCAGCCCCCGCAGCTCGAGGGCGTCGTCGGGGACGGCGCCGAGGACCTCCTCCAGGAACTCGCCGACCGTCCCTGCGAGCTCGTCGAACGCGTCGTACTCACGGCGACCCCCGGGGTTGCGCTGGAGCTCGCGATCGAAGGGGACACCGTGGACGATCGGCACGTCCAGTTCGACGGCGTCCTCGAACAGGACGTTTCGTTCCCCACAACACTCACACGCGAAGCTGTTCATGTTGACGACCCCCGCGACGGCGGCGACGCCGCGCTCGTCGAACAGCTCGATCGTCCGGCGGGTGTCCTCGACGCTCGCGTCGAACGGCGTCGTCACGAAGACGGCACCGTCGACCGGGACGTGTTCGACTACGGCGCCGACGACGTCGTCGGATCCCGCCGGCATATCGATGATCAACACGTCCCGCTCGGACCAGGCGCCCTGGCCGAGCAGGTTCTCGACGGCGCCGTACGCGATCGCGCCGCGACGGGCCGTCGGCGGGTCGCCACCGACGACGCCGGGGCTGAGGACCTGCAGTCCGTCCTCGCCCTCGAGGGGAACCGGCTGGCCGCTGTCGTTCGTCAGGACCGGGCCCTCGACGTCCTCGAGGAGGTGGGGAACGTTCGGTCCGTAGATGTCCGCGTCGAAGAGCCCGACGTCGTACCCCCTGGCAGACAGCGTCCGCGCGAGCGCGACCGAGACGGTCGTCTTCCCGACGCCGCCTTTTGCGCTCGCGACGGCGATCACGTGATCGACGGCGGGAAGCTCGACGTCCGTGTCCTTGTGGCGCGCCGGCAACACGCGGACGCGTTCGGTCTCCGGCACCGCGAGCGCGGCGCCGCGGATCTGCTCGACGATCCGTTCTGCGAGGTCGTCGCCGAGCCCGTCGACGGCGACCTCGACCGTGACCGTTCCGTCCGTTCGCTCGAACGAGCGGACGATCCCCTTCGAGATCGGATCTGTGCCGTCGGGAAGTTCGATCGCTCGAAACGGGTTCCGATCCTGGGTCGGCGAATCGGTGCTCATACTCCGGTACTGCGTGACGCGGCAACAAACGACCGCTCCCATAACGCTGTGGTGGTTTATATACTCGGCACGTCTCGCGAGGACGACCGCGAGAGGGTCATGGGCCGTCAGTTACAGCAGCTATTATCAGGGCCATGAAGATGCATGCATCTTACTTTTATACTGAGTTCTGATACCACACCACATGGGAAGCGGCGTTCGCGTCGAGTTACGGATCGAGTCACCCGCAGAGTGTCCGGTCGTGGACGTCGCCGCGGCGACCGGCGGGACCGGCCGATCGATCGCCTGGTCTGCCGATCCGGAGACGGGACGGACGGTCGAGGAGTTCGTCCTCGAATCGAGCAGAGAGGACGCTGACGCCCTCGAACTTCCGGTGGAGACGGTGTTTACCGACGCCTCGAGCGAGATCTACCGGTTCGACCGGGACGCCGACCGGGACTGCCCCTGTGTCTCGATCGAACGGTTCGGCTGTCCGATCGCGAACGTCGAGGCGAGCGAGGACGCGCTGTTCGTCACCTTCCACGTCGCCGAGATGGACGAGATCCGGCCCCTGCTCACGGAGCTTCGATCACAGTACGAGGGACTCTCGGTCGAACGGCTCATTCGCTCGGAGACCAGCCGGAAGGGATCGAACCTGCTATATGTCGACCGGGACGTCCTTACGGACCGCCAGATCGAGGTGCTCCGGACGGCCCTCGAGATGGGGTACTTCGAGCGACCACGGGACGCCACGGCCGGCGAGGTCGCCGCGGCGCTCGAGATCAACCGGGCGACGTTCGCAGAACATCTCGCGTCGGCCCAGCGGAAACTGCTGCCGGATATCGTGGGGAGACGAGAACAGGCGTATGATCGGTAGAACGCCGTCTTCCTCCATCGATCGGAATAGTCGCCCCGGTGCTGGACACGTCGAGTCGGCCGTTCGTCGTCGCGGTCCCGTTCTCTTCGTCGATACTGGTGGTGACGACTGTCGCTCCGTCCCAGAACGTCCTGCCGCCGCGGTCGGGCTGTCCTGACTGCGGCACGCGAACGCTCGCGGAGCGATCGCTCTCGGACACCGCGACGACGCGGCAACAACGACGTCCGAACTCGACCCCCGAGCTCGTCGACGAGACGCCGTACACGGTCGCCGTCGTACCGTTCGACGACGGCGTTTTCCCCACCGGGTAGCTCCGGGACGCAGACGAGGTCGAACCCGGGAGTCGGTTCGACCGACGGGCAGACTGGAGCTGGCTCGTCACCTTCTCGTCAACGACCAATCGGTCGCCGGAACCCGGACAGATCGCCACGATTGATCGTGTTCCCAACCCTTGGGGATCCCAACTGATTATTACTCTACCGAGAATCATACTCCACACGTGTCACAGTCAGAGCAATACGAGCGAGCCAGGTCAGACACCGACGGCGACTGGCACTCGCGCCCGCTCGAAGACGTCTACGCGGATCTGCAGACCTCACGGGATGGATTAGATCCGGAGGAAGCGCGTGCTCGCCTCGAACGAGAGGGACCGAACGAAATCGAAGCGAGTGAGGGCACCTCCCCACTTCGCATCCTCCTCGAGCAGTACACCTCGGCGCTGATCTGGGTGTTGATCGTCGCTGCGATCGTGATGGCCGGCGTCGGCCATCTGATCGACGCTGGCGTCATCGCAGGCATCGTCGTCTTCATCACGCTCTTTGGCTTCCTGCAGGATTACCGGGCCGAACAAAGCATCCAGTCGCTAAAGGAGATGTCGACGACGTACGCGCTCGTCAGTCGCGGTGGCGAGAAGCGGGAGATCGACGCCACGAAACTCGTACCTGGCGACGTGATCTTCGTCGAGTCGGGCGACATCGTTCCGGCCGACGCCCGCATCGTCGAGGAGTCGAACCTGAGCGTCGACGAAGCAGCGCTGACCGGGGAGAGCGTTGGTGTCTCGAAGGGCGTCGGTGACGTTGCCAGAGAGACCTCGCTGGCCGAACGCCAGAACATGCTCTACAAGGACACCGTCGTCGAACGCGGTTCGGGGACGGCAGTCGTCGTCGAGACCGGTCCCGCCTCCGAGATCGGCCAGATCGCGACCGCGCTCGAGGAGGCCGAGGATCGCGACACGCCGTTTCAGGCCGAGATGGACAGCCTGGGCAAGCTCATCGCGGTCGGCGTCGTCGGGATCGTCTCGATCATCGCGATCACCGAACTCGTCATCGGCGACACGGCGCCGCTACAGGTGTTCCTGACGGCAGTGGGGATCGCCGTCTCCGCAGTCCCGGAGGGACTGCCCGCGGTCGTCACCCTCTCGCTGGCGCTCGGCGCCCGCCGGATGGCCGAGAAGAACGCGCTCGTCCGTCGGCTCCCGATCGTCGAGGCGCTGGGCTCGGTCGACGTCATCTGTACCGACAAGACGGGGACACTCACCGAAGAGGAGATGACCGTCCAGCGGATCGTTACCAACCGCGAAACCTACGAGGTGACCGGCACCGGATACGACACCGACGGCGAGTTCCTCCGGGACGGCGATCCCGTCGACGAGGACCGCGTGACCGAGGTGTTGCGCTGTGGGATGCTGTGTAACAACGTCGACGTCGGAACCCGCGAACGGGACGAAGCCGACGACGAGGACGCGGCCGTCGACGTCGGAGCGGAGGAGCGAACGTATCTCGGTGATCCGACCGAGATCGCGCTGTTCGTCGCCGCACAGAAGGCCGGGTTCGACCACGACGAACTCGACGAGGCGTACCCCCGGATCGGCGAAGTGGATTTCACTTCCGCCCGAAAGCGGATGACGACCGTTCACGAGACGCCCGACGGCGGAACGGTCGCCTACATGAAAGGCGCACCCGAGACCGTCCTCGAGCGCTGTAACCGCGAGCTCGTCGACGGCGAGGTCGTCGAGCTGACCGACGAGCGCCGTCGGGAGCTCGAGGCACAGACCGAGTCGTTCGGCGAGGACGCGTTGCGTGTTATGGGCTTTGCCTATCGGCCGGAGGTCCCCGACTCACAGACCGAGAACCCGGACGAGAACCTCGAGGAAGAGCTGGTCTTCGTGGGGCTACAGGGGATGCTTGACCCGCCCCGGCCCGAAGTACCGGACGCCCTCGCGGGCTGTCTCGACGCCGGCATCGACGTCGTGATGATCACTGGCGACAACGCCGTTACCGCACGAGCGGTCGGCAAGGAGGTGGGACTGCAATCGGCGCGCGTGATCACCGGACCCGAGCTCGAGAAGATGAGCGACGAGAAGCTCGCCGAAGTCGTCGAGGACGTCGACATCTTCGCTCGCACCTCGCCCGAACACAAGACGCGCATTCTCCAGACGCTTCAGGAGAAGGGTCACACGGTCGCGATGACCGGCGACGGCGTCAACGACGCGCCCGCCGTGAAAAACGCCGACGTCGGCGTCGCTATGGGGATCCGCGGAACGGACGTCACCGAGCAGGCCTCCGACATCGTCTTGCTCGACGACAACTTCGCGACGATCCGCGACGCGGTACGGGGCGGTCGACGCATCTTCGACAACGTCCGCAAGTTCGTCAACTACCTGCTTTCCGGCAACGGTGGTGAGGTAACGATGATCTTCACGGGGACGCTCGCGGGTCTGGGCCTCGTGATTACGCCGATCCAGGTGCTCTGGATCAACGTCGTCACCGACGGTATCCCCGCGCTGACGATGGGCGTCGATCCCGCGGCCGATGACATCATGGAGCGAGAGCCACGACCGCCGGACGAAGGGGTCATTACGGAGCGGATCGTGACCTCGATCGTCGGCATCGCGCTGTTCATGACGGTCTGTCTGCTCCCGCTGTTCACGCTGAACTTCTACGGCGAGCTGATCCCGGGGTACGACGTCACCGGAGCGCTGCTGGGCTGGAGTCCCGGCTACGACGTCGGCCGCGAGCTCGCACAGACGATGGTGTTTACCGGTTTCGTCGTCTTCGAAATCGTTCGCATTCAGGCGATTCGGTTCCGGTACGGTCTCGGAATCTTCTCGAATCGGTGGCTCGTGCTCGCCGTCGGCGTTGCGATAACACTGCAGCTGCTCGTCCTCTACACGTCGACCGGACAGCTCCTGTTCGACGTCGAGCCGCTCGCGTTCGTCCACTGGACCCAGATCGGTGTCGCTGCGATCGTCTTCGCCCTGCTGATGGCCGTCTTCGTGAAGGTTCAGGACCGGTACTTCGACCGGTACTAACCGGTCGACGATTCCCGTTCGCGAGGCTTTCGGATCGAGCTACATGATCGGGCTCCTCGAGCGCGGGGTCGAAGTCGACTCGGGGCGGTTGTTCTGAGCGAGGGCTACAGGTCCGGTGGATACTCGCCGGTCTTCCGGTACTCGGAGACGACCGCTATGAACGCGACCACGTGGAGGGCGACGACGATGACGATCATCGCGAGGTAAATCAGGTGGAGCGGATCGTCCGAGGGAAACCCCATCTCTTCGTACGGTCGGAGGTACGCTCGATCGTAGCCGTGGACGGCAACGAGCCAGAAGATGACGTACGTGCCGTGACTCTGGTGCCACTTCCAGGCTTTCGGTCCGAGGGAGTCGTAGGCTCTGTTGTTGGACGTAAACGCCAGCACGATCGCGATGATGACGGCGACCATGGCACCGAACGCCCACGGACTCATGTCGACGAGATAGCCGACGACGTCCCAGTCGCGTGCCCAGAAGACGAACAGTACGTGGACGACCGACCAGATCGCAAACCAGATCCCCAGTTCCGATCGCCAGTTCACGGGGAAGTTCCCGGAAAACCGACGCCTGATCGACGGCCTGATACGGACCAGCGGGCCGATAACCATTACGACAAACAGGATGAAGAAGGGAACGGCAGCGACGACTCGCTGGCCGCGGTATCCGATGCCCCACAGCAGAACAGCCACGACGATGCTGCCGATCGCTACGCCCAGATGATGGGTGAGCTCGTTGTTAGTGTCAGATGTCATGACTCCTCCGTGTCACGTATTCGTTGCCGAACGGACACCGATCACTCATATAAAACTGTTCCCGACCCTCACAGTCGCGTGCAAACACATTCCAAGTTCTCTCTCGACATTCGACGACGTTCAAGTCATGAATCGGAGAACGCCAGCAGCAAGCAACGGGCGACAGATTGCTATCCGAACTCACGTTCGAACCGGCGGACGTTCTCGTCGGTACCGGCCAGCACGAGTTCGTCGTCGTCTTCGAGTTCGAACGACTGTGGGTCGAACTCGGTAATTACGTCGTCGTCCCTGACGATGGCGAGGACGGTCGTCCCGGTCCGTTCGCGGATGTCGCCCGTCTCGAGCGTCTGCCCTCCGAGTTCACCGGTCGGAGTCGCCACGACCCTGATCCGTTTGTCGAACGCGAGCGCAGCTTCGTCTTCGAAAACAGTCGAGACCATCATTCGACCGCTGACCGTCGCCAGCGCCTGGACATCGTCAGCTCCTGCACGGTAGAGTTTCTGGACGTCTTCCTCCCGATCTGCCCTGGCGAAAACGTCGACGCCGGCGTTCAGATCCTGGACGACGAGCGTGACGAAGATGGCGGTTGTGTCGTCTCCGACGGTGACGATCACCGCCGACGCGTCCTCGATGCCGGCCTCGCGTAACATTCCCGGCTCGCGGGCGTCGCCGACAACGTCGACACCCGGCTTGTCCTCGATGTCGAGGATGGTTACCTGTGTCGTCGTCCCCCCGAGGGTCTTGGCAGCGGCTTCCCCCGACTCGTCGTAGCCCGCGATCAACACGCGCTGGGGTGCGAGATCGCGGACGGTCGAGTGTGCCTGTGATCGGAGCTCGTCGACGTTTTTCGGATCACCGGCGACCAAGAGTCGTGTATCCGGCGTCACTTCGAGATCCATCTCGACCGGGCTCTCGAATTCGCCGTCGAACCATGCGCCGACGACGACCACCCCAAACTGGTCCGATAGCTCACACTCTGCGATCGACTGGCCGCAGAGTTGGCTTCCAGCCGTAACCGACACCTCGACCAGTTCGAGCTCGTCGCTAATCGGGACGCTTGCGTCGACATCGCTCGTCACGGCGGTCGGGACTCGACCCGCGAGACTCTCGCCAAGTAGCTGGCGGGGCGACAGCACCGTGTCCGCCCCCGCGATTCGCTGGTACGGCGCTCGATCTTCGTCTTCGGCGACAGTCACGATCGGGACGTTCGCGTTCAGTTCCTGGACGGACAGCACGATACTCGCGTTGACATCGTCGGCGACGTCGATAACGACAGCCGTTGCCGTCTCGACGGCCGCCAGCTCGAGGACGTCGACCGATTCCGGATCACCGTGGACGACGGTCGTCCCGTCCTCATGTAACTCCGTCGCCGTCTCTCCGTCGGGTTCAACGACGGTGAACGGCCGATCCAGGGAGTCGAGTTGGGTCGCGAACGACTCGGTTCGAGGCGTGTAACCACAGATCACGACGTGATCTTCGAGCGTGACCGGCTGTTTCGGCGGCGAAGTTCGGAACGCGGTCTGGAACCAGGGAACGACGAAGGCGTCGATCGCCCCGAGGATCAGTCCGATCCCGGCGAGTTGCATCCCAACGACGAGCAGGTTCATCCGCGTCGTTTCCCACGGTGCGTCCTGCCCGTACCCGGTCGTCGTGAAACTCTGGAAGACGACCTCGAACGACTGGACCAGCCGCTGGGGCTCGTCCTCCCAGGTTGTCATCCCGACATTGTATGCGACCGTGAAGACGGCGGTCGTTACCACTACCAGCCCGAGGTAGGTGACAGCGCGACGTGAGATCCACGGTGGCATGGTTATGCCGAGTCAGTCAGACGACGCGGTCCTGAAGCCGGTCGAGGTACTTGGCGTTGTAGACGAGCGCGATCGAGTCACTCGTCGGCGTCGCGACGCAGGTCAGTCGCATGTCGTGGTTCTCCACTTCGTCCTCGGAGAGACTTCGCTGGACGTCCATCTCGAGTCCCCCCTCGAGCAGCACGGCGGTACAGTTCACGCAGCCGCCGGCCCGGCAGTGAAACGGCCAGTCGTGACCGGCCGCCTCGGCCGCGTCGAGGACGTACTCGTCGCGCGACACCTCGAAGGTACCGTATGCCGTCTCGTCGAGACCGGCGTCCGCAGCGCGCTCGAGGAGGTCGTCGTCCTCGATCGACCAGCCCTGTTCGTCGACGACCCGGTAGTCGAGGTACTCGACGGTCACTGCCTCGGTTCGCGGTGCGCTGATGCCGATCACCGGGACGCCGGCGAAGCGGACGACCCGCTCGGTCGAACTCCCGAGGAGGTATCGCCGCAAGCCGGTCTCGCCGTGGGTCCCCATCACGACGCAGTCGGCGTCGTGCGTGGCCGCTATCGCCAGAATCTGCTGGTCGACTCGGCCGGCGGGGACCGAGACGTCGACGGCCTCCAGCGGCGACCCGCGCAGTCGCTCGAGCGCGTCGTCGACCGGTTCGAGGCCGAGTTCGTCGTCGCTCGAGAGGTCGATCGTCTCGGTTCCGTCGACGTCTCCCTCGTCACTGACGTGAACGACGTGGAGCCGGGCCCCCGTTTCGACTGCGAGGTCGACGGCGTGCTCAAGGGCGGTCGCCGCGCTGTGGCTCCCGTCGGTCGGTACCAGGACGCGTTCGAACTCGTCTTCGAGGGACGTCTCTTCGTGGACGGTCGCAACCGGGACGGGCGACTCCCGAAGCGTCTGCTCGGCGACGCTGCCCAGTAAGAATCGGCCGAGTCCGCTGCGACCGGTCGTCCCCATCACGATCAGGTCCGCATCGCGCTCGTCGGCGGATGAGAGAATCTCTTCGTGAACGTCGGCGTTCCCCTCGCGGCGTTCGCGTGTCACCTCGAGACCACGGTCCTGTGCTCGGTCGGCCAGTTCGTCGACGGCCTGTTCGCCCTCGTCTTCGTCGTCGCCGCCGACGAGTCCTCGCTCCAGAACCGAGACGACGTGGAGCATCGCGTCGAAGCGCTCCGCAAGTCGGACCGCGTACGTTCCAGCGTCTTCTGCCACCGGACTTCCGTCGGTCGGTACGAGAATCGTGTCGTACATCGCACGGTCCCTACCATGCTCGTCCCGAAGAACCTCTAGGGGCGTCCCCACGGTTAATGCCACGTGTCGGTGTAACTGGAGCGCCTGCACCGCGTCCAACGCTGAGATTCGTGTCGAAGATTCTGATTGACACCAAGACGCAACGCGTCTCGCGAACGCTGAAGAAACGCGCAATCCGCCGATCCCCATCGCGGAATCTTACGCTATCAAACGTGGGAGGAGGTTAAGTACCGCGACGGCGTATGTCATGACATGGAATGGCAATGCCGTCTGTACGGTCATTGGTGGCGCCACCCGTGGAACCACGAGGTCGTCCTCACACAGGATAACGGACCGGTCTATCCGCTCCGGTGTGGTCGCTGTGAGTCCGTCAAACTCATAGACCGGAACGGAAACGGCCGGCAACCCACCGAGCGTGAACTATCGTTCCACGACGAGATCGAATCGCATCGACGCTAACCGCGGCCCACCCGTTTCGTCGGCCGCGGCCGTCATCGGACGATCAGGACGGGGACCGGTGCCCGTTTGACGACGGTCTCCGCGACGCTACCCAGCAGGAACCGTTCCGCGCCGGTTCGACAGTGACTCCCCATGACGATCCGGTCGATGTCGTGATCCTCGGCGTACTCGAGGATGACGTCGTCGGGTTCGCCGAACTCGAGGACGGTCTCGACGCTCCGGTCGTGTTCGGCCGCGATCGCGCGCGCGTCGCCGAGGACCGCTCGGGCCTTCGATTCCGCTTTCTCGTGCCACTCGCGCCAGTACTCCGGCGATACCGATCCTGGCGGAGAGCCGTCGTCGAACGTTGGCCGCATCACGTCGAGGAGGCTAAGACCCGATCCGATCGGGTCCATGACGTGGGAGACGACGATGGCGGCGTCCGGATAGTCGGTCAACGCCGTCTCGAGGGCTTTCATCGAGAGCGACGACCCTTCTGTCGGGACGAGGACGGTCCGAGTCAGACGTCCCATACCCCGCGTTCGAACGAGTAGCCACTGGGTGTTCGGACGAGTGGGAGGGCCCGTCGGTCACGTTCTCGGTTCCCGAGAACTGACGGGGGTTCTTCATCGGTCGCGCCGTTAGCCTCCGGCAGAGGGGGGCGAAATGGTCAGCAACTACGATACGATACTCATCGGGATCACAACGAGTCTTCTGGGAGGGGTCGTACTCGGTCTCGCGACGACCATCCAGTTCCACACCGGGGTGTTTTTCGGCGCGCTCGTCGCGACGGCGTTCGTCTACGACGCGATGTTTCGGAATCCGCCCCTGCCGACCGCGCAGCCGGAGCGGGCGGCAGCGGCGATCGTCTGGCACGCGTTCCTGTTCGTACTGACGCTGACGGTTTACTTCGGGTAGCGTCTCGACTCCCCACCGCGGGCGAGGAGTCGGCACTCGATCGGAACGGTCAGGCGGTCAACACCGGACGATCCGCGGTTCGAACGATTCGCTCGGCGACGCTGCCGATCCGATCCGTTCGCGTGTGGCTCTGTCCCTGGTAACCGATCACGATCAGATCGGCGTCGATCTCCGCCCCCTTCTTGCGAACCGCTTCCCACGGACGGCCGTGACAGACGTTCCAGCGACAGTCGATTCCGGAGCTATCAGCTCGGTCGCTGATCTCCTCGAGCATGGCGGCGCCCTGGTCCTCGAGGTTGTCGAGGATGAGTTCCGTGCTGCTCAGTGCGGGTTCGCCGTACCGGTGCGTCTCGACACAGTACATCGCGTGCAGATCGGCGCCGTACCTGTCCGCAAGGGTCAGTGCGTGTTCGATCGCTCTGTTCGCCGGATCGCTTCCGTCGGTCGGAACGAGGATCGTATCGTACATTGGCGTGGAACTTCACGTCGAAGGCTGCCAAATAGCTAATACCAGGCGAGCTTACAGGTCGACGACGGAGCGGTCAGACCGTGAGCGACGGTCGGTCGACGTGCCTGACGACGCGTTCCGCAGTGCTGCCAATCTCCCCGCCGGCGCCGAGCCCGCGGTTACCGAACACGACCAGATCCGCGTCGATCGACTCGGCGTACGCACCGATCTCCTCGTGCGGACGGCCCTGCCGGAGTTCGGTCGTCACGTCGACGTCGGCCCGCGTCGTGACGTCCTCGAGGACGTCGTCGGCCCGCTCTCGCAGGTCGTCGACGAGGCGTTCCGTTCCGGACAACATCGAGTCGCCGTATCGGCTGGTGTCGACGACCGAGACGGCATACAGCGCGGCGTCGAACGTCGACGCGATATCGACCGCCGCGTCGACTGCACGGTTTGCCGGGTCGCTGCCGTCGGTCGCAACGAGAACTGTCTCGTACATGGTGTAGGGGTCCCACCACCGATTCGGCCAAATAAGTTACCGTAGTAGCGACGGCTCGAGTCGGTACGCTCCACCCCCGCTACCGTCCGCTGGCAGCCGGTCGAGTGAGCCGAACGTTGACGATTCGTCTGTCGGCGACGTCCTCGACGGTGGTCGTGACGTCGTCACGGGCGACCCGATCGACGTCCTCGGGGAGGTATCTGGCTCGATCGGGAACAAGTCCGGCGACGGTGTCGAACGTCGCGGCCACGGGGAGGGAGAGATCGAGCGCTTCGTTGACCAACGCGACGGAGACGTCGCCGCGAACGATGGCCGTCCGCTCGTCGACGATGCGGATCGGGGCCGGTTCGCGGGGACCGAGGATCTCACCGGTGATCACCTCGGTCGGATCCTCCGTGGTGACGGTCTCGTTCGTCGGGCTCGATGGCTCCGGCGCGCTCTCCGGCCTCGATCAGCTCCTGGAGCTCGCTGCGAGTGAGGGAGGCCGACTCGATCGACGTCTCGGCGCCGACGAACCCGTTGACGACGCGGGTCAGCTTGTCGAACAGAACGACGAACGGGTACGGCAGGGACTCCGCGTAGCGTATCGGCCGAACGTCGCGATCAGGACAGCCTTCCCTCGGTGATGTAGAACCCGAGCAGCGCCGTCGCGACGGCCATAGCCGCAGGCTCCGATCCCGCTAGCGCGAACGACACAGTTCCTCGAGGGTTCCCGCAGTCTCCAATCCCATCGGTTGCTGTACGAGATGACAGTAGAAAAAGCGGCGCGGCGGGGCGGTGTCGTACGACGTCCCTACCGAATTAGGACGGGGATACCGCGCCGCAACCGATGAACTTGTCCGATCGTTCGTTCACACTGGCGGATACGTTCCTGTAGCTTCTATAAGCGATTCCATGATCTAGACGGCTGGTGTCCGAAATGACTGATACGTGGTACGGCCATACGATGGCAGCGGACGAGATCGCCGAGTTCCTGAACGAGCAGGCGACGGGCGTGCTCTGTCTCTCGAAGGACCGCCGGGCGTACGGCATCCCGATGTCGTTCGCGTACGACGCGGACGAAGAGCGAGCGATCATGGACCTCGGGTTCGCCGACGACAGCAAGAAACGCGAGTTCCTCGAGACGACCGACGAGGTCTGTCTCACCGTCTACGAGTGGGACGGACCGCACGACTGGACGAGCGTGGTTCTGAGTGGATCGTTCGAACCGCTCTCCGAGAGCGACGTTGACGACGACCTCGAGGCGTGGTACTATCGCGTGGCGAAAGATATCGACGTCTCGGCCGGCGACGTCGATCTCGAGTGGTACGAGCTCCGGGCGGCGGAGCTGTCGGGCGTGGCGCTCTCCGAGTGACGCCGGCGCCTTCCCGGTCGAACGGGACGCCGTAGAGTTATCCCTCCGTTCGTCGGCGGATCGGTCCATGCGGTATCTCGAGATCGTGGTACCGGAGAACCGACGACGGGTCGTCCTCGACGTCCTCGACGCGGAAGACGTCGAGTACGTCGTTAGCAACGAAGCGAGCGCGAGCGGGGACGACGTCGTCGTCAGGTTCCCGCTTCCGTCGTACGCCGTCGAGCCGGTGCTCGACAGCCTGAACGAAGCCGGGCTCGAGGACGCGCGGGTCGTCGTCATCAACGTGGAGACGGTCATCTCCACGGAGTTCGACGAGCTGTTAGACCGGTACAGCCGGGGGGAACGAGGAGTAAACGGACCTCGAGACAGGTGCTCCGGACGAAAGCTGACGGACTTACGCCCGCGTTTTCGGTCTCCGTCGTCATGGTACTGTTGAGCGCCGTCGTCGCCACTGCGGGGTTGCTCTCCGACTCGTCCGCGGTCGTCGTCGGCTCGATGGTGATCGCACCGCTGCTCGGTCCCGCGCTGGCAGCCAGTGTCGGTGTCGTCACGGGTGACGACGGGCTCCGGCGGACGGGGTTTCGCTACCAGATCGTCGGCGTCGCCGTCGTCATCGCCGCGTCGATCGGGATCGCGGTACTCGCTCGCCTGGGCGGACTCGAACCGGCGGGCGTCGACATCGTCCCCGTCGCCGAACTGGAAGAGCGCGTCTCGCCGAACCTGCTCTCGCTGGCGGTTGCGCTGGGTGCCGGAATCGCCGGAGTCCTGAGTCTCACGCGAGGGTTCTCGGAAGCGATCGTCGGCGTGATGATCGCCGCGGCGCTTATCCCGCCTGCTGCGGCCGTCGGTATCACCGCGGGCTGGGGAATGTACGGCGCGGCCGCGGGGGCGTTGAAGTCCGACGTCCTCGATTCGCTCACGTGGGAGACCGGCGGGGATCGGGACGTCCAGGTGTACGAGCCCAGCCTGATAGACGACGCGAGCTACGACAAGATCGTGGCGATGGTCGAGACGTTCGGCGAACGCCTTCGCGACGCTGCCGATCACGAGATCGGTCGCGACCGAACGATATTAGCCCCTTCCGGATCGCTGTAACTGCCACCTGACGGTGGTATACTCGCTGTTGCCGACTCCACGGTCGACGTTCCGCGGTCGGTAACGACTGCTTTCCGAGCGGAAGTCTTTACTGGAGTACTTATGTAAAATATTAGCGTGACGTATATATCGATTCGTAACCGGAGGCTGAAGACGGAAACGGTCGTAACGATCCGTCGGAGTCGTCTGTCAGTCTACTGGCGGCGAACGCGTCTGCTCTCCCGGGACCGAGTCAATGCCCGAACCGACCACCGCGGGGCCACTACTTCAGCGTCCGTTCGAACCAGTCGGCCGCCACCTCGAGTTCGCCCGCTCTCTCGAAGCGGTGGCCGACCCCCTCGACGACGTGCAGTTCCGCCTCACAGGTGAGCCGATCGGGCCCCTCGCGGTTGGGCTCGAGCACTTGTGTGTCGTTCCCGCCGACGATGAACAGGATAGGGGCCCTGACCTCGTCAAGAACTTCCGCGACCATGTCGACGCGACCGCCGCGGGAGACGACGGCGTCGATATCGTCCTGGAAGCGCGCCCCACCCCGGAGCGCGGCTGCCGTGAGCTCGCCGTGGACGGGCGCGTCCGGCTTCGCTTCGAGCGTGTGGTTCCCGGATTGTACCGGTACAGTCCCGGCCCGAGCTCCGGATTTCCGCCGGAGGTAACCTCGAGAAACGCGGTGAGCGGGTACGTCGTCCCGGCGCTCGGCGCGGCGCGCAGCTGGACGCCGTCCCTGACGTGAACCCCTATGACTGAATCGGTCGTCGGACGTCCGGCTCGAGAGATCGTCTCGTCCGTCGAGGACAACGGCGTCGACGAGGGAGTGATCGGCAGCCACGGACGCCGAGGCTCGTCGAGAGTGCTACTCGGAAGTGTGGCAGAACTGGTCGTCCGGCGCGCGCCGGTACCGGTGACGGTCGTTCGGTAACTGGGCCGTCACTCGTCGGTCGCCTCGAACGCCGGCGGGAGCCCCTGGTGTTTGATTCCCGTCTGCTCGTCGATCCGGAACTCGTAGATTGCGACCGCTCCGGAAAGTGACGCCGACTCGAACAGTTCCGGACGCCACGCGTCGGCCAGTACCTCCTCGAGTTCGTCCCACGAGGACTCCGAGACGGCGGAGATTCGTCCCGTCAGGAGAACACTCTCCCAGTTGTACATTGTGTCCGCCGAGAAGACCAGGAAGCTCGCTGCCTCGGTGGTCTCGGTCAGCGTCTCCTTTCGGCTGCTCGATCCGAGCAGATAGGTGAAGTAGAGCCGAGAGTCGCCGTCGTAACCGAACGAGAGCGGGAGGAGGTAGGGGACGTCCTCGTCGGGGAGTCCGAGGACGCCCACCTTCTGAGCGGACAGGAAGTCCCGGATCTCGGTATCGGTCATCTCGGCCAGTCCGTACTCCCGCAGTTCGTCGACTGACATACGTTAGTAGTCACCGACTGGCAAGGAAAAACCTATCCACGGTCCTCGGTCGGTGAGGATCGCCCGCGGAGTACTTGTAGTCGAGGCAGACGACGGTGTTATTGAGTCGTCGGGACCTCCGCATCGACGGCTTCGAGGACGCTCGAGACGAGATCGCAGCGGTAGTATCGAACCGTCTCCCCGTGGCGGTCGTAGTCGACGATTCCGAGGTCCCGGAGCATCGGAAGATGAACGTGATGGAGTTCGCCCCGCCACTCGTCGCCCGTCGTGGAGACGGCGCGAGCCAGTTCGTCGACCGTGATCCAGTTGTCGTCGAGCGCCTCCAGTACGGAGACGATCTCGCGACGGCGTGCGTTGGCGAGCACGCGAAGGACCTCGTCCGTCTCACACGTCCGGTGCACGATTCCGCAGTCACCGCGGATCGGACACTCACCCATTGTCAGTCGGTTCTCCTTTTGGAGGGCGGCAGTAAAGTACCCATCCGGAGTTCCCACGGGGTGGTAATACTGGCAACGCGGTCCCATCGGTCCCCGTGTAGGCGATCGCCCCTCGCAGACACCGTCCTCGTCGGGAAGCGACCGTCAGGGAGAACACACGGTCACGGACACAGCCACCAGCAACTATGTCGCTCGCTCTGGAAGCGGGACAACGATGCCAGTCGAAGCTCTCGCACGAAGCGACGTCGTCACTGCCACGACCGGAGCACCGATTCACGAGCTCGCGACGACGATGCGCGACGAGGACGTCGGGAGCGTCGTCGTCGTCGACGGTGACGAACCCGTCGGAATCGTCACGGACCGCGATCTGACGGTCCACGTCCTCGCCGAGCGAGCCGATCCCGGCGATCTCAGCGCCGAGGACGTGATGTCGGACGATCTCCAGACGATCGACCACGACGCTGGGTTCTACCGGGCGACGGAACTGATGAGCGAACGGGGCGTCCGCCGCCTTCCCGTGACGGACGCGGACGGCGAACTGGACGGCATCATCACCGTCGACGACCTGAACGAACTGCTCGCCGACGAACACCAGGAGCTCGCGAGCGTCGTTCGAGCGCAGCGGCCGCCGTACTGAGCGAGACGCCGCTGGCTCTTCGGGTTCGTCGCTACCGGTGAGCTGTATCCGGGCGACGACGCGGCCGTTCATCGATCCGTCCGTACTGGTCGGGAATCCGCTCGCCGTCGTCGAACGCGGGGCTCTCGAGCCGGAGCTCCTCGTTCTGTGTGGCCTCCGAAAGCGCCAGGTTGTCGTCGCGGTCACCGATACTGTCTCGAGGCAGCCAGCGAACCAGGCGACGCCGCGTCGTGACCGACCGTCGCGTGAGCGGCCGTCTGCGGACGCTCGTCGACTCGCGCCCCTTCTTGGAGGAACCGGCCCTCCTGTTCGTAGATCGCCACCAGCTCCTCGATGAACTCCGCGAATTCGACGAGTTCGGTGATCGGTCGTCCACCCGGCGTTGCGGACGGCTCGTCTCGGAACGTCACCCCGAGACGGTCGTCACTCGGAGCCGACGCCGTCTGGGCCCGTCACAGTCGACGAACAGGATCGCCTGCCAGGTCCCGAGTGCGAGCTCGCCGTCGACGATGGGAACCGTAACGCTCTCGCCAAGCAGCGTCGCGCGCAGGTGGGCGTCCGCGTTGTCGTCGATCGCGTCGTGAGCGTACGTCTCCCCGCGGGGGACGAGTCGTTCGAGCGCGTCCTCGATATCCGAGAGAAGTCGGTCCTCGCGTTCGTTGACGATCACGCCGGCCGTCGTGTGCGGAACGGACGCAGTACAGAGCCCGTCCTCGAGATCGGCAGGGACCGCCTCGGCGACGTCGGCGGTGACGTCGACGATATCGACTCGCTCGTTCGTTCGAACGTCGATCTGCATGGGCGACGCCACGATCGACTCCGTGATAGTCCTGCCGGCGCGAGCGGTCGCGCTCACCACGTATTTGTTCGGCGGCGACGAAGGAACTCGCATGGTCGCATCGGAGGGCGGCTGGATCGCGCTGTTTTCCGGCGGCAAGGACTCCTCGTGGGCGCTACACCGGGCGCTAGAGGCAGGTCGCGACGTTCGGCGGCTCGTCATCGTTCGTCCCCCGGAGGGCAGTCACGCGTACCACGCTCCCGCAACGGCGGTTACACGGCTGGCTGCGCGGAGCATCGGCATCCCGATAGTCGACGCAGGGCTTCCCGCAACTGATCTCGAACCGCCCGATCTGCGAGCGACCGGGCGATCGTCCGCAACTGACGGTACCGAGGAGTTCGAGTCGCTGGAAGTGGTGCTCGAACGGCTCGACGACGAGTTCGACGGCGGGCTCGCCGGTGTCGTCGCCGGCGTCGTCGGAAACGAGTTCCAGGTCGACCGTCTGCGATCGCTCTGTGACGGACTGGGCTGTACGTTTCTCGCGCCGCTGTGGCGGGCGGAGCCGCGGGCGCTCGCGACGGAGATGATCGACGGCGGTCTCGAGATCGTGATCGTCGAGGTATCCGCACCCGGATTCGACGAGCGCTGGCTCGGCCGACGCCTCGATCGGAACGCCCTGATCGAGCTGGAGGCGCTCGGCCGCGAGCACGGCGTCCACCTCCTGGGCGAGGACGGCGCGTTCGAGACGATCGTCACCGACGGCCCCCACATGGAACGTCCGATCGCGCTCACGGTCGAGCGGGAGTGGAACGGCGACTGGGGGCGACTGCGGATCGTCGACGCCCGGCTGGAGTGAGCGAGTCGAATCATAGGGTTCGCTGGAACAGGTCCCCGGAGCGACCGCGGGACGACGCCCGGTCGTTCCGGAACTGACTTCCAGCGGACTGTATCAGGACTCCGTTCGGACCTCCTTGCGTCCCGACAGCGTCTCGGGCTCGAGGCGGAAAAAGCGAAACGTCACCTCCTTCGGGGGCCGTTCGAAGATCTCGACGAGCGGAATTTCGACGGCCCACATCCCGTGAATGTCACCGGGCTCGAACGGCGCTTCGTCGATCTCCTCGAACCGGCCCTCGGCGACGACGCTTCGCCACCCCTCGTCGGTCTCCCGGTGGACGACGAACGAAACGGATCGATCGATGAGATCCGCCTTTCGGCTCCCCTGCGGAACGGAGAGTCGGTAGTAAAACGCCCGCTCGTCCGGATTGTAGCCGTACGACACCGGTATCGAGACCGGTGGGTTCTCCGCTCCTGACGGAAAGGAGACGACGCCGATCCCACCCTGTCCGAGGAACTCGTCGATCTCGTCAGCGCTCATCTGGAGCCAGCGCAGCCCTTGCATATCGGAATACAGGAGCGGGGAGGGGAAAGTACCCTGTTACCGGAAATCGGGACGGTCAGATCGTCGTGAACGTCGGCGACCGAAGCCGGTGTGCGATCCAGTGCCGGGGGACGCGGTTATTCCTCACCCTCGAGGACGCGCTCGTAACTGTCCAGAATCGGTCGGTACCGCTCGCGGTGTTTCTCGGGGAGTTCGCGGACGACACGTGCGCTATCCGTCGTGACGACGACCGTCCGTGGAACCCCCTGCCAGTTTTCGCGGTGGCCGAAGTACTCCCGTTCGATTCCGTAGCGGCCGCTCGCGTCGACGTAGGCGACGCGGGTCACCGGGAGATCGAACCGCGTGTTCGGAACCGACCGCTCCTCGAGCGAGCGGGCGACCGCCGCGAACCGGCAGCCCGAGCGCTCCCGGTCGCCGTCCTCGAGCCGACGGATCGTCGGCTCGTCGATCAGCGCGACCTCGCGTGCGGAGCCGATGGATGGGTGAGCCCCGTCTCTCGTGTTCGTAGTCATTCGGCTGGAAATCCAGGGACCGTGAGGCCCGCCGCCGGCGGGAACCAGCCCCCTCCAGACGCTCCCCGGGTCACTACTCGCTAGGCGCGCCACGATCATCAATCTGTGCCGTTTCTTTCACGACACTATCTGACAGGAAACCGCAGGATGATGTGTGGGACCGACCGTCGATCGACAGCCATCATGTCAACGAGCTATGGCAGGGTTGAGACGGGACTGGGTCGGGAGAGGATCGCGTCACCGTCGCTCCGGATCGAACGCGGAGACGGTGCCCGGACACCGACGCGACATCTGGCGTTCGTCGGCTCTCGAATCCCAGAGCGCGCGAGGACGGCGCTACTGGCGGCTGCCCCGGCTCGGAACCTCGAGGGCTGCGGTGAGCCGCTGGAACAGTCCGGTTCGGTGGCCGCCGACGCTGTCGGTCGTCTCGTACTCCGGCACGAGCGATCCCTCGCCGCTCTCGTCGAACGCGAGCACCGTCAGCTCCGATCGCTCCGCGCGTTCGGCGACCTCGCGCTGGACGGTCCCCGAGGTCGTAACGACGACCGGGTGAGCGTCGACCGACTCCGCGAACGCGGCGAACGCGTCGACGGTCTCGGCCTCCGGGGTCTCGGAGATCGCGACGATTCGTCGATCACCCATCAGCCGATCCTCGGCGAGGACGTGAACTGGGCGTGACCCCTCGTCGACGACGGTGTCGATCTCGGTCTCGAAGCGACGCTCTTCGAGGACCGCTGCGGCGGTCTCCCGGGCCGCCCGCTGGTGCTCGAGCCAGGCCTCACCCTCGTCGGTGAGGCTGTAGCGGTACAGGACTCGCTCGATCGTCTCGAGGGGCGGGAACAGCGATTCACACTCCCGGCAGCGGAGCCGGTCGTCGGGTACGTCGAACGACTCCGGGCACGCCCGGCAGCTGTACCGGTGTTTCTTCTCGATATCAACCGACTCGAGGTCCTGTTCACAGTCCGGACACCGATAGCCGTCCTCGGATTCGAACTCCGACTCGGGTCCGGTGTGGCCACAGACGTGTTCGATGACCGCCGTCTCGACGGCCCGTGGGTCGCCACAGGCCGGACAGACGGTCGTGTACTGCAGTCCCTCGGTCGCACAGTCGGGACAGACGTACACCTTCGAGACGAACTCGTCGTTCAGGACGCCACGCGTGGCAAACTGCTCGAGGACCGCCGACGGCTCGTCGTCGGGGTCGTCGAGCAACTGGGCGACCGCGTCGTAGCTCACCGAGCCGTCCTCGTCGACGTCGGGCTCGAACGCGCCGTCCTCGAGCAGCGCATCGATCAGTCGGAACTCCCCTGGTGAAACCATGGATTGCTATCGAAACTGGGACTACAATCCACCTATAGTTTCCCCTTGAGCGGCTACTAGTTCGAAACTGACATACTTGCGAACGTATACGTAGACGTTCGTTCATGAGATCAACGTATAGAAACGGAACAGTGAGGCGTCGATCGACGCGCCACGAGCGGGAGAGCCCTGCCGAACGAACTGTCAGCCAGGTTCCGGAAACCGCTGCCGGGTCCGACGACCGAACCCCTACCGCAGAGAACGGGCGCGTCGAGGTCGCTGTCGGGAGATCGGATCCGAATCGAGAGATAAGATCGGTTCGTATGACGGGACGGGTCGTCGTCAGTGTCTGCGACGGCTGGCTGCCGTCGTTTCGGAGCGACGGCAGCCGTTACCCGTACGCGTAGCTGAAAGGGGCCCTCGCGTCAATCCCTGGGTACGACATGATCGATCCAGTTCCGCGCGGAGACCGAACCGAACGGCGGACGGCGTCCGCGGAGACGCCACCGCTCGCGCCGAGGCAGCCACCCCACCACGAGACGGGTGGTCGCCCGTGAGCACCCCGACCGTCGTCGACCCGTCCTGGCTCGCGGCCCACCGCGAGTCGGTAACGGTCGTCGATGTTCGCTCGCAGCGTGACTACGCGACCCTCGGCCACGTTCCGGGATCGGTAAACGTACCGACCGAGACGTTT
Organism: Natronococcus occultus SP4; assembly: GCF_000328685.1. Classification (NCBI taxonomy): domain Archaea; kingdom Methanobacteriati; phylum Methanobacteriota; class Halobacteria; order Halobacteriales; family Natrialbaceae; genus Natronococcus; species Natronococcus occultus. The sequence goes on along the minus strand of NC_019976.1, from coordinate 93,457 downwards.
CGGGATCCGAGCAGCGTCGCGGTCGGAAAGCTGCCCGGCGCCGAGACCTTCGGGACGGCGCTGGGCGAGGCCGGGATCGCCTCCGAGGATCCGATCGTCGCGGTCGACGACGCGAACGGCGTCGACGCGGCCCGGTTCCTGCTTACCGCCGCCGTCTACGGCCACGAGGGCGGCCTCTACCTGCTCGATGGCGGACTCGAGGCCTGGACCGACGAGGACGGCGAACTGAGCGAGGCCGACCCCGATCCCGAGCCGACCGCGTATGACGCCACGCTGCGGGCCGACGCGCCGCTCGTCGACCGCGAGGACGTCGAGACAGCCGTCGAGGGTGACGCCGTCGTCGTCGACACCCGAAGCGCCGCCGAGTACGCGCAGTCTCACGTTCCGGGTGCGGTCCAGCTCGGGTGGGAGGACCTCCTCGAGGACGACACCGGGCGGCTGAAACCCAACGATGAGCTCGAGGCGCTGCTCACCAAGAAGGGGATCCGCCGCGATGAACGGATCGTCCTCTACTGTAACACGGCCCGGCGGCTGAGCCACACGTACGTCGTGCTCCGCGACCTCGGCTACGAGGACGTCGCGTTCTACGAGGGGAGCCTGACCGACTGGGTGCGCGCCGAGGCCCCCGAGTGGGACCCCGTCGAACTCAAGCGCCAGGTCCGGGCCTACGCCGACGCGGGCGGGTTCGACGCGATGGTCGCGGAGCTGGGCGAGGACGTCCTCAATCGCCTGAAGCTGATCGGGCTCTACCACCAGAAACAGGAGGGCTACTTCATGCTCCGGACGCGGGCCCCGGGCGGAGTCCTCACCGCCGAACAGGCCGCGACGATCGGCGAGGTCGCCGACGAGTTCGCCCGTGCGCCCGAGGCGTACGGCGGCGTCGACCAGAACCCCGTCTTCGGCGACGGCTACCTCGACGTCACGACCCGACAGGACATCCAGCTCCACTGGATCCGGATCGAGGACATCGACGAGATCTGGTCCCGGTACGAGGACGTCGGTCTCGAGACGATGCAGGCCTGCGGAAACTCGGTGCGCAACGTCGTCGCCTGCCCAGCCGCGGGGATCGACCCGAACGAGACCGTCGACGTCCGACCGATCGTCGAGCGGATCTGCGAGCGGTTCCTCGGCGACCACGAGTACGCCAACCTCCCCCGGAAGTTCAAGATCAGTATCGCGGGCTGTCACGAGAACTGCGCCCGCGCACAGATCCAGGACCTCGCGCTCACACCCGCGGTCAAGGACGGGCGCGACGGGTTCGCGGTTCGGGTCGGTGGCGGACTCTCCGACGGGCCACGGGTCGCCTCGGAGCTCGACCTCTTCGTCGAGCCCGATCGGGTCGTCGAACTCGTCGAGGCGATGGCCGACCTCTACATGGACCACGGCAGCTACCTCGACACCGCGGTCAACCGCCTGCGGTTCCTCGTCGAGGAGTGGGGCGTCGAGCGGTTCCGCGACGAGCTCGCGTCCCACGCCGACTTCGAGTTCGAACCCGCGGGAGAGTCGCTGACGACCGACTACCGCAACGACCACGTCGGGATCCACGACCAGAGCGACGGCCGTTCTTCCGTCGGACTGAACGTCCCCACGGGACGGATGGGCGGCAACGAGTTCCGCGAGCTCGCGGGACTCGCGGCGGAGCTCAGCGAGGGCGAGCTCCGGCTCACGCCGAACCAGAACGTCCTCGTTCCCCACCTCGAGGACGACGTCCTCGAGACCTTCCTCGACAGCGCGGTCGTCGACCGCTACGGTCCAGATCCGGGCCCGTTCACCCGGGGAATCGTCACCTGCACGGGCCGGGAGTTCTGTACCTACGGAATCATCGAGACGAAAAACCGGGCGATCAGGTGGGCCCGCGAGTTAGACGAGTGGGCCGAAGCGGTCGGCATTGCGGACGAGCACGAGCGGATCCGCGTCCACATGTCCGGCTGCTCGGCCTCCTGCGCCCAGCCCCAGCTCGGCGACGTGGGGCTGCGCGGCGAGGTGTACCGCGACGACTTCGACTCCGGCCGCGCGGCCGATCTCGGCCTCGGCGGCGACCTCGCCGACGACGAGTTCATCGACTGGCTGGTCGGAAAGGTTCCGATCGAGGACGTCCCAAGCGTGATCAGAGCGACGGTGCTGGCCTACGACGACGACAGCGGCGCGGACGAGTCGTTCGCCGAGTGGAGCCGTCGCAAATCCGATGCCGAGCTGCGGACGATACTGGCCGAGCGGCCGGAGCCGAAACCACCTGCTGCCGGCACGGAGGTGAGCTAGATGGCGGCCGACAACCGCCCGTCCGTCCCCGACCCCAAGGGCGTCGGCGGCGACCCCCGCGAACTGAACGACGACGTCGCGGAACCCCCGGGGAAGATCTGGTTCCGAGACCTCGACGAGGCCGTCATCGAGGCCGACCGCTGCGTGCAGTGTGCCTCCTGCGTTGCGGCCTGTCCCTCCGATTCGATCGGGATCGACGAAGAGGAGCGCCGTCCCACGCTCGTCCGGATGTGTACCGGCTGCTCGCGCTGTTGGGACTTCTGTCCCCGCAGCGGGCTCCGGTACGAGCGCGTCCTCGGGCTGCTCGAGGACGAACGCGCGCTCGAGACCCCGGAGACGTACGCCGCCAGCGCGACGGGCGAGGCGGCAGCCGTCGGCCAGGACGGGGGCGTCGTGACGGCGCTGCTCGCCGAGCTGATCGAACGGGACGAGCTCGACGGAGCGGTGGTCGCTCGCGAGAGCAAGGACGAGCCCCTTCGGGGCGTTCCGTTCCTGGCGACTTCCCGCGAGGAACTGCTCGCGGCCGCGGGCAGCAGCTACAACCAGACGATGGGACTGGGCGAGCTCGATGACCTGCTCGCGGCGAGCGAGCTCGACCCAGAGACGGCAGAGCTCGCGCTCGTCGGGACGCCGTGTATGATCCAGGGCGCCACCGCACTCGATCGGTACGACCACGCGCCCGCCGATCCGATCTCGCTGACGGTCGCCCTGCTGTGTACCCGCAGCTTCGAGTACGATCGGCTGCGCTCGAGTCTCGAGGGGTACGACCTCGACCCGAACGAGATCGAGCGCCTGGACATCTCCGAGGGCGTCCTCTCCGCGTTCGACGCCGACGGCGAGAGCGTCCTCGAGGCCGACGTCGACGCGTTCGACGCGGCGGGGCTGCGCGGCTGTGACGAATGTGCGGATTTCGTCGGCGCCGCGGCCGACCTCAGCGTCGGTAACGTCGGCACCGATCCCGGAACGACCACGGCGATCGTTCGCACCGAAAACGGACGGCGCGCCTGGAAGCGGGCGAGCGACGCGCTCGAGACGACCGCGATCGATCGTCCAGAGACGCTCGAGCGACTGGCGGACTGGAATCGACGGCGAGCGAAGGCGCTCATGCCCCGAGAGTTCGATCCCGACGGCGACGTCGGGATCCCATACGAGCGCCACCGCGAGGCGTACGACGGGACGGACCGGGAGCCGGAGCCGCTGAACCCGGCGCGCGTCCACCAGTACGAGGAGTGGTGTTGAGGATGCGCTAGCGGTCCGAGCGGTCGCAGCGGTGGGTCGACACGGTCGGCGAGCGCTCGCCTCCTTCGGGGGAGTCCGTCGATCGACAGTTCCGCACTCGGTCTGTTTGCTCCGGAGAGCTACGCCGGCTCGATACGTGTCGTTTCGGCCGAACCTGTTCCCGCGTATTACCGTTGAACGGGAATCTGAAGCAGCCATAACGTCGTCCCGATCCAAGTGTGACCTGTACAGGTGCAGTAACCACACGCCGACGCGACACGACCCAAGCCAATGACGAACCAACACGCGACCGAACCGACCAGCGACGAGCGATCGACCGACACGACAGCGGGGGACGAACGCGATCCCCTCTTCGCGCGGATTCCGCGGCGGGACTTCATGGTCGCGGGCGCCGCGACCGGGATGATGGGGTCGCTCGCGGGCTGTACGGGACTGCTTAGCGGCGACGACCAGACTTCGGCAGCCGACGTCGACACGGAGGTCCCGCCCGGCGAACACGACGACTACTACGCGTTCCTCTCGGGCGGCCACTCCGGCGACATTCGCGTCTACGGCGTTCCCTCGATGCGCCAGCTCATGCGCATCCCGGTGTTCAACGTCGAGAGCGCGCGCGGCTACGGGTTCGACGACGAAACCCACGAGATGCTCCAGAACTCGGGTGGCTACACGTGGGGTGATACCCACCACCCCCGAGTCAGTCAGACCGACAACACCTACGACGGCGAGTGGCTGTTCGTCAACGACAAGGCCAACGGCCGGATGGCCCGGATCGATCTCGAGTACTTCGAGACGGACGCGATCATCGACCTGCCGAACCACCAGGGAACCCACGGCGCCTGCGCGCTGATGCCCGATACGCGACTCGTCTTCGGCGTCGGCGAACTCCGCGTCCCGATTCCGAACGACGGGCGGGACCTCGACGATCCGAGCGAGTACGGGTCGACGCTCTCGGCGATGTCGGCGGACCCGTTCGACCACGAGTGGGACGTGATGGTCGACTGCAACCTCGACAACGGCGACTCCGGCAAGGAGGGCGAGTGGTTCTTCACGACCAGCTACAACAGCGAGGAGGGCGTCACCGAACAGGAGATGACGGCGGCCGACACCGACTACGTGGTCGCCTTTAACATCCCCCGCATCGAGGACGCCGTCGACGCCGGCGAGTACGAGGAGATCAACGGCGTCCCGGTGGTCGACGGGACCGAGGACAGCCCGCTCAACGACGGGGACGAACCCCTGGTGCGGTACGTCGACGTCCCGACGAACCCCCACGGGGTAAGCGTCACGCCGGACGGACGGTACGCGATCGCCTCCGGGAAGCTCGATCCCACGTGTACGGTCATCGAGATCGATCGGCTGAACGAAGTCGACGATCCCAACGACGCCGTTGTCGGCCGGGTCAACGTCGGGAACGGCCCGCTTCATACGGCCTACGACGGCCGCGGCCACGCCTACACGACGCTGTTCGTCGACTCCCAGGTCGTCAAGTGGGACATCGAGGCCGCCGTCGACGCCGAGATGGGGTCGGAGGACCCGGTGATCGAGAAACACGACGTTCACTACAGTCCGGGTCACCTGATCGCCGCCGAGTCCTACACCGGCGACCCGCAGGGTGACTGGCTGATCGTGCTGAACAAGCTCTCGAAGGATCGGTTCCTCCCCGTGGGGCCCGTGTTTCCCGAGAACGACCAGCTGTTCTACATCGGCGACGACGACGCCGGGATGGAGCTCGTCAAGGACACGCCAGCCTACCCCGAGCCCCACGACGCCTCGATCGTCCGGGCCGACCGCCTCGATCCCGCCAGCGTGTACGATCCCGACGACCTCGAGCTGGATTTCATCTCGCCCGACGACGAGGAGAACTTCATCGAGCGCGACGGGGACCAGGTCCACATCGAGATGTACAACCAGCGCAACCACTTCGGCTTCGACGATATCACCGTCCAGGAGGGCGACGAGGTCACCATCAGATCGACCAACATCGAGCAGGAGGAAGACATCATCCACTCGGTCGCGATTCCACAGCACGACGTCAACGTGAAGCTGGCACCACAGGAGACCCGCGAGGTGACGTTCACGGCCGACGAGCCCGGCGTCTACTGGATCTACTGTGCGTACTTCTGTAGCGCACTCCACCTCGAGATGCGCTCGCGGCTGCTGGTCGAACCGGCCGACTGACCACACCCCCATCTATCCGCCATGTCAAAGATCAACAAACTATCCGAACTCCGTCGCGCGCTCCCGCTCGCAGCGGCGGCGCTGTTACTCGTCGCGATCGCCGTACCGATGTGGCGGATCACGCTCGAGGCCCCCCAGTACCCTGACGGGCTGTTCGTCGAGCTGTACGCGTACCCCCGTCTCGAGGGCGACGTCGCGGAAACGCAGGCGCTCAACCACTACGTCGGGTTCTACTACCCCGATCCGGTGTATCTCGACCCCAACTACGACGTCCACCCGAACGCGATCGCGGTCCCCGAGTGGTCGATCGGGCCGCTCGCGTTCGTCGCCGTCGCTGCAGCGGGTGTGTTCGTTGCGCTCGCGCCGACGGTCCGGAAGCTGAAGCTCGGCCTGACCGCCCAGCTCGCCGGAACGATAGCGGTGTTCGTTACGATGTTCGCGCTGATCCAGTACCGACTCTACCAGGCTGGCCACGCGCTCGATCCCAACGCGCCGATGCGCGGCATCGACGGATTCACGCCGCCGCTGCTCGGCTCCTACGAGATCGCCAACATCAGCGGGCTCGCCTGGTTCGGTCCCGGCGGCTACCTCGCGCTGGTCGCGATCGCGTTGCTGGTCGCGGCCTACGCGTTCCGGGACTCGGCGGCGACCGTCGGCGACGCACCGACGCTCGTCGTGACCCGTCTCGAGCGGGCTCGAACGTGGATTCGGAACCGACGCGACCGAAACGACGAGCCACGGCCGACCGCCGCGGGCGACATCGATCCCGATCCCGATGCCGAGGTGAGCCGCGATGACTGACCGCGAGCGCTGGTTCGCCGTCGCCGCCGCGGCGATGCTCGTCGTCTCGCTTGCAGCAGCCGCCGTCGCCGCGACCGACGACGCCGACGATCGCGAGGACGTCGCCGAGCGCTGGACGCCCGACGTCGACGCCGCGGACGTCCGCGAGGAGACACCCCCCGACGAGCCGGGCGTCGCGACCGTCGACGATCGGGAGTTCGATTCCGTCGGGGACGCCGTCGACGCCGCTGAGCCCGGCGACACCGTCGTCCTCGAGGGTGCCTTCGAGGAGCGCGTGACGATCGAGACGCCCGACATCACGCTCGCGGCCGCGGGCGAGGGCGCGCTGATCGACGGCGGCGACGAGGACACCGTCGTACACGTCGCGGCCGAGAACGTGACCCTCGAGGAGCTGTGGATCCGCGGCTCGGGCTACGACCGCGGAAACGAGGACGCCGGCGTCCTCGTCAACGGCTCCGAGTCGGTGCTCACTGACGTTCGACTCACCGATGTGACCTACGGCGTCTGGATCGGCGAAGCCGAGGACGTCACCGTCGAGGAGGCGACGATCGTCGGCCGCGAGGACGTCCCCGAGTCCGAGCGGGGTAACGGGATCCACCTCGACCGTGCCGACGGCGCCGAGCTGCGGGCCAACGAGATCACGACCGTCCGTGACGGGATCTACTTCTCGTGGTCCGACGGCGTCGAGGCCGCCCAGAACACGATGTGGGAGCTGCGCTACGGCGTCCACTACATGTACTCCGACGACAACCGCCTCGAGAGCAACGTCGCCTTCGACAACGACGTCGGCTTCGCGATCATGGTCTCGGCGAACCTGACGATCGTCGACAACGTCGCGGCGAACAACGACGGCCCGAGCGGCCAGGGCATCCTCGTCAAGGACGTCGACCGTACCGAGCTGCGGGACAACGCCGTCGTCGCCAACCGCAACGGGTTCTACGTCTACAACGCCCACGGCAACGAGATCGTCGACAACCTCGTCCTCGAGAACGAGGTCGGCGTCCAGTTCACCGCGGGCAGCTCCGACGAACTGGTCGTCGGCAACAGCTTCGTCGCGAACGGCCAGTCGGCGTACGCGCCGACGACCGCACAGATCGCCTGGAACGACTCCGACCGGGGCAACTACTGGTCCGACGCCCGGGCCGTCGACCTCGACGGCGACGGACTCAGCGAAACCCGCCACCAGCCCGCGGGCAGCGTCGAGACGCTCGTCCGCGAGCAGCCCCAGGCCGCCGTCTTCGCCGAGAGCCCGGCGTTCGACGCGGTCCGGATGGCCGAGAGCTCGTTCCCCGTCATCAAATCGCCCGGCGTGGTCGACCACCGACCGCTCGCCGAACCGCCACACGACGACCGGAGGGACGACTATGCAGATCACGATCACTGACCTACACAAACGCTACGGCGACGTCGTCGCCCTGGACGGGCCATCCTTCGAGATCCCGTCCGGATCGACGTTCGGCGTCCTCGGGACGAACGGCGCGGGAAAGACGACCCTCTTCGAGCTGCTGGTCGGGCACGACAGCCCGGACGCCGGGCGGATCGAAGTCGGCGGGATCGACGTCGAACGGGCGGGCCACCGCGTCCGCGAGCGGGTCGCCTTTCTGCCCGAGCACGCCGGGTTCCCACCATCGATGACCGGGCGCGAGGTGCTCTCGGTCCACGCCCGCATCCGCGGGCTCGGCGTTCGCAAGGAACGTATCGACGACACTCTCGAAATCGTCGGGCTGACCGACGCGGCCGACCGGGCCGTCGAGGGCTACTCTAACGGGATGGGACGGCGCCTCGGGCTCGCGTCGGCGCTGCTCGCCGAACCGCCCGTGCTCGTCCTCGACGAGCCGACGGCGGGACTCGATCCCCGCGGCGTCGCCACCTTCCACGAGATCATCGAGCGACTCGACCGCGAGACCGACGCAACCGTCGTGCTCTCATCGCACGTCCTGAGCGAGGTCGAACGGCTCTGCGACGCGGTCGCCGTCCTCGAGGACGGCGAGCTCCGCGCTGTCGGCGCCGTCGACGAGCTGCGGGCGGCGGGCGACGGCGTCACCGTCACCGTCCGGCCCGCGAGCGAACGGGATCGGACGCGGGTCCTCGAGACCGCCGGAGAGTACGGCGAGGTGACCAACTCCGGCGGAGAGATCGCGGTCGTCTGCGAGCGCGAGGACGCCCTCGCGCTCTCGGGAGCCCTCGAGTCCGACCTGATCGATCGCTTCGAAGTCCGCGAGCCGGGACTCGAGGCGGCGTTTCACGAGGCGCTCGCGGCTGGCGAGGACGAGAGCGAGGGCGACAGTGTGACGACCGGGACGAACGACGGCGGAGCGGTCGACGAACCGACCGAGACGGCGGAGGTGAACGCGCGATGACGGACCCACAGGCGGCCCGGCGACGGACGGAAGGCGACGAGGACGAGCCGCGACCGAGAGCCGACGGCGGCTACGGGACGATAGCCGACGCCGGGCTCGGTCGAACGAGCGAGTCGGGCGACTGGTACCGACAGCTGCTGGTCGTCGCCGAAACCGAGTATCGGCTCGCGGTCCGCGGACGGTGGGCGATCGCGCTCACCGTCGTCTTCGCCGCGTTCGCGCTCGGGCTGACGACGTTCAGCGGCTCGGACGCCAGCCCCGAGGGGTTCGAACGGACCGTCGCGAGCCTGGCCGTCCTCGCCGTCTACCTCGTCCCGCTGGTCGCGCTCGCGTTCGGCTACGACGCCGTCGTCGGCCGCGAGGAGAGCGGCTGGCTCCGGACCCTGTTCGCGCTCCCCGTCGAGCGGGCCTGGATCGTCGTCGGAACCCTGCTCGGGCGGGCGGTCGTCCTCGCGAGCGCGACGATCCTCGGGTTCGGGATCGCCGGGAGCTTTCTGCTGCTCGAGTTCGGCCTCGGCGGGTTCGACGCCTACGTCCAGTTCCTGCTGGCGGCCGTCGGGCTCGGGCTCGTCTTCCTCGCGATCGCCGTCCTCGTCTCGACGCTCGCCCGGGAGAAGACCCACGCGCTCGGGATTGCCCTGCTGATCTGGGCGTGGTTCGTCCTCGTCCACGACCTGCTCGGGCTCGGGATCGTCGCCGCCTTCGACCTCTCGGGGACCGCCGTCTCGGCGATGTTGCTCGCGAACCCGACGGGAATCTTCCGTGCGCTCGTCCTCGGGACGCTGGGCGCAGCCGGCGACGCCGGTTTCGCCACGGTGCTGGCCGAGTCCGGCCTCTCGACGGGGGTGCTCATGGGAGCGCTCGTCGCCTGGATCGTCGTTCCGACTGTCCTCGCGGCACTCGCGATACGGAGGCGACGGCTATGACGTGTCCGCGACGCCGCGTTCTCGTCGGCGCCGGAACGCTCGCGACGGCAGCGACGATCGGCCTGTCCGGCTGTCTCGGGGACGACGGGACGGCCGTCGACGAGTCGGTCGAGCCGATCACCCTCGACGACGGAGCGACGTGTGACGCCTGCGGGATGGTGATCGCGGACCACCACGGTCCCGCCGGACAGCTCTTCTACGCGAGCGAGGACGACGGTCCCGCAAAATTCGACAGTCTCCGCGAACTCGTCGCCGTCCACGAGGAACGCCGCGCTCGGGGTGACGAGCTCCGTGCGGCCTTCGCGACCGACTACTCGAGCGTCGACTACCGCCTCGAAGAGCGGGAGGGGACGCGATATATCTCTACCCACGCCGAGGCGTCGGCGTTTGCCGACGCGACGGAGCTGTCATACGTCGTCGACAGCGGAGTCGAGGGAGCGATGGGTGAGGAGTTCCTGCCGTTCTCGGATCGAGAGGAGGCGTCGGCGTTCGCGGACGAGCACGACGGCGAGGTGCGACCGTGGTCGGAGCTGCATGTAGAGGGGTGAGAAGCGAGAGCGCCCACCCGCGGTCGGCGACGATGCGGACGGCGGGCTACCGGTAAGCCTCGAACTCCTGGCCGAAGATCGCGAAGTAGACGACGCCGATCATGCCGATGATCGTCGCGATCGTAAAGGAGAGTTCGGGATCGACGAACTGCCAGAGGAACCCGCCAAGCGCGCCGCTGGGGATCACGATCGCGCCGCGGATCAGGTAGTACGATCCCGTCACGCGGCCGCCAGCCCCCTTCTCAGCGGGGCCGACCACGAGCGCCTTGTGAGCGGGCAGGCCGGCAAATCGCAGCCCGGAGAAGGCAAAGAGCGCGATCAGGAGCCACGTTTCGTCAAGTCCACCGACGTACTGGGGGCCGAAGATCAGCAGTACCGGGAAGATCGCATAGACGAAGAATCCGAGCCCGACGACCGGTTTGAGCCCGACGTACTCGGCGATCTTCGCTGCCGGAGCCATCGTCAGCAACGCGACCAGCATCTCGACACCCAGGAGGACGCCGAAGAAGGCCGCAGGCGAGAGATCGATCGTACCGACGACGGGAAGGGTCGTGGTCAGTCCGATCTCGAGCAGCTGGGTAACGACGAGGATAAAGAAGGCGTAGACCATCCCGTTGGCAAACCGGACGAACGTGTCGGCGACCAGCAGCGGCCGCAACGGATCCGGGAGCGCCCGCAGATCGTCAACGATCTGGCCGACGCCCTCGAACTCCTTGCCGACCGAGTCGGCGTCGGGGTCGTACAGCAGGTGTTGGGCGATCGTTCCGAGGACGGCGAAGACGATCGCGATCACGAGCACCCAGAGAAAGCCGGGCATTAGCTCGTCGGCGACGAGGACGGCGACGATCAGCGGGGCGATCAGGAACGCCGTCCGCCGAAACGTCTCCGTGCTGGCAAAGCCCTGCGCCAGTCGGCTGGGCTCGGTTGCCTGTTTGACGATCGCGTAGTGACCACCGATGCCGAACGATTTCCAGCACTGGGCCAGCAGGAGGCCGACGAACACCCACACCCACGGCTCGAGGACGATGACGCCGAGGTCGATCGCCGGGATATATGCAGATCCCAGCCAGATCGCGAAGCCAAAGGTCGAGAGAAAGCCAAAGACAGTTAGGGCGTACCGCGACCCGACGCGGTCGGAGACGACCCCGCCGTAGTAGGGGTAGACCGCGCCGATCACGTTGCCCAGCGTGGCGAACAGCCCGACGACGAACCCGCCCGCGCCCAGGTAGACCAGATAATCCGGAAGGAACCGGTTTGTCATCTGGAACCCGAGACTGAACGCGAACATCGCCAGCGAGAGCACCAGGACGTCCCGCTGGAGCGAGAAGAACTGCCGAAACGGTCCGAAGAGATCGACGGATTCACGTTCCGTGCTCATCTAGCAGTCGCATTTGATAGCCGGGTAAATACATTTTGCTATACCTCACTCGTGATTCTTCGATCGTACTCGGGGCGGTGGGTGCTACAGGAAGAAGAACGCCCCGACGCCGACCGCGCGCCGGCAGCGATGAGGTACGCGGCGTGGACGCCGCGAACGAACAGCCAGTAGGTGACAAGCGCCAGCAACACGACGAACAGATCGAGGACCGCTCCGGCGACCGGAACCGGGACGGTCGGCTGCTCGACGAGGAACGACTCCTCGGCGAGGATGACCGTCGCGCCGAGAATCGCCCCGATCACGGCGGCGTTGACGGCGACCAGGGCAGTCTGGACGAGGGCGTTCTTCCGGACCTTCGCGAAGTAGGGAAAGAAGCCGATGATGAACGCAAACGAGGGGCCGAAGGCGCCGATCGTTGCCACGAGCGCGCCGATCACGGTGACGACGACGATTCCGCCCGAGACGTCAAGCAGGAGCTTGTAGCCGACGAAGGCCGTCGTCATCACGACCGGGCCGGAGAGAGCTGGCCGATCGCGATGCTCTCGTGGACATCGACGAACTCACGCCCGGTCATCCAGCCGAACTCGCTGACCACGGTCTCGATGAACGGATCAGTACGAGCCCGCCACCGTGAAGTACCTCGGGGACAAGCCCCGAGGCACTCTCGCTGTATCTCTGTAGAACACCGCCTCGACCGCGGGCACCTGCTGGTAGGCGAAGTAGAGCCACGACAAGAAGACGACGAGGACGAACGTCGGCAGCATGAAACAGAAGCCGGCGACGAGTGCCCCCTTGGTTCCGGCGTAGATCCACCCCATGAAGATCCCCAGCTGGGTCGAGGCCGGACCCGGGAGCATATTACAGATCGCGAGCCCCTCCATGAACACCGACTGGTCGGTCCACTCCGTGTCGTCCTCGCCGACGAGGTCGTCCTCCATCATTGCGATGTGGACCATCGGGCCGCCGAAGCCGACGATGCCGATAAAGAGAAAGTACCTGGCGATCTCAAGGAGTTTGGCGGGGGTGGCACGGCCGCGATACTCCGTTTTCGCCGCGTCGGACGTCGTGTCAGCCATCGCTCCCGACGGTCGATCGATCGCCGGCGGTCGGTCGCCTCACGTTCGTGAATAGCACAATCTTCATACCGATCGGGGCGTCATCTCGACGCATGGGATAACGTCACGATGGTTGGGTAAATATATTCCTATTTATAGGATGTGATGAATATAGTACCGATGCCGGAGGACCGTGGCCGAACGAACACGACGCAACCATGACGGACCGAAAGAACGCGATGTTGACGACCGAGGATCGTCGGTGGCTCACCGGAGAGAAGTCCTACGAAGGTGAGCACGCCAAACAGCAACGCTACCAGCGCCGGCGCGATATCCGCAAGCGGGTCCACAACACGATTCTCGATTTCACGATCCTCTTCGAGCACCTCGAGGACGCCGAACGGGAGAAGCTCTTCGAGTGTCTCGAGGACGATGAGTCGGACGATGAGTTCGAAGCGGGACTCCGTGACGGGCTCGCTTTCATCCTGTACAACGCGGGGATCACGGAGACGATGCTCGAAGAGTGCTCGCACGGAACCGAGTCGACTGCGGAACGGCTCCTGCGGGAGGCCGTGGACGCGGCCGGGAAGCGCGACGAGATCCTCATCGAGGACGTCGCGATTTCGATCGACGCGACCCGCGCGCCGATCGCGTCGATCGTGGCGGAGTTGAAGGCGGGAAACGAGGTGTCGCCCGCGGAGCTGTGTCTCCTGCTGGAAAGCGAGGCCGTCGACACCGACGCCGCACGAGACTGTCTCAGGGAGCTGGTCGTCGATGCGGAGTGACCGATTGGGATGGAGGGCAGCGCGGTACGACCGATCACGGAGAACCTATGAGTATCAGAACTGAAGCGGACATGTTCGAGCGGGAGCTACAGAAGCTGTACCACGCGGAGCTGGAGATCCTCGATCTGAACGGCGACCTCTCCGAGGCGGCCGCCAGCGAGGAGATCCAGGAGCTGTTCGCCGGCCACAGGGAGGATACGGTCGCACAGATCACACGAATCGAGGAGATCTTCGAACTGACCGACCTTCCCCTCGAGGAGCGAGGCAGTCCGATCATGGAGGGATTGCTCGCGGAGAAAGACGAGTTCGTCAGTGAGGTCGAAAGCGACGAGCTACGCGATCTCGACGCGATCGGGATCGGCACGATCAACGAACGGATCGAAATCACGCTGCTCGATCGACTGATCCTGCTGGCCGAGACGCTCGATCACCCCGAGTCGGTGGTGAGTCGGCTCGAGCAGAATCGATCCGAAGCCGAATCGGCGCTACAGAAGATGCAAGCGTACAGACGAGCGGACTGAGCCACCACACCGCCAGCACCGACAGTCGTGTGTCGCTCGGGCCGTCGCGTGTCTGTTGCAGTGGCAGGTGACGGTTTTCAGTTCCTCGAGCGGAGAACACGCGTATGAGCGTCGTTGCCGAGTTCACGATTCCCGCCGACGCCTTCGCACTGGACCACACCCTCGAGGCCGTGCCCGACGCGACCGTCGAAATCGAACGGCTCGCGACCCACAGCCGCGAGTGGGTGATGCCGTTCCTGTGGGTGACAAGCGACGACATCGAGGACGTCGGGAGCGTCCTCGAGAACGATCCCGATATCGAGACGGTCCGAACGCTCAACCTCGCCGACGGAACCGGGTACTTCAACGTCCACTGGAGCGAGGAAATCCAGCAGCTGATCGACGAAATCGTCGACCAGCGCGGGATCATGCAGGAGGCCGAAGCGAAGGACGGTCGCTGGTATCTCAAGTTGAAGTTCGTCGACCAGACCGTCCTCGAGGAGTTCCAGGCTCACTTCCAGAAACGAGACTACATGTTCGAGCTCCAGCGTCTACACCGAGGAATCGGGCCGAAAGAGCGGCGGTACGACCTCACTCCAAGCCAGCGGGAGGTGCTCACGGTCGCCCAGGAGATGGGTTACTTCGACGTCCCCCGCGAGACCCAGATCGAGGAGCTTGCGACGGAGCTGGGGGTTTCGACGAACTCCGTCTCCCAGCGGCTGCGTCGTGCGACGGACAACCTCGTCAGAAACACACTCACCGTCGCCCCGCCAAAGGGGATGACCGAATCGGATGGGGTGTGATCGAAACGGGTGACCGTGGCGTTCATCCGTCGCGTTACAGGCGAAAGCCCACGGTTTCGGGTCAACGAACGCCGAACGAACGAGGGTTAGAAACCGGAAAGCTGTTTGGAAAGTAGTTTATACAGGTATGTGGCAGTCCGTGCTATGTCAAACGCGTCCGTTCAGACCACGAACGCTCCGTCGGTACCGAATCAGGGGATGACGCCAGTTGTTGCTGTCGTTGTTGCAGTTGCCGACGCTGCTGGAACGGATCCACTCGAGTTGCCGCCCCTCCACGAGGCGATCAATCCGGAAGCGCTGAACGAACTGATCGACTGCGATCGAGAGTCCGGTCTGCAATCGATCTCCTTCGAGTATGCAGGATATGACGTCGTCGTCTCGGGTACTGGCGACGTTCACGTAACACTCTCCGAGTAACAGCGGACCGGGATGCTCGTCAGGGAGCGCTCGATGTCGGACTCCTACTCGAGCGATTTCGCACGGTTTTGGAACTCACCCCCGCACTCGGCGCACTCTCCCGGACTGGTTTCGGCCCGAACGATTTTCCCACATTGGAGACACTCGTACTCGGAGCTAATGTCGGACGTATCTCCCTCGACATCCTGATCGTGGGGCATGCCTCACCCTTGGTGGGGCAGACACAAATAATGATTGCAAACTTGAGTGAAATAGTCTCGGAGAGGTGTTGGAACGGAACCGCCGACGGGTGTCTCCCCCAAAGCCACGTTTCGCCGCTTCCGGTTTGGGATCGATAACCGTTCTACGACCAACGAACTGGAGCCATCGGGACGGGAAATCCGGATCTGCGCAACTTTCGATAGCAACTTCGTGCATGTACGGCGTCGCCGGGAACGCAATTTTTCACAGAGAAGACGGTTCCAGACAGCACTGTTCGATATCGTATTGCCGTCTTGTTGCGGCAAGAACCTCGAAAGCGATTACTATGAGGATAAATCACAAGGTAATCGAACAGTCCGTACGGATCACGCCTCCCTGTTATCGTTCAACAGGTACACCTCTTCAGGTGCGTATCTCCCACTAATCGAGAACCAGATTCGGGTAGCGCCCGTCGCGTCAGCCAGTACAGCAAGCGGTCGACAGACGAAGGACACGGTCGACCCCAATGGGGTCTCCGAATCGGGATCGGATGGGTTGCTCACCACTGTTCGGGAGTTTCTCAGTTCGTGAAATACACAGGTACTATGATTGTATTCTCAAACAGTCATTTTCCCGAGACATGACGGACAACAGTGACCGGACAACGACCCCTAGACGAGCGTTCCTCGCCGGAACGGCCGGGACGGCGGTTCTTGGGACAGCTGGCGCGGCAACGGGCGCGGACGACCACCGAAACGAGGCAGAGCGAACGAACGACAAACGACGGGCCGGCAGGCAGGACCGCGAGATAGCTTCGTGGAAGCCAACCGCCCACGATCTGACGATGGACGACTGCCACCGGCTTCGAGTCTGGGAGCGGACGACCGCTGCAGATCCCGACGAGGCGGTCATCTTCGTCCACGGAATGACCTACGGTGCGCTCCCGATGTTCGATCCACCGGTTGCCGAGGACTTCGGCTGGCTGCGGTACGCGGCCGACCAGGGACTGGCAGCGTTCGCGCCCGACATGCGCGGGTACGGCGATACGGAACTCCCAGCCGAGTTCCGGTCCCAGCCGGAGGCGAACGCGCCGCCGCTGTCGTTCGAACGCGAAGCCCTGGATCTCCTCGAGGTGACCCGGTGGCTTCGTGAGGACTGCGGTTTCGATCGCATCCACTACGTCGGCCTCTCGGGCGGCACGTGGCGTGGTCGCGCGGTATACGCGCTCGGCGAACCGGACTACGCGACGGTTACGCTTGCTGGGGGTTCGTTCGACACGCTCGAAGTCGGCACGGACCCGGACGGGCCGGCATACCTGCCCCACACCCGCGAGGAGTTCGTCGAGGCGTGGACCGGTGAAATTCCCACCGACGCCGACCTTGACCGGTGGATCGGCGGCGACGAGTACACCGCCGACGAGGTACTCGACGCGGTCTGGAAAGCGATCGTCGAGAGCAACCAGGCGATCGAGGACGAGCCGGAGACGATCATCAATCCGCTGGTGGTCCAGGACAGGGAGTACCACCCCGAACAGATTACCGACCCGACGTTCGTCGTACGTCCCTCGAGCGACGAAACCATTTCCCGAGCGGGTGCGCTGAATCTATACGATGCCGTCGGCGCCGAAGACGACCGGAAGCAGTACGCCGAGATCGCCGGTGGAACACACTTCATGTTCCTCGAGCGCAAGCGTGAGGAGTTCTTCGACGCGGTCAACCACTTCCAGGACCAGTACTAGGCAGTTGACTCCCCTCAGTCCGTGGTAGTGCTCGAACGGAGTACGTTTTGCAGGTCGCGGCTCGTTTCGATTGCTCCGCAAGTACAGCGGGAATTACGTTCGTCTGCTGCCGTTACGCTCCCGTTTCGGGGAGAGGCCAAACGACGAGGCTACGGGCCACCGCGCCCGTGGTACTTCACGGAGCTAGTAGTGGAGAACTGCTCCGGGTAAACTCGATTTCGCCAGGCTGCAGCCACCCGGAATTCTGTCCAGCGTCCAATGGACGTCTTGGAGCGCAGCGAAGCCAGCGATCCCCGTGAACATCGAGTTCGTTTGTGGCAGTTCGTGGGCGAGCTCACCTCCCATACTGTGTCGGGGAGAGTGAACAGCTGTGGCAAGAGTATCAGCCCTTCCAATCAACAAAGAAGAATGTAATTAGTAAATTCCTATTGTCTATCTACTCATATCAACGCCTAGTATTATGTTGGCTTGCCCGCATCGTTCAGAGAATGCCTAGTAAGAAACTCGCCAAGGAAGACGCGACGGAGGTTCTGTTCGTGAAGGAGGCGCTGGGTGATGATCCTACCTTCGGCGTGAACGTGGAACGACTGGTGAACCATCCGGAGATGGGATGGGTCGTGTTCGAATTCCTGAAACTGGGGGGTCCCTTTACTGATCCGCCGTACAAGTGGCGCGAGATATTAGCCATCGACGAGAGCCATCCGAACAACTACTGGCACCGAAACGGGCGGAAATTCGTCTCACTCTGGCAGTTGACCCAAGAGCTTGGCGGCGTGCTCTTTCTCGTGAATTACTCCGTCAAAGAGGCCGAAACAGAAGACGGTGTTCCGGACAACTGTCTCCCGCAGCCTTACGTTCGAATTCCTCCTGGAACCGATGCGGAGGAGAAGGTGTACTACTACATTGCAAAGGGCAAGGGCGCCCACGTACTGCAGGTCACCGACATCGACCTCGACGCCGCGTTCGATGACTCCGATGCTACTCCGATCGAAACCCGCCCGATCCCGGAATCCGAAGGCGGTATGAGCTGGGACGCGTTTAGCGACTGGTTCCGGCGAATCAACCGAGAAAGCAGTAGCGATCCCCGGACGCTTCGGTAGCCGCCTTTTCCACCCTCTACAGGACGTCCTCGACTACCGCCATTTCGTGTGATCCCAAGAGTTGGTCCGTCTCCCACTCCGAAACCATATCTACGGTCGAATCCACTACTGCCTCAATCTCGTCCCAACACTGCTCTGGGTTCCCGTTCCGCGTAGCGAACCGCTTGCTGTAAAACTCTCTGAAAACCTCGTGGACGCGTTCACTCTCCGTTCCGGCGCTGTTGGCAGCACCACACCAGTGCGTGATCGTTTCCGGCTGCGCATTCAGGTAAAGACCAGTGAGGATTGCATTGAGTCCCGACTGAAGGGTCGTCACTCGTTCCGAAAGGTCACGGGTAGAGTCGTGGTCCAGTTGTCTCGCCAACGTCAGCGCCCACGCGAGCTGGGCGACGGTGATTTCAGTTTCTGTGGACGCTTCCGGGATCGGAATCGGTTTCGAGTACTGACCGTCCATCACCCGTGCGCTCTCGGTGGTTTCCGAGAAGATCGCCTTCTGGAGGTAGTAGGATGCACACGGGTGGTTTAACGCAGCGTATACGAACGCGATCTCTTCCGGGGTACTCTCCTCAAGTGGGACGTTTACGAGCTTCTCCGTGCCTACAACGTCTCCACCTTCGTCGATCCAGGCCCGGAGCCGAGTTCCACGGAGCACCTTTAACATGACACGCGGAACGGCGTATTCGTCGACGGAGTCGCGGTAGTCACTGAGATCCTTGTGCCAAATGTCTTCCACGTAGAACTCCTGTACCCACGGGTTCTTGTTGATGTAGTGATCGTCCCCCTCATCGAGTCTCTTCTTTTTGCTGTCTGGAATGTACAACTGCCTCGTCGTGTCTTCGGTAGACATTACGTCACCAAGACGCCGGTCGTGGGAACGCAGGCTTTCCAGGACATCGCTCTGCTCGTCCGTTATGGGTCGGAAAATGATGGTTTTCGAATCCATCATGAATTCCTGCTCAACCCATCCAAGGTGGACCGGCTGGTTCGCAGTTGTACTCCGAAGATCCCTGCTCCGGTGTACAGTAGGAATACGTGACTGACCGTCACCCCCCATAGTATTGACTATCGCGATGGTTTCGAGGTTTACTCCGACGAACCCGAGTCCGACGTCGAAAACATGCTTGAACTCGGTCTCCTCCAGTAGTTTCTCGCGGATGTCGGACCACGAACTGTAGAAGGCGATACTTTTGTTGACGATGTAGGAGATGACACCGTGATCGTGAGCGAGGTCGAGTGCCCGTTCGTAGAACCACTCACAAGAGTCGTTCGTCCCCTGACACTCGTAATTAGCCTCGTTTTTCAGCAACGGCTCTTCTTCGGGGCTGAGTGAAGCTCCATAGGGAGGATTGCTGATGACGACGTCGAATCCTCCGTTCTCTATGAATACGAGCGGAAATTCGAGCGGCCAGTGACACGCGTTCAACTTGTCCCGTCGAAAGTCCTGTTCAGCGTACTCACGTTCGACGAGGACGCTCCACTCCTCAGGATCGGAGAAGTGCTGTCGGAACCGGTGGAAGATCGTCTCGACACCCCGTTTCTCGAGTGTCGGACTGTCTAACCGTGCCTTGTATTTGTACGTCGTAAATCCCCGCTCCCCCAGGTACTCATCGATCGCTTCGGGTATCCCGTCCGGAACGGTGATGCTGAGCGTCGTGGAGGACTGGGGAGCCGCATTCAGGCTATTCCACGCGGCTCCAACATCATCAACGTGGTCAGCGATCGTGAGGCGGTTATTGTTTGAGTCACTCTGAGCCCCTGCGTACCACTCGTCCAGGTCTTTCTTTAGCTCGTCGTGTCGGCGTTCGAGCGTTCGCTTCGTCTCTCTCTCGGGGTCAGCGGATTCCCTGTAGTTACGAACGTCTTGTCCGTACTTCCGTAATCGGTCCTCCATCGTCGTGGAGCCAAGAGTGTGCTGTTGACCGGCTACAGCAGCGGTTTCGGTAAATCCGAGGAGGCTGTTTCCGGTTCGGATGTTGAAGGTGATGTCCGGCAGGGGTGGAATCTCGTCACGTTCGTCGACGGCCGTCCCCTCGGTCGTGTCTACTGGAGTTGCGCTGATAAGCCACAGCCACAGACGCAGCTTACAGATTTCTGT
Organism: Natronococcus occultus SP4; assembly: GCF_000328685.1. Taxonomy (NCBI): domain Archaea; kingdom Methanobacteriati; phylum Methanobacteriota; class Halobacteria; order Halobacteriales; family Natrialbaceae; genus Natronococcus; species Natronococcus occultus. The sequence continues at coordinate 73,095 of NC_019976.1, read as the reverse complement.
CGCCCCTTCGAGGACGTCCACGCCGAAGATGTTCTGTGCGATGATCTGCCGCCGGAGAACGTACTCGTCCGTATCGGGTCGGCACATCGACCGCCACTCGAACAGTGTGTTCGCCACCGCAAGAGCGAACGAGCCACTTCCGACAGCAGGGTCACACACCCTCAACTCCGTTAGTTTTGAATCCAAATACTGCAGTACTTCTGGAGAGCTCCTGTACTTCTCATAGAGGATATCAAACCCGCCTTTCTGAGTCGACTCGATTTCCGCAGATCGGTCTTCTCCGGGTCGGTAGAGGTCGTCGGAACGAAGCTCAACAGGGGCTGTTCCTTCGGCGAGGTCCTGATCGACCTTCTCCAGTACACCCTCCCACAACGCACGACGAGCCTTGAAATCGGTTATGTCCTCACCGGTGTAGTACGCGCCGACCTCACTGTTACCCTCGGACAGGAGGTCGTTTCGCTCGGACGCGCCCAAATCGCTCAGACGGACATCGTCGCCGATCTTACTCACTGAAATGACGAACTTTTCGTAGATGTATCCGAGGACGGCCGGAGTGAGATTTCCGACTGTCTCAGCTGCGTCGTCGTCCGTGCCTTCGAGACCATCCAAGAGCCAATTGTACTCGTTGAGCTCACTAATGAGAGCGTCCCAGTCGAAGTCCTCGACGATCAACTCATCGTCCTCTGAGATGGTAGTGCCGTCCGTGGTAGCAAGCTCCTCGGGCTGGAAGAGTCCTCCGTTCAGATACGGGACATGGAGCCAGTACGATCCGGTAAATTTGATAGCATCGGTGTTGTGAGAGTTTAGTCGGTCAAAGAAGACAGTTCGAAGGAAGACCCAGAAGTCATCGTGTTCATCGACGAGCGTACTGAATACACGATCCGTTTTCCCCGGAACCATCTCCTTGGAATCGTTCACCGGGGTGATGACACCCCGTTCGACGAGAAAGTAGAGGAAAATCAGACGGTCAATAATCCGCTGTGCAGAGAGGAGTTCCTCCTGTTTGCTCAGCGTGTAGTCGCCGTTAGTCGTGAGCGAGCCCGCGAGGTCGGATCGGTGGTCCCACAGCTCTCGGTAGAAGCGGTCAACAACGTCCTTGTAGTCGAAAAGGACGTTGATGTCTTCGGGAACCTGCTCTAGCTTGTCCAGCTTGCTTCCCGCTGTGGTTCCCTTATGGAGGTCGGGGTTGTAGATAAACTGGAAGTTCCCTCGTGACGCTCGGAATACCTGAACCCGGTTCGTCTCCGGGTCGAAAAACCAAAAATACTGTAGCCGAGTTCTCCGCTTCAGCTCCTGTGTGATCTTCTTCGGGGTATCCTGTGGCACAGCCGCCATCGGGAACTCGAAGTACGCAATCCGCACGGATCCCTCGATGCTAAAGCGATACGTAACCTCGCAGTCGGTATCGTAGGTTACCGTGTCCGACGTCGGCGCTTCGAAATATCCAGCATCGACTAAAAAATCGTATCCGTAATCACCGGTATCGCCGCGTTCCGGTGTCGCGTCCAGTAGACTCGGGGAGTTCGTCACATTAATCATTGTTCTGGTATTTTATGACTGCCTTCAGTTCGCTTTCTCCGGACTCGGCCCTCCCTTTCTCGGACATGTGGATAACTGTTTGCCATTCTGGTGCGTTACGAATCTCCGTATCCGGATTAGCCATCCAGCCGTAGACTTCTTCCTGAATTGACGACAGGCTGTCCGCCAGAGCATTGCGTTGAGGTACTGTGTATGTGTCCGCTTCCAGTCGCTCACGAACGGCATCCAACGTCCCTCTCATCTCCGGGTCAGAAACCAGGTCCATTACCTCCTCTACCTGATCAACCAGCTGTGAAGCAGCACGCCCTAACTGCCCTGCTGTAACCCGCTCCCGGTTGTACTGTTCCTGGCGTTCCTCGCGAATCTTCTCAATCGTTTGTTTGTCACTTTCCGTCAGGCCTGCAGCATCGGATCCGGCCTTTACACTGCGGTGTAACGGTGTCCAGATCGACGGATCACCGCCCGTCTCACCAAGGACAGCGAAGTTCGACAGGGGAGTGTCTCGAACTGTCGCGTCGTGAGCTTCGGTTTCTTGATCTTGGTAATCCGAGGATTCCACAACGGTGTAGATCGGGCGTCGTATCGACGGTGAGACTGCAAGCACATCATCGGAACTGAGGTTGTAGGTATCGATCGCCCGCCGAAGGATCCGATCCGTTCGTGTCTCCTCTGGGGGCGCCTGTTCCGGAGCAATGTCACTCGGGTTCGAAGAGGCCATCGTCTCATTGTATTCATCGAGGCTTTCAAGGTACTCCTCCCGCTCTTCCTCGTGTAACTGTTCGATCTTTTTCTTATCCATTAGCCAGACAATGAAGTCAAGACCGACGATGTCAAGAATCGTGTCCAGTCGAGCGTCTAACTTTTCATACAGTTCGAGCTCTCGATCGATGGAATCTGTTGGGCGAAAGTTATGGACCTCGACTTGTTTCGGATTCGTGATGCGCAACGCCCGACCGGTCCGCTGGATTAGAGTGATCGGATTGTACGGCAAGTCGAAGTTCACGATGGCGTCCGCGCGAGGAAGGTTCACACCTTCTGCCAACATGTCCGTTGTGATTATTACGTCAAACTCGCCCCGGTTGAAAGACGATACGAACGCCTCTTTATCTTCAGAGAGTCCACCGTGGATACGTCTGACACCGGTGTGCTCGTCGGAAAGGCTCTGATAGAGGTATTCTACCGTATCACTGTATTGGGAGAAGATGACGACCGGTTTCTCCTCGCCCAGTTTGTCCGCAACGATCGACTGTAGCTTTGCAACCTTGTTGTCTCCGGGATAGGGGACGGTTTCGGTGGTACCGAACGAGGACTCGATTCGGTCCCCCATCTGCTCGATAAGGTCGATGTCAGACCGAAGGTTCGTGAGGACTGTCTCCTGAAGGTCCGAATCAAGGGAACGGTAGGTGGTGACAACGGTTTCCAGTCGTTCGAAATCAGTTGCAGTAGCTGCTTCCTGTGGGTCAATACTGGTGACGTGTGAGGAGACATCGCCTTCCTCAATCGCTGTGTCTCTCGTAATGGCCTCGTAGTACAGGATGAACCGCTTGTGGAGATTGTCGATGCTGTCGTGGAAGGCTTTGAGACTACTTTCCAGGCGCTTGTACAACCGCCACTTCTGCCTGAAGATCAGGTTGTCGAAATTCTGGTACCCCTGCCCATCCCACAGCTTCGAGGGTTCGTAATTGAGCTGATCGAGGAAGGGAACGATTTCTTCGAAGACCTCGCTTTGATACCGGGTGGGATAATCGTACTCCTCCTCTGTGATTTCGGGATCGTCATACTCGACGTCATCTCCCGCCAGCTCACGGAGGTCCTCTTGGAACTCCTCCTGAATAATACGCCATGTGATCTTGATAGATAACTCGTTCTCGATCGTTTTGATGTCTCGAATAAGACTACTGCTAAGGTCGTCATACTTGTTCAATTTCTTCAATCGCTGTCGGGTGTTCTCGTAGTGTGACTTCAACCCGGCCGTCTCGAACTGGTGGACTCTCCCCGCTCGGTAGAACAGGTCAATTAAAGAGAACAGGTCTTCAGGACTGATGTTGATCGGCGTCGCAGTTGTGAGGAGAACGTCAGAATCGCCGTTCTGCCGGATGATATCTTCCAGATTGTTACGTCGGTTACTGTCGTTCCGGTAGTTGTGTGCCTCATCAACTATTAGTAAACTAAATCGATCAGTATACTCCCGATAATCGAAGACTCGGTCGCCTGCAGTCGCCTCTTCGAGTGGCTGTTTCTGTAACATCCCCATCGACAGGAATTCTGTTTCGGAGGCGACGTTGAATTCGTCAAATACGTCTTCCCACTCTTCGGTCACATTAGAGGGGGCAACGACCAGAATTTCGTTATCGGGAAACCGTCGTTGGTAGGTCGCAGCGGTCTGTGCGGCGACATACGTTTTGCCTGTACCGACACTGTTTGAGAGGATGTATCCGCCAAAGCGCTGGAGCCGCTCCATCACGATGTTGTACGTTAGATTCTGATACTCCAGTAGCGGTGACCCACTGGTCGAGACGCTGCTGTCCAGTAAGTAGTCACGGTCGAGATACCGGATGAGTTTGGCAAAGAAGACGGATGGAGGCTGGTAGACGTAGTCACTCTGTTGGACGTTCTCAATGACCTCTAGTACGTCAAGATCTTCTTCACCCTGTTCCCAAAGCTTGTCGAACCACTCACGGAACAGCTCTCGATCCTGATTTCCCGCCTGCATCTGCACCGAGAGTTCGATATTACTCTGAAGCCCGCCTTTGCTGAAGTTAGCCGATCCAGCCCAGATGTCGTCCGGAACCTCGGAGCGAAGATAAAAGCTGTAGAACTTCGGGTGGAAGTTACGTTCCGTAATAACCCGGAAATCGACAACCCCCTTCTCGACGAACCGTCGAAGGATGTCGATAGCTTCGTCATCGTACTCGATAACCTGATCAGTGACCAAAGAGAGCAGGATAGATTTGGTTCGGTTCGAGGTTTCCGGACCCATGACTACCCGAATGGGTGCTTCCGTTCCCCACTCCGGATCTTCGATTCGACTGACGGAGCCGGTCTCAATTAGTTCCTCGAACCTGTCAGCGATCGCTTCGAATCCGGAAAAGAAAAGGAATCCAGTCCCGACGTCCAGTCGGAAGCTATTGTCCCGATCTTCCTCGATCGCCTTGGTAAGGTAGTGCTCAAATACGTCACGGACACTCCCTTCTTTATGTTCAGCTAACAGTCCGGCGTTGTTGTCGATAACCCGATTACCGATATCCGTCATCAGTTTTCGCGCTCTTTCAGTAGAGAGTCGACGACCGAGCCAAGAGACGTGTGGTCATCTTCCACTATGGGCTCCCCAGGACGTTCTTTCGTACGATTTCGATCCCTACTCGTAGACATGAATATGTGGAGGTGTAGCGGCATTAACGACCCAGCCGGAGGGCTTCATTTGGTATACTACCGTTATATTCTTGCTATACTTAAAAGTCAGTGAGAGGACGACGTTCATCGCCGGTTTCGACGAGCGGCTCAACCCGGACCAGAACGAGTGTATCGAACAACTCTTCATCGGCGCCGACGTCGAACCGCCGGAGGAAGCGGTCGGGGAGGATCCGGATGACGAGATTGAAGACGATGAAATTGACCTCGAAGAACCGGTCGACGATGCCGAGGACGACGACCCCGAGCACGATTCTGGCGTGAACGGTGAGGATGACGAAACACCCGACGAACCCGGACTGACGATGATACCGCCCAGTAAATCCTTCTAGAATCTCATTTTGGTCGGTATCGCTACCCCTGTTACGACATACGGATCCGGGGGTAATTACCAGCGATGTCGACAGCAGAAGAGCGGTCTCGAGAACTGGTGAGCACTGACGGACAACCCGTTGATCGTAGCGTCGGCCGTCCTCGGACGGAAGTGGCGTCCGACAATCGTCCACCAATTGCTGAACGCCGGACCGCAAGGTTTGGCAACCTCAAAGAGCGGATCGACGGCATCTCGGGAAAGGTGCTTTCCGAGTCGCTAACCGATCTCGAGGAACAGGGAATCGGTGAGCGACGCGTTCTCGAGACGAAGCCAGTTCGGGTTGAGTATCCGCTCACGAGTGCCGGCCGAGGGTGAGAGAGGGTTATCGAGGAACTCGACCAGTGGGTCGTGCGTACCGTCCTCAGAACCGTGAGCTATCCACCATCGATTCGGATTTCGGAACGGTACCGGCCACGAGGTTGCGTGAAGACAGCGGATTTCGGGACAAGGTTGTCCGGGTTCGCTCCTGGGGTCGTCCCTCAAACTGGCTCAACGAGACAGTGCCAGCGATCTCGTTTGTGTACAGAGCTCGGCAACTCGACTGCCGAGACGACAGACTGCTTCTGGGTCTTCGGACGACAATTCCGGAAGCGGCTGAACCTGACAGGAACACATCCGCTCCAGCTCGTCGGGGTTTGTTCGTTCGGCGACGGAGTGTCCCTGATACCTATTCAAGGCGATTCCGGCAATCGGGACGTCACGTGCACGAAGCGCTTGGACGGTCAAGGCCGTGTGATTCAACGTACCAAGTCCGGAGCGAGCAACGATCAGTGCCGGAGTTTCGAGTGTAGCAACGAGGTCGATAATCTCGCGTGGTGGGTCATTTGAAAGCGGAACACGAACTCCACCAGCTCCCTCGATAATTCCGATCCCAGTCGTTTTGAGTGCCTTGTGGACGTCATCGACGAGTGAATCGAACTCGAGTCTACTCTCGGCCCGTCGTGCTGCGACGGCCGGAGCAAGGGGTTCTTCGAAGGTTCGGAGTCTCGTGGCAGCCGATTCGTTACCACAGACCCGCCGGACGTATCCGGCATCGTCGTCCGCCGGGAAACCGGTCTGTACAGGCTTGATAGCTCGAGCGTCGTACCCTTCATCCCGAAGGTATGCGACGAGCCCTGCCGTGATGACCGTTTTGCCGACACCAGTATCCGTCCCGACGATGGCGATCGTCATGGGCAGCCCCCCTTCGTCATGGCCGTTTCGAAGGCGGTCAAACACTGCTCGATGTGGGTGTCGGTGTGTGTCGCTTTCGGCGTGAGCCGAATACGACTCGTCCCCTCCGGTACCGTGGGTGGCCGTATTGCTGGTGCGACGATACCAGCCTCGGTAATTCGATCGGCCAGTGCGACTGCCTCATCGCGGTTGCCGACGAGCACCGGAAGGATGTGAGTATCACCCAGAACCTCGTACCCGAGCGCTTCGAGCCCCGTTCGCAGTCGCTCGACGTTAGTCCACAGCGCGTCACGCCGATCGGGTGCAAGCGCCAGTGCACGTTCCGAAGCGGCTGCAGCCGGCGGCGCGAGACCAGTCGAAAACACGAACGACCGGGCAGCGTTGAGTAGGTATTCGATGAGGGTCTCATCGCCAGCCACGAACCCACCTTGGGCACCAAGCGCTTTCGAGAGCGTTCCGAGTTGCACCTGCACCCGGTTTTCAAGCCCACGTTCGTTGACGATGCCGCCGTCGTAGACGCCCGTAGCGTGGGCTTCGTCTACCATCACCCACGCGCCGTACTCTTCGGCTACGTCACAGAGGGCTTCGATCGGAGCGACGTCACCGTCCATCGAGAAGACGGAGTCAGTTACGACGAGCCACGATTCGTCTGTCACTCCGTCTGAGAAGCGCTCAGCCATCCGCTGTGCCAGCGCATCCGCATCACAATGGTCGTAGACCTCTACGGTCGCGTCCGAGAGGCGCGCGCCGTCGATAATACTCGCGTGGTTGAGCGCGTCGGAGAAGATCACATCCGGCGCCAACGCGGTGATCGTTCCAACGTTCGCTGCGTACCCCGACGAGAACGTGAGCGCTCGCTCTGCGTTCTTCTCTGTGGCGAGACGCCGCTCGAGCGATCGGTGTGTTGACGTATCGCCGACGACGAGCCGCGAGGCCCCCGCACCAGTCCCGACGTCGCGAGCGGCACGCACCGCGGTCTCGGCGACCCGCGGATCACCGGCCAGTCCGAGATAATCGTTCGAGGCGAAGATCAGCCGCTCCGCCCCGAAGTTCGCTGGCTCCCCCTTCGGATCGGCAGCGGTGCGAGCGCGAGCGTCGACGCTGTCGATGGGTACGAGATCGCGCCGGAGACCGGACCGTTCTCGCTCCCGGAGACGCGTTTCGAGATCGAAGCCGAGGGAGTGGTGACGCTGCATCTCAGAATCCGGGCATCAACTCCGCCGGCCCAAAGACGCCGTACTCGCCGTTTCGGTTCCGACGAACGCCTGCCTGTAGGTAGCCGAGTGCCGGTCCGTTGACGTTGGCCTCCATGCTTGTGTTATCGTCGAGCTGGAACGTGTTGGTCCCCCGCTCACCGTCGAAGGTCGTCCCAGTCACGCGAACCGTCGTCGTCGTCGGCTTCTCATCCGATCGCGCGTCGAGAATTCCGCCAACCGTCACGTCCTCGGCATCGCAGATCCCTGCTCGCTCGAGCAAAACGTCGTCAGCGTGTTCCATATCGGTGAACTCGAGACGGCCGTCGTGCTCGTCGATTACCTGTTCGATCTCCGCATCCGACATGCTTCGAGCGGTTTCGGTATCGTAGCCGTCGAGGTGGGCAATGTCCTCGCGGACGGTGCCACGGTTGTCCTCGTAGCCGGATTTGAGTCCGACACCCCACCAGATCTCGACCGACTCGATATCGACGAACGACTGGGCTGCGAGTGCGGCTGCACCGGTCAGAAGACCGGGTGTTGCGCCTGCGCCACAGACGAACGTAATACCAGCGTCGTTGAACGAATCGATGCGATCGTCGAGCATATCGATGACGCGAGAGCGCTTGAGAACGTCGACGAGGACGCCGTCGTACTCGGCCTCTGCAAACCGATCGGCGACGCGCGGGATGAAATCGTGCTCGAGGTTCGGTAAGGCGATGAGTACCGCGTCGATACCGTCGGATTCGGCGATGATATCGGCGATCGGTGTTTCGGTCGGCTCGGCCTGCGACGAGGCTGCGACGCCGCTCGTCTCGCCCGACTGTTTGACTGCCGTGACGCCCCCATCACTCGCGATATTGCCTTCAGTCGCTGCGAGCAGTTCGTTCACGTCGAGCCCCCCGTGGTCGACTGCAACGCCGTGTCGATCACACGCGGCCACAGGCGTCAGACCGTCTTTTGCCGTCGCATACTCGAGTGTCCGTCGACCGATCCCACCGGTGCCAAGAACCGCGAATTTGATTTCGTGCATCTCAATCGTCGGTTTTTGTCGTCGCATTGCTCGTTGCCGTTCCCGCTGCAGTCTTCGGATCCGAGGTTTTGTGCTGGGTCGCAACTGCAGCTGGATCGAAGTCGTTGACCGCCCGGTTCGGCTCCAATCCGGCGCGTTCGATGATCTCGAGATCATCATCGGGCGTCTGCCCGTCCGTCGTTAGATAATCACCAGTCAGGATGCCGTCAGCACCTGCCTCGAACGGCAGGTGTTGTTCGTCCTCCGCGAGGTTGACCTCGCGGCCACCGGTCAGCCGCACTCGCGATTCTGGGTGGAGAAACCGATAGACAGCGATCGTTTCGATGATTTCGGTTTTCGAGATGGCTGCCCGATCGCGTTCTCCCAGTGGCGTTCCTTCGATCGGATTGAGGATATTGACCGGGAGCGAGGAAATGCCGATCTCCTGGAGTTCGACGGCTGCATCGACTCGGTCGGTCGGAGACTCACCCATTCCAAGGATAACGCCAGCACAGAGGTCCATACCTGCGTTCTTGGCACGACGAAGCGTTTTCAGCCGGTCCTCGAACGTGTGCGTCCCAATGATTTCGGGAAAGTATCGCCTGGAGGTCTCGATGTTGTGGTTGTAGTGGTTGAGGCCCTCGGCCGCGAGTTCGTCGGCCTCTTCCTGGGTCAACAGCCCCAGGGAGGCGTCAATTTCGACGCTGGTCTCGTCGCGGACGAGTCGAACTGCCCGGATGACGTCGTCCCACTCATCGGGACGTTTCTTTTTCGAGACGCCTTTTTCGGCGACGACGATACCGAACCGTTGCGCACCATCGGCTTCGGCTCGTTTCGCGGCTTCCAGTATCGCCTCCGGCTCGAGGAAGCCGTAGGAGTCGATACCGGTATCGAAGTGGGCCGACTGCGCGCAGAACCCACAATCCTCGGCGCAGTTTCCCGCCTTCGCGTTCACGATACTACAGGCGTCGACTGTCCCATCAGAGAAGTTACGACGAACGAGATCGGCGCCGGCAGCGAGGGTCTCGACGGGCTGGGCGAGTAACGCGAGTCCGTCGGTCCGATCGAGGCGCTCGCCGTCGAGCACTCGTCGTACTGCGTCGTCGATCGTTCGATTGCCAGTTTCGTAAACCACGCTAGCTACAGTGGTTGACGAGAAAATAAAGATACCGGACAAGTATCTCTCCAAATCAGTATTGCTGCGCCGAATGACAATCCGATGATGGGGTCACGGAAAACCGAAATCCCTCCAGAAGACCAGTGGCTCGTCAGTTTCGCTCACGAATCGGGTGTTCGCAGCGCGACGATCGCTGCGATTCGAGACCGCTGGGAGACCCGCATTTACCCGATGAAAGCCGGGAAGAACTCGAGCGTCAGATCCGGCTGTTCGTCCGTGATCTGATTCGCAAAGAACGGACTAATGAATTCCCCACCTCCGACTGAAAGTCGCCCGCTCGATCGGGGCGAGTACTCGGAGAACTCCAGTTGAACGACGCGTCCGCCTGTGTTAACGGAAGCGAGTTGTCTGTTGTAGTGCGGCAGATCAAGCCAACGAGATCTCACTTAGACAACAATCTTAGACACCTATCTTAGCTAAGAATCTCATCTAGGAGTCAGATGGGGAGTACTGTCTAGTTGAGTCAGTTTGAGAAGTGACTTGCGTGAATTGGCTAGGGTACATCGGCAGGTTGACAGCGGACGCGATCCGCCGACGTCCAGGAGAGCGGAGCTGTCGTACGGCCCACCAGAACGCAAAGCGTTCTGACCACGTGGTAGGGGTTTCGCACCGCCGCCTCGAACTATAAGTATTTGGAAAGAGATAACACTTGTCTAGGATGAGTACAGACCAATCACCTTCTAAGGACGAACAGCCGACCCACGATCACGACCACGAGGACGCCGACGGCCCCGGGTACCCGACGCCTGCAGCGATGCGGACCGAATCCGAACGGGAGAAAACGGCCTACGTGATGGCTCTTCGCGTCGGCATGGAAACCGACGGAAAGGATTTCGTCGGCGTCGTAGATCTCGATCCCGAGTCGGAGACGTACAGCGAGTTGATCGATACAGTGGAGATGCCGAACAAGGGCGACGAACTCCATCACTTCGGCTGGAATGCCTGTTCGTCGTCGTGTCACGCGGAGGGGCTCGCCCGGCAGTATCTCGTGGTACCAGGGCAGCGATCCTCCCGCATTCACATCATTGATGCCGAAGATCCCCGGGACCCGGAGATCGTGACAGTCATCGAACCAGAGGAGGTCTTCGAGTACGATCTCTCGGCGCCCCATACCGTCCACTGCGTCCCGGACGGAAAGATCGTCATCAGCATGCTCGGCAACGCCGACGGTGAACTCCCCGGCGGATTCCTCCAGCTCGATCAGGAGGACTTCACGATCGACGGCCGGTGGGAGAACGATACCGGCGAGTGGGAGGGGATGCATTACGACTACTGGTATCAGCCCCGACACGACGTGTTAGTTTCCACCGAGTGGGCTGCCCCGAACACCTACTATCCGGGCTTCGACCTCGAGGACGTCGAGGCGGGCAACTACGGCGACAGCATCCACATCTGGGACTGGTCGGAGAAACGTCACGAACAGACCCTCGAGTTCGGTGAGGAGGGACGGATTCCCCTCGAGGTCCGAATGAGCCACAATCCCGAGGAGACACAGGGATACGTGGGAGCGGGCCTGTCCTCGAACATCATCCACTTCTACGAGACCGACGACGGCACGTGGGACTGGGACGTCGTCATCGAGGAGAAAGCCCGTGAACACGACGACTGGGATATGCCGGTGCCGTCGCTAGTCACCGATACCCTGCTGTCACTTGATGACCAGTATCTGTTCTACTCGAACTGGCTCCACGGCAACCTTCGGATGTACGACGTAAGCGACATGGGCAACCCCCGACTCGTCGATACGATCTGGGCTGGCGGGCTGTTCGGCGACCGCCAGGAGGTTCAGGGGACCAACATCCGAGGGTCACCACAGATGCTCCAGCTTTCACGCGACGGCCGCCGTCTCTACTGGACGACGTCGCTGTTCTCGTCGTGGGACAACCAATTTTTCCCGGAGATCGCCGAGGAAGGGTCAGTAATGCTCAAGGCTGACGTCTACCCCGATGAAGGGCGGATGGAACTCGACGAGGAGTTCCTCGTCGACTTCGGCGACGCGCCGGGCAGTCCGGCCCGTGCCCACGAGATTCGCTGGCCCGGCGGTGACTGCACGAGCGATGTCTGGCGATGACCGCTTGTGACGACCCCGGCCACGTCGTCGAACTCCGCGACGCTGACGGGGCGGTGGACAGCCTCCAGATCCCGCCGGGAGAGTCGATTGTCGACGCTGCCGAATCGGCCGGGATCGATCTCCCCTACGGCTGTCTCTACGGCGCCTGTGGGACCTGCACCGCCCGGCTTCTCGAAGGGAGGTGTCGTCACCTGGAGCCGCCTCGCGCGCTGAAAGACGACGTCCTCGAGGACGGGTACGTCCTCGCCTGCGTTGCCACCCCCGAGACCGACTGTACGCTCCGGGTGGGCCACGACATCCAGGCGGAGGCGATAGGGACGCCCTGGCGGTGACAGCGCTGTACTGGATGTCCCGGTATGTCATTGACCTGTTCGCTGATGCGACCGAATCGATTGGAGTGTGGAACCGTGGCGGTGTCGAACGATCGCTTGGAAACCCCTCGAACGAGAGGCGTTGCTACCCGGAAACTCGTGTTCGGTTCCGTCACGAGGCGACGAGAGAACGCTAGTAGCGTTTCACGCCCTCGATCGAATACACCGAACCGCTCCAAGATCGAACGGTAGTCCGCGCTTACTGAAGAACTGGGACGTCGAGAAAGAACCGATACAGTGTCCCAACTCGTCAATGACTTCCAGAACGGCAACGGGCCGGATCGGATCGGGACAGGTGGGTCGCTATGATCGATCCATTCCACCTGCTTCTTGTCGGGTGGCTCGTGCTCGTAGCGGCGGTGTTGATCCCGTGCCTCCGGGGTAGTCCGCTGCTGAATAGAGACGACGACTGACCGGTCGGTTTCGAGTTCGGCGACGGCCTCGAGGACGATCGGATCGATCCGATGAGTCCTCGGGTGCTGGCGGCTACGACCGAGATAATTCGAAACCGGCGTCAACTGCCCCGCGCACGGTGGCGCGGGGCTTGTCAGTGGACTCACCGCGTCGTACCGAGGGATTCTCGGCGCTCGTGGGTCGGCGGGCCCGGTTGACCGCGGCCCGTGACCAGCGACAACTGTGGGCCGCCGACCACTATCAGACTAGTGGGAGGCTGGAAGACGAGTCCACGCATCGACACTGAGATAGATCGCTGTCCGTTCGCTCCCGACCGACCCGTTCGACGGATCGGGAGCCGGCCATACTATCATAGTCGCTGGGCCGCCTCGACGGGCCTGATGTCGCTTGCGTCGGAGTCGCAACTCGGCGAGACACTGCACGCGTTCCGGGAGTACCGCGTCACGTACCTGCCCGTTGTCGAAGATGGGGTGGCGGTCGGCATTCTGAGCCTCTACTCGTTTGTGAGGACGGTAACGTCGAACGTGACGGTGATGTTGAGCGGAAGTACGGTGCGAAGAGCCCGTTCACCGATGAGTGGACGCATATCTACGAGCCCGTGATCCCTGAGGCGATGTTCCGCGAGCACGGCCGCGATTCGGTTCCTGTTCTCGAGGCGTGTCGGATCGCTATCGTGCCGAACGACGACCGTGACCTCGGGGGTGAGACTGAGCAGTTCGTGTTCGACGTCGATTCCGAAGAGGCGATCCCGGTCGAAGTTCAGTTAGCCGTGACAGTCGGCAGTGTTGAGACTGTCGTACCTGACCTAACGCAGGGATTGCTGGCGACGAAGGCGACGGTTCGCCGGACGCGGAATCGCTTCGGGAATCCGAGGAACCCGCACCTGCACCCGAGGCGCCAGAGCCACGGCCGGAGCCTGGGCAAGAGCCAGAAGAGGACGACAGTGATAGTGACGACGAGGACGGCGGTCTGGCCCGTCGTCTGACTACCAGTAACTGGTATTTGCGTCACCGAGCTGGACGATTCACGCCCTCCATGGACGGCAAGGGTATCAGGTAGTTTCTCTTAGTAACCGAGGTGGTGTTTTTGATCGGACGAGAACGTAGTCGGTCAGATGAGCTATCGCTCCCGGATGGAGAGCTCTGACCGTAGAGTAGGGGTACGTTGGCAGGACGACAGTGTATGGCGCAGTTGATGATGTGGCGTGGCGCCCTGCCGTACTTCTCAGTAACGGTGTAGCAGGGATGTATGTGTCTCCAAATCAGTTTGGGTGTGGTCGCACGTCTATACCGAGAATGAAGAACGGTGAAACTCACGCTTCGAGCCTTGAAATACCGTATCACGGCCAGTACGCAGACCGAGATACTTTTAACTCGAGACTGAGTAAGTAGTTTTGATGATGTGGCAAGATTTCGTCTTTACGATTGGGAGTGGGCTCTCGATCGCGTTTCTCGCGCCGACGCTCCGCAATGCAACGGCGAACGTCCCACTGGGAACCAGTCTTCCCTCAATGGTAATCGGGTTCGTGTACGCGTTCACGTTCTTCACGCTCGGGATGACATTCTCCGCTGTTGGCGCACTCGCCACGGGAATGATGTGGACACTGATCAGCATGTTCCGTTCGCCAGCGAATTCGGCACTGCGACTCTTCCCGGTGGATAGCCCTGACCTGTTCGTTCACGACGTGAAGCAGTGGATCGATCGCCGACGCTCTGACAGTCCGCTGGCCGGACAGTACAGCTCTTACTGACTGTGACGATCGTGTGTGGTCCTTCGTAACCGGGCCTCCGTCCGCGAGTAGCTGGTGATCGTCGCCGCTCAAGTCGTTCCAGGAGTTCAGACCAGTATACGTCCGTGTTCCCTGTACACCGCTTGGCAGTTATGCCGTCGAAATTGGCAGCGAAGTAGAACGGAAGTACGGCGCGAAGGCCCCGCTTATGAACGATGTGGGCTTGATGACAATATACTTACTTCAGTAGCCGAACGAAACGTACCTTCCTTCAATGGTATTAGTTATCGCGATGTTTGTTTGCATTCCTCCCTCAATCTTTATATTTCGGATCGTTGCCCCCTTCTATGGGTATGATGTCCACGAGCAAACAAAAAGCGACGATAGCAGCAGAGAAGTCGATCACTTGTAAGAAGCTAACAGTACCGAGAGGCCAGCTATGACAGCCCAACTCCTCGAACAACCGACTTCCCTAGAGCCTCCCTCTCGTCAGCCGCTTGCAGGACGAACGTGTCTCGTAACCGGTTCCTCCCAGGGGATCGGCCGCGGGATCGCCCGCGAACTAGGGCGTTACGGTGCAACCGTCGTTGTCAACTACCGATCATCGGAAGAAGCCGCCTACGAAGTTGCTGATTCAATTACCGAAGCAGATACCGACGGGACGGCCCACCCGGTCCAAGCGGACGTCACCGATCGCGCCGAAATCGAGACGATGCGTGAGGCGGTCCACGATACGTTCGGTCCGATCGACGTACTCGTCAACAACGCTGGAATTACCTGCGATCGGACGTTCCAAAATATGACGGCTGAGGACTGGCATCGCGTGCTCGATGTCTCGTTGCACGGGACGTTCAACTGTACGCAGGCGTTCTACGATGATCTCAAAACCGTTGATCAGGGACGCATAATCTCTATTTCGAGCGTAATTGGGAAACAGGGGAATGTCGGTCAAGCAAACTATGCAGCAGCCAAAAGCGGTCTGTTCGGACTCACCCGCTCACTCGCACTTGAGCTAGCCGGAACAGGTGCGACAGCCAACTGTATCGCACCCGGCTTCACTCGAACAGAGATGGTCGAGGCCATTCCTGACGAGATCCAGGACGATCTTCGAGCAGATATTCCACTCGAACGGTTCGCTACCGTAAGCGAGGTCGCCGGTCTCGTGCGCTATCTTGCCAGTGAGCAGTCGGGTTATATGACCGGAGAAGTGATCGATATTAATGGAGGAATCGACCTGTAACGATCTGTTTGTGCTTTGAGAGAGCAGATAGTATCCCCTTCGCCTCAGCGCACGGTCGTTGGCAGTAGCTCCAAATGTCAAAACCCGTGTGTCGGTTGTTTTCAACCCATCTCGACTGAATCGACTGCTCAGTACAGGTTTTGCACTTCCTCCGTCCACGACTGATGGGGCATCCATCATCGTGGATGCAAAGTGAAACAGGAACCCCCCTCAGGGAGCGAACCGCGAACGCGATGAGCAAGTAGGGTGGGGTCGTTCACCATGCTCTCCGATACACTCAACGAAGAGCGGGACGGAAGAAGAGAGAGCACGAATATACATAGGCGCTCCCGTACTACGCTTTGCTATGGAAATTACCCTTGTTGGAACTGGAAGTCCCGTCCCAATTCCGGAACGCGGCGGGACGAGTCTCGCGGTCGACATCGCAGACGACACAGTGTTGATCGACTGTGGCCCCAAGACGGTCTACGGGCTGATGGATTCTGGTATCGACATGGGGGAGATCGAGACGGTGTTTTTCACTCATCACCATATGGATCACAACGCGTCTTTCTTCCATTTCGCCTTCACGAGTTGGACCGAGGCAGGTCGAGACGCGCTCACAGTATATGGCCCGGACGGTACTGACCGGCTCGTTGATGCGTTGTACGATATTTACGCGGAAGACATCGAGTACCGCAAGGATATCTATCCGACGGACGGCATCTCCGGTATCGAAACCGAGTGCGTGACGGACGGGTTCAGTCGTCAGATGGACGGTTGGGAGATCGACACACTGCCGGTCGAACATTCGATCGAGACGTATGCCTATCGGTTCACGGAGCACGAGACAGGGTCGTCGTTTGTCTTCTCCGGCGACACACGGAAGCTCCCGTCACTTGCCGATTTCGCTGCCGACGCGGACGTCCTCGTTCAGGAGTGCAACACTGCGCCAGTCGACGAAGACCGTGTCCCGGACGAGGACGACGAGTTCGTGTGGCCACAGCATGCGGCAGGGGAAGAGGATCTCAACGAAACCACGTTGACGACCAACCACTGCGACGCGACAGACGCTGGTGAGATCGCACAGGACGCCGGTGTTCAGACGCTCGTTCTCACACACATCATGCCGTACCGCGATCTCGACGCGATGCAACACGATGCTGAATCGGTCTTCGACGGTGAAGTGATAGTAGCTGAAGATGGCCTCACGCTCACGCCGTAGGTAGCCGATTCGCTATCGATTCTTTGGAGCGGAGAGGCCAAGCGAGATCCCGAGGAGTGTGGCGTCGAGATGGATTCCGGATTTCCGGCATCCACTGTCGCACAGTACCCCATCGGGTGTCAGAGAACGCTGTACACACCTTCGTCTCACCCCGAGAAACAGTGCCCGAGTAGTAGCCAGTAGTCGGAAACGGTGATGGTGGCTTTATTGTTTCTATCATCGCCTGCGAACCGATTTCTGGGACCTTGCAAGCGAGCGCTCTGCTTTTTCATGTATAGCTTACGGACTGGTGAACGAACGATCGTTCATGAGTATAGAAGCCAATAACGCGTACGACTCGGAAAGTGGACTGGCAGGAGCTGTGGATCGAATTCTCGATAAGGGATTAGTGATCAATGCAGACATCACAATCGACGTCGCCGGAACGGAACTGCTCGGCATCAAAGTCCGTGCGGCACTGGCTTCGTTCGAAACGGCGGCAGAGTACGGCCTCGAGTTCCCGGCCGGAACGGAAGAAACGAAGGCGTATGCCGAAGCTCGAGCCCGGAACGAAACGTGCCCGCAGTGTGTGAAACGCGTCGAGAAGGAGGTCTTGCTGAACGATGAGTGCCCATGGTGTGGCTGGCAGAGCGCTCGTTCGAAGCGGCAAGAAACGGAGACGGATCGGGTCGCAGACCCCCTCGAGAACAAACGCTCTTCGAACAACGTTGACGGCAATGAACGATGAATCATGCCGAAGGCCCGTCCACTCATTATATCATCATGAAAGCTAGTGAACTCGCGGCCGTAAGCCGAGTCGTCTCTCGAACGGCACTCGAACAGTATCACACTCACCCCCAATGACACACGAAATAACCCGTCCGGAGCGGAAAGCGGGTCCACTCACTCGAGATGATCGAGAGCGCGTCAGCAGCCGGGCGGACGAATCGTCGGACTCCACACGCCGCACGCTTACGCAGGTCACCGAGGCGGTCGATACACTGCAAACCGTACTGGGAGTTCACCGCAAAGTGACCGTCTACGAGTTCGTTGCGGCGCTCGATGACCGCAGCCTCGCCGTCCTCGATTACTGCTGGTACGACGAACACGCGTCGATCCCGGAACTCACAGCGCTCGTCGATGCGGAGACGAATATGGCAACACTAACCGTGAGACGAGAGCGACTCAACAGGAGTACACGGGAAATCCGCAATCAGCCGACTCTCGAGTTCGAGACGCGAGACGTCGATTCCAGAACCGGGTGGGGGATCACGTTCGAGCGGTGGTTTACCGGCGATCCGCCCCGACAGACAGATGTCGCGTCCCTGCACGAAACGGAAGTGACTATCGCGTGACGATCGAAGTCGACGAAGAGGAGCTCGAGCAAGGACTGCTCGGGCTCATTATGGCACTCGTCGAGATTATCAAGGAGGTAATCGATCAGCAGGCGCTCGAACTGGTTGAATCGGGAGTTCTCGACGACGAGTCTGCCGAACAGCTCGGCCAATCGTTGAGGGACTTAGAGGAGACCATCCAGCAGATAGAGGAAGAGCAAAACGTCGAAGAGACGGCATCGGAGACGAAAGAACAGCTCGATCGAACGGTTGATGACGTCCTCAATACGGCGCTCAACCCGGCCGAATGGGCACGCGAAATCGAGGCACAGGAACAGCGTGGGTTCACCGACGGAATAGACGACGAACCCGTCGCGGATAGTGAGCACGAGACGCCAGCAACGAACGCTGGAGGGACAGAAGAATGACTGAGAGCAAGAGCAAGTACACCTACTGTATCGTCGACGCGGCCGGCACCGATACCCGCTCGCTCGGGACGGGAATCGACGACGAACCGGTGTCTGTCGTGGTCCAGGACGACATCGGTGCTGTCGTCCATTCCTGCTCGCCGCAAGCGTACGATACCGACGATCGATCGAAAGCGGAAACGTGGGTCAAACAACACAACGAGACGATCGAACGGGCAGGGGACGCGTTTGGAACACCACTCCCGATGACGTTCGACACAATCTTCGCGGATGAGGACGCTCTTCGAACGTTCCTCGACGACCACAAAGAGCAGATCGGGAGCTGTCTGGGCGACCTGGCCGGAACAAGCGAATACGGCGTTCGGATCTACTGCGAGGAGGACGTACTGATCGGGGAAACCGAGCCGGCCGACGAGACGGGTTCCAGCGACTCGAGCGGGATGGCGTACTTCGAACGAAAGAAACGAGAAAAGCAACGCCGGCAGGAACTCGCAGAACGTACGAAGGAGCGGTTTCAGTCCTACTTCCCTCGTATCGAGGCCGTCGTCGACGAAATCATGGAGGAAGACCTCGACCGTGAGAGCGACGAGCGGGGTCGAAACGTCCTTACGGCGTCATGTCTCGTTGCCGACGGCGAGGTCGCCGGGCTGAAACAAGCATTGAGCGAAATCGACGCCGAACCGGGTATCGAGGTTGTCTTCACCGGTCCGTGGCATCCGTACTCGTTCGTCGGGTCATTCGGAACAACCGCCTCCCCCACCGACACAGATGGAACCTGAAACCGAATCAGCTGACGAAGGTCTGGCCGGACTATTGAATCGCGCGTTGAACAAGGGAGCAATCCTGAACGCGGACCTACTGATCACCGTCAACGATATCCCTCTCGTCGCGGTGCGCTTGCAGGCCGCGATAGCGAATATCGAGACGATGATCGAGTACGGAATCATGACCCAGTGGGAGCCCGCGATGACCGATATCGACGACGACTATCTCGCCGAGAAATTGGAGACCAGCGACGAACCGGGCCTGGGGACTGATCGCGAACGGAAACCAGAGTCAGCTGCCGATGACGGGAGGCGAGGTAGCGAGAGGGCAACCGAACCGAAAACAGGCCAACCGCCGAACCGATCGTGAATTCGCATCGATCACTGCAACCGTTTCTTTAGGGAGCCCGTCGAACGGACAGTACACATCGTACCATGTCGAATTCCGATCAATTTGTTGCAGAGCAGACCGACACCGTCGACGTTATTATGCAGTCGACCTACTGTGTGCTACAGGAACACGGCTACGCTAACCTCTCGATCGCAAAGATTGCAGACGAAGCAGAATTGAGTAAATCTGCGCTCTACAACCACTACGATGGAAAAAACGAGCTCTTGCTCGATTTTTTGAGTCGGTTTCTCGACTGGTTTCTCGAATCGCTTTCCGATGGTGAGACGCAAGACCCACAGGAAGACCTCATGAGGCTTATCGATCTCTTCTCGATTGATCCAGGTGCTGAATCCAACTCGATCGGTGGTGTTCTCGACGAAACGGCTATCGATGCCTTCATCGAACTCAGGGCACAGGCCATCCACGACGAGGCATTTCGGCGCGAATTGCTTCGGGAGGACGAAGCGATTCACGATCGCATCGTACAGATCATTCGACGTGGAATTGCGGACGGTGTCTTTCGAGATGTCGATCCAGATTCGGTTGCCGAATTCATTCTGACCGTCCTCGAAGGTGCGCTGTTTCGCTACTCGCTGATGAACGACGCTACTGCTCGGGACGTCTATGACCAACTCGATGAGTATATCGACGCTCAATTAAAGAAGCGTTCTCTCGAATAACGGAGCAAGAAACGTCTTCGAGTGTAATCCGAGTTTTGATACTATTTGGGATCTGGGATATCGTTCCGGTAACGACTTCGCCCGTAGGAACGATCGCTCGACTAATCTCGCCGGGACACCTCAATACATAGGATTGCCCACGTACCTTTTTCTCGTCGGGTTCGCTCACGTTGCTCGCTCACCACTCCTCCAAAAATCTACGCTAAAAAACCGCTCGCTCCCGATGGTTGCTCGCGGGTGCCGTGCTTGAACCGCACCGCAGCGTTACCTGTTCCGCCTGTTAACACCCTGTACCGATCATGAGGTTGCCTCCTTAACCAACAGCGGGCAATAGAGGGGATTCTGTTGGTTAACTATGCGCGGTAGTAGATCAGGGGTCAAACGGAACTCGGTTGCTACGGAGTCGTGTGAGAAAGCGGCTGCCGCTCAGGTGGTGGCCTATCAAAATAATTTGGTTGTTCTTCGATAGATGCTATCGCTGTGAGTGGAGCTACTACGTGCAACCACGGACCAACCCATCGCCTGCTCGAGTAAATAGTGCAGTAGAGGTGAGGAACCGCTGGGATACCATTAAGCAGTCTCACGTTGAATGTTGCCATATGACATACCAACTACGGTGTGATCGGTGCACACTCGATCAGGCGTTTACGGACTGGGCCGACGCGAACCAGGCTGCCAGCACCCATGAGGCCGACAATCCAACCCACTGGGTGACCATCCTGGAGAGCCAGCCGGCGTGACTGGCAGTGGGCAGACCCATCCAACAGTCTATTCGATAGAATATTTGTGAAAATGGCTTCTTTGGCTGGCTCTATGATACACCTCGACTAGAAGTAACGATATCCTAGGGCCGTGATCAACTCAGTTCGAGCGAGGAGCTAATCGAGTGGGTCGCGAAAACGTATGAACGCTATCGTGAGCAATCCATTTACCCAGGTGGTCTCTCCTGTGTTGAAGTCTTGATCTAGATTTCCTTTCTGCTCCCTCTCGTTGGCCCTGTTCTCGATTCTTGCGTTGCAAGAGTCCTCATTCGTCACCGCCGGGGTCCGCGACTTTCCGATCAATTCGTTCCAGCGTGATGTCCTGAGCGACGTGTAATCTAGCTCTCTAAACGATACATTTTGATCATGATAGAAATATGTACGCTAGTCCCATTAGCGAGAGTATGACAGACAATGCCCGTCGCGACGGCCCGCCTCCGTTTGATCGTTCGAAGGCGAGGACACGAAGCAGCACGTGTACGTGGCGGTGCTGCACGCCCGAGAACCGATGACGGCTGCCGAGACTTGCCAAGCGAGCGGACTGTTCGGCAGAGTCGACGCGGACGTCCTTCTACGCGGACTTTGGCATTGTTGTTCGGCACGAGGATCGGCCGGTCGGGTACGAACGCAACGACGACTATTTTGAATGGCGGCGGGTCAACGAGTTGACCCAGGAGAATACGGTCGACGAGTTGCAAGCCCACGCGTCGGAGCTGACCGATCGGGTTACGGAGTACCGCGATGACTACGGTGTCGACTCACCCACGGAGGTCGACGTCCTCGATTTGATGCGGAACGGGTTAACGAGGTGTAGACGGAATTCGGTGATTGGTCCACCGTCACCGAGGAGCGTCGCCTCCACGAACGTACCCAGAAAAAGTCGCCGACTCGACGACCTCGTCGCACAGTTGAGATGATGCCGGTGAACAATGGTGGAGTGCCGCACCGATAGACGAGTCGGTATTGGAGTGAATGCGGCCCTGTTCGTCGGGCACCGCATGTTTGAGTCGTCGGAACTCGCCGAAGAGGGCAGCTGCATATTCGTGTCGCGCTGTCTGATGGCTATTACTTGAACAAACGTCTGTTCACCTCGAGATTCGCTGATATCACAATGATAATTTCAATTTCCACTATCAGGAGAAGCGCCAGCAACCACCGAGTAACCAGCCAATCTGGAGCTGCCGTTAAGTTCGGGTTTTCTACATCAAACCGCGTTGTCGACTGTCGGGTTGCCGGTTTTGTAACCCACGCTAGCGACCGTAGTTGGTGTCCGGGCGAATCTATCAGACAAGGAGTCCAAGCTGCCTACAGCGCGCCGAACCCTTCGGGTGGACGGCGCAGGTCCGAGGCCCGTTCATAGGCTGCGGCCATCCCGATCAAGTCCGGTTCGGCGAACGGCCGCGAGAGAAACGAGAGTCCGACCGGAAGCGCGGGATCAGAGGTGTACCCCGCGGGGACGGTGATGCTGGGGAAGTTGGCTGCGGGGCTAAACGTCCGCATAGTGGGGCTTATCGCGTCGGGAATCTCCCGGTCCTCACCGACGACCGCCGGCGTGCGGTTGTCCGTGGGGTAGACGAGCGCGTCGAGGTTGTCGTCGGCCAACACGGCGAACATCCCCTCACGGAGCGTTTGCTGGTCTCGCAGTGCCCCCAGATAATCGACGTTCTCGTCGAGTTCCTCCAGGTCGACCTCGAGGGCCGCCTCGAACAGTCCGAGGATCGACCCTTCGATCGTCTCGGAATCGAGGACCTCCTGCATCGAATTGACCGGCGCCGCGTCGCCGAGACTCTCAAGGTAGGCGTTGAACTCGCGGCGGTACTCGTAGGTGATGAGGTCGAGGGCTAGCTCGCCCGCGATTTCCTGGAGCTCCTCAGGAATCTCGACGGGATCAACGACCGTCGCACCGCAGGCTTCGATCGTCTCGAGACCTGATTCGAAGCGCTCGACGACCTGTGCAGGCTGTCCGACGTCGATCCCGGTCTCTTCGGGATCATCGGGGATGAGCCCGCGAGGAACACCGACTCGGACGCCCTCGAGTCCGCCGGGTTCGAGGAACGACATGTACGGCTCCTCGGGGATATTACTGGCCCCTTCGGCGGTGACGCGATCCGCCGGATCGTAGCCGACCATGACGTCGAGCAGCCGTGCGGCGTCGGCGACGGTTCGGGTCATCGGTCCCGCGGTGTCGAGTGTGCTGCTGAGCGGGATGATCCCGTCACGGCTGATCAGCCCCGTCGTCGGCTGGATCCCGACCAGGGAGTTTGCTGTCGATGGGCCTAGTATCGATCCGCTCGTCTCCGTCCCGATGCCGATTGTCCCGAGGTTCGCCGCGACCGATGCTCCCGTCCCCGCGCTCGAGCCCGACGGACTCCGCTCCGTGTCGTAGGGGTTGAACGTCTGGCCGCCGAGCGAACTCAGCGAGCCGGAGGCGAACTCTCCCGTGTTCACCTTCGCGAGGACGATTGCACCGGCCTCACGAAGGCGCTCGACGACGAAGGCGTTCGTGTGTGGGACCGTGTCTTCGAACAGGACGTTCCCGCCCGACGTCGGTAGGTCCGCCGTGTTGAAGATGTCCTTGACCATCAACGGGATGCCGTGGAGCGGACCAACAGAGCCTGACTCCGCGAATGCTTCGTCGAGTTCCTCGGCCCGGCTGATCGCGCCTTCGTTGACCGTGATGACCGAGTTGAGTTCGTCGTCGTAGGCGTCGATCCGCTCGATGTAGCGTTCGGTGAGTTCCCGTGAAGTCAGTTCGCCGGCTTCGAATGCCGCATGTACCTCCGCGACGGTCGTCTCGAGCAGATCGAACGACTCGGACCCCGATGTTCCCACGGCAGCGGTGCTAGCTACCAGACTCCCGGCGCCGGCGACGCCCGCGGCTTTCAGCACGGACCGCCGGCCGAAGACCGAGCTGTGAGCCGAGGTCTCGATTTCCTCTTCGTTTGTCAATCCATCTTTGCTTGACCTTCTTTTTACTTTTTCCGTCATCAGATAGCGTGTTTTTCCCTACGAGTATCAATCTTATCCAACCGGAAGCAAGACATTGTAATTTATATTGGGATGAATATGTACGTCCTTGTACTGCTATAGGATATTGGTGAAATATCCCTACTTCAGAGAATTTCCGAGAGTGTTTCGTTCACGAGGTATGCTCCTCCCCAATTGGTATATCCCGAGGTGGGGTAGATTGTAAGCGACTCTCTAACATAGAGGGTCGGAAGGATCCAAGAATGACCAATGAAAACCAGACACCAGCCGACACACCCTCACCAGGAGCCAGTCACGTCCAAACCGGAATCGGAACCAACTATTACACCGAAGAACTCCACGGTCCGCTCGAGTTCTTCTCGATGGATACCTTCGAACTCGAAGAAGGTGAGACACTCAGGAACTGTACGATCGCATACGCGACCTTCGGCGAACTAAACGACGCGAAGGACAACGCTGTGCTGTTCCCGCATATGTATTCGGGAACGAGCAAGGACATGGAGATGTATATTAGCGAAGACGCAGCAGTTGATCCAAATGAGTACTTCGTTATCTTACCGAATCAGATCGGTAACGGGTTATCGATGTCCCCGCATAACACGCCACCGCCATATGGACAGGGGGACTTCCCGAAAGTGCGTATCAGCGATGACATTCGGGCCCAGCATCGACTCGTCACAGAGGAATTCGGTATCGACGAGTTGCAACTTGTGCTGGGTTGGTCGATGGGCGCCCAGCAAACCTACGAATGGGCCGTTCGGTATCCGGAAATGGTCAAACGGGCGGCGCCGATCGGTGGCACAGCACGAAACCCCGTTATCAGCCGGTTGCTGGTCGATGCGCTGACTGACGCCATCAAATCGGACCCGAACTGGGACGAGGGGTACTATTCTGATCCACGCGACGTCAGGCGAGGGCTACAACGTCATGCCCGGATCTGGGCGATCATCGGCGCCAGTGACGCATTGTATCGACAAGAGAAATGGCGCGACGTCGGCTTTTCTTCATTGAGCGATTTCATGCACGCGTTCTGGGACGAGTGGTTCCTTCCAATGGACCCGAACAACCTGCTCTGCATGGCGTGGAAATGGCAGAACGCCGACGTCAGTCGCATCACGGATGGCGACCTCGAAGCAGCGCTCAACCGTATCGAAGCGAAGACCTACGTGATGCCGTTCGAGCAGGACATGTTCTTCACGGTCGAAAGCTGCCAGCACGAAGAAGAGATGATTCCCGATAGCGAACTCCGTTCGATTCCTACCCCATGGGGACATTTCGGAATGCTTGGGCTTGATCCTACAGATAAGGAATTCATCGAGGAGAGGATTCAGGAACTTCTCGACGAATCCGTGTAGTAGCCAGTCCGGTGAGACACCGAAACTCCGTCTAGGTCCCAGTGGCCAATATCCGGTGTCTCTCGTAGGAATCCGCCGTGAACAGAATCCATCTGTTCCGACAGCAACGCCTAGTCCGATCTCGCTCATGGAGAGTCCTCGTTTAACGTTGTACGTCGTCGAGAACCTGCTTCCAGAGGCCGGGGAAATCACTGATCTGCTGCCATCCAGCTGTTTCCTCCACGTCTTCTTCGACGATAGTAATGTCCTCGAAGTAGTCGTCTAGGACTTCGGTACGTTCCATCGCAAGTGGCGGCGAACAGTAGTCCTCCTCGATCCAGACTGCCTCACCGCTCGCTGGATCGAACCGCGCCTCCTCCAATGCTTGTGTCATAGCACGTCCGAACGGATCCATCGCTTCGATCTCTCCAGTATCGAGCCGTTCGCGTAATTCGACGAGTCGATCCACCTTCGGGCGAGCACGTACAAGCCGATATGCCATATCCAGCAGTACGCATCGCTCGGTAATCAAGTCCTGGCCGCTGTCGCCTGCTATTCGGACTCCGCTGGTTTCGAACCGTTATGTAGTACGTACGGACGATCAGTGACTGTCAAGCTGTCCATCCTCAACCGCTTCAAGCACGTCATCCCCGATTTCTGTCGCCACATAGTACGTGGTTCTCGACATGCAGGAGGTTGATCCGTATTTCGAGCATTTACAGAACGCACGTGAGCATCCGCTGGCTGAGAGCCAGCCTGAGTGAGTTCGATGAATCGAGATGACGACTACTTATCGGACTCCGTAGCATGGGTTGCTGATTCGGACTTTTTGTCGCATGTAGTCGCCAACAGAATCCCAAGTACAGTGCTCTCGAGCGGTTCGCTCGGTAGCACGAGATTACCTTTGTGATCCCTGAACGCGTCTACGAGGAACTTGGTGGTGCTCCTGACCGTAGTACACCCGGCCAGACATCGATCAACAGCGCGCTCGAGCCAAGGGTCAACTGCCAGCTGATGCGAGAGTGGTATTGTCAGGGTTCTTCGAGCAACGAGCGGGCCCGCTGTACGTAGCTGTTCGCGTCCCAGCTGCGGGCGTCACTGATTTTGTCGAGGAGTATCCGGGCCTCGGCACCTGACAGCTGCTCGGTTTGGACAAGGACCGAGAGCATGGTCGGCGTCGTCACAAGCCGGGTATCGGCGAGCGATGCGTGGATCAAGCCGAGTTGGTTAAATTCATCACAGAGAAATAGTGTGGCGTCAAGTTCGTTCGAGAGGGTGACGGCAGTGTTCTCACCGTCATCGAGCGGAAACTCGGCGTCGAGGTCGACCGACCGTCTCTCGAGCATCTCATCTCGTTCAAGCACAGTGGTTGCAGCACGACCGTGGGCATCATCATACGAGGCGACCTCTCGGAGTTCCTCGATGACCGCTGTTGGAACCACAACCTCGTACTGGGTCAGACAAATTGAGAGTGGATTGGGATCGTCGTCAGCAACGACTCCGAGACTAATGAGGCCAGAAGAATCTGCGACAAGCCGCGACATCTATGCGTCGGCAACCTCGTCGATGAAGTCCTCGTCCAGCTGCTGTTTTAACACCCGGAGATTCGCCGCCTCTTCGGCACCGACGAGTGCTTTGAGTTGCTCGAACGAAATCTCGCCGTCGTAGTAGGCGGCTGCAATCTCTTGGGTGAGCGCATCGTCGTGAGCGGCCTCCTGAAGGTACTCCCGTAGCGCAGTCACGAGGATGTCCGTCCGGTCTTCTCCGAGGACGTCCGCGAGTGCATCAGTTCGATCGATAAGTCGGTGTGGCGCCCGAAATTGAACGCGCTTCTTGTCGCTACTCATGATGTGTACGTTGTGAGCCAGCATATTTAGCCCTTTTCGTGTGTACAATGTGAGCCTAGCTGGTATCGTGTTGTGATTTCGTGCCCGACGGCCACCAGATACACGATGCGATTCGGGGTCGCGAGTTCACCTAGGGATGGAGTCGTGAAATGGTAACCTTTCTATAGTATGGTATAGACTCGAGTTGCTCGAATCGGTACGTGCAGATGCCCACGTACCTTTTTCTCGTCGGGTTCGCTCGCGTTGCTCGCTCACCACTCCTCCAAAAATCTACGCTAAAAAGCCGCTCGCTCCCGATGGTCGCTCGCGGGTGCTGCGCTTGTAGCGCTAGCGGTACCGCCACAGCGCGAATGCAGCACGAACTACGATCCGTGATCGCCCACTATACGTACAGATAGACAATCGAGAACTCAGAGCTGTTCGTCCATCTACCACGACCATCGTGTCATGAAATTCTTCTCGAGTCTCGCCACTGTATTATATGGAACTGGACAGTATCAAGTATTTCTTGTAGAATAGACGCTGCTGTGAATCAAACGCTCCCCTCCATGGAACTACAAGAGAGAACCAGTCACACCCGTTGTGAGGACGAAGGTGAGCGCAACCGCCGAATCGGTGTTATTCATACTGCTACTACTTCTGAAACAGGAGGCACCTCCTCGTAGTTGTCACTAGAAGAGACAGCGACGTCGACTGGGAAGTCGACGACCAGATCCGTTCGTGTCCGTCTTCCTCTCTTATTGTGGCCTATCTTGTCGTTCTCACGCGGTTCCGGCTGTTGGCTTGGTCACAACAGGTGTGACGCCACCAGCACTCGGTGCACCGTCCTCGAGCAGATCTAGGTGGCAGTACCGATTCTCGAGCAGTCCGGTTGCGGTCTCACGATCCATCACCAAGATCTCCTTTGCAGGTTGCTTCGGACTCACCTGTCGCGTCCGCTCTTCGAGGTCCGAGCCACCGAGGTCTTTCATTGCTTCCCAGACACGCGTGATGGTCGTCCCGTGTGGCTGTTCGCCCATGATCGCGGTCAGGGCCTGGCGCACGTCCTCGCGGGTGAAGAAGACGCCATCACCGGTCGTGCGTTTGGTCGCGAACTCCTCCCAGCGTTTGGCGACCAGCAACGCTCGGTAGGTGTTTTGCTCGCTGCGGTCGTCCACGAACCGCTGCTTGACTTTGTACTGGCGGCAGTTCGCGAAGAAGTCCAGCGGACTCGTGGAGGGTTCGACGTCACCGGGCAGCTGTGCCGTCTCGTTGGCGGTGTCGGCACCGTCGTTCTCTTCGACAGTGGCTTCGACCTGGCAGGCCTTGGCGCTGGCAGAGCGGGCGATCTCCTTTGCTTCCTCGGCCTGTGATTTGGCCTGGGTGGCGTTTTTCGCGAGGTCCGTGCGGGTCTGGTCGTTCTCGTCGAGTCGCTCTTCCAGGTCGTCGATCCGTTCCTGCTGGGTTTCGACCTGCCGTTCGAGCGTCTCCTTTTCGGTCTCGAGTTCGTCGACCCGCGAACGGAGTGTTCGTAGTTCCTCGGTTAGCGTCTGGACGGTCGTCGACTGTGCGTCGCTGTCGGAAGTAGTGTGGTTGGAAGACATCGGTGGTTAGTGATCGCAAAAAATCGCTGTGCGAACGATACGCGTCGCTGTGCGGCCACTGTGGTCGGTCGGCTTGGCAGCCGGGACTCCGGAACTGGTGGAGTCCCTATGTTCGCGGGCTGCTGGCGGAGTGGCCGACATCGAATGCCGTGCTTAATCGGCGTCGGACTGGGTGACCCGTTTCTCGGAGCTACTGGTGTTAGCCCCGTCCGGAGTGCTCATCGGTGAACAGCCGGCACAGTAGGCGCGGTGAACCGTCCAGTGGTCACTGTCGGCTGGCTTCGAGACCAGGACGGTGGCGACGTCGCCTTCGTAGAACTCGTAGCCACACCACTGGCAGTGGGTGGAACCCTGGGTACCGACGGACAGTCCCGCGAGCAGTTGCACGGGCGTAGCCTCGAGCAACATTAGTCGTGGCCTCCGTGGAAGCGGATGACCAGTGCGAGGCGAGCCCGTGGGATCGGCGCGATGATGAGCTCCGAAACGCTGGGCGCCGTTGGATTGGGGTAGGCGACCCGAAGGATTTCGCTGGTGGGGTCGTACTCGGGGTGGACGTCGGCACTGGTCGCGAGTCCCATCCCGATCGGGTACTCGCTGCCGTGACTCTTTGTGTTCCCGATCGGGTACTCGTTGGCGGGGATCTCCGTGTGTTCGAGGACGAGCAGCGTCTGGGTGGGCATCTCGCGATTGCGGACGTGGTCGCCGACGCGCAGGCGCGGGCGGTCGTCCAGGCGTAGTGGTGTCGCTCGAGGCCATCTAGATCGCCTCCGCCATGGTGAGCAAGTCCGCGAGCGTCTTGTAGCGGTGCTGGGTTCTGAAGCCCCGCCGGGTCTGGATGTAGTCAATCCAGTCGTTGATCGATCGGTCGGGGGCCGCGAGGTCGTAGCGGTAGGTGCGGTCGGTGTCGTGGATGACGTGGACCGTTTCGTCGGTCGTTCGGTAGACGTGGTGTGCGTCCTCGGTGTCGATACCGACGAGAATGTAGTCCGGTCGAGGGTCGGTGCGACTGCGAGCCGAAACGGTTTCGGGTGTGCGTGGTTGAATTGACATTGGTCTGTAGACGCAGACCGAGGTCGGCTGCTGGAACAGCCGGCCGAGATTTTCCGGCCACCCTCGGTCTCTACTCTGTAGTATCACAGCGCGACTATTAAACCTATGGGTTGTAGGTTATTGCCCATAGGTTTTTGGCAATTGCCGACCACTTATCAGACACTAATGAGTACATCAGCACGATTTATGGACGCGGATGATATGCGGGATGCTGACTGGGCAATCGTAGACGTACTTCGTGAGGGAAGAGCAAATGCGCCGCTGATTGCTGAAGAAACAGGATACTCTTCGCAATATGTTCGTGAGCGTCTGGGTCGCTTAAAACAAGATAATATCGTGAAACCACTAGGCCATGGAATATATGAGCTTGTTCCAGAAGAACTTCCGAGCAGATAGTCCAAATCGAATTTCGGTCCTCACGTCTATTTTCGAGTGATGTGTCCTGTAAGCGGGTACTTGTCTGCTTACAGGCTGTAAACAAGTCCTATCCTTTAATTGCTAACGCTGAAAGAGACACGGTGAAAACAAGATGAACTGCGCAACCTACATTCGAGCGAGCACGGACAACCAAACAGACGCACATCAACGGAAGAGCATCGACGAGTGGCTACAGGAGAACGGTATCGACCTCGCGGATGTCGATCGGTATGCTGACCTCGGCCACTCAGGCGCGAGTGACGACCGTGAGCAGTTCACCGAGCTGCTCGAGGCACTCGAAGCCGGCGAGTATACGCATGTTGTGTGCTGGGAGATCAGTCGTCTCTCGAGGAAAGGCGCGACACTGCAGCGATTCTTCGACGTCTGCGAAGACACCGAGACGAGTGTTGTGATCACGGATGGGAGTGTCGAAAAAGTCACTCCTGACGGCACTGGCCGATTCGTTGCTGATATCATCGGTATGGTCTACCAGCAGGAGCGCCGCACGCTCATCCGACGGATCGAGGCTGGACAGCGCCGTGCGCAACGACAGGGCAAATGGTTAGGTCAAGTTCCGGTAGGCTTCCGCCGCGACGACGAGGGATACCTTCAGCCGATCATTGATCCAGACCACGACGCCGGCGAAACGGGATATCTCGAACTCCGGGACGCACTCGAGCGAATCGACAACGGCGAGTCATACCGGTCTGTCGCTGAAGGGCTCCCTGTCACCCGACAGTCGCTCTCGAATATTCACCAGAACACCGATCGACGGAAATGGTATCTCGAGGCTACGGCTGACAAAGACGCTGTGCACGCCGCACTTGAATCAGTCCGAACGGTGCCAGTCGACCAGATCAAAACATCGGATGATTGATCACGAGCAGTGTATCGTACACTTCTCTTCGAATCGCTGAGCACAGGTCTTTAGGTATTTCTCAGCTCTGACTACTGCTGCTTGACGGCCGTATCTACGATGAGACCGCGGTTGGTGCGATCAATTCCTATGGATAGTTGGGACCGCTCAGTATGACCACTAGCCTTCGAGAATTCGGCATTCCTTTGATCAAAGAGAAGTGGGGGAGGGGGGTAATATTATTGATTCGATACTCAACTAACTTTGAGGAACTTAGATTGCTATCAAGCAGACAAATAAACTGTTTTAAATTATTGGCTGGAGGAAAAACCATCCACGATGACTAATAGTAAAACACAGGAAAATATATTTGGAGTTGCATGTCACCAGGTAATTCGAAGGCTGAAAAGCCAGATCAAAACCAGAGCGAACTCGGCGTCGGATTCTCGGAACTATAACTGGAGTCGGGGTATCAACCCTCTTCATTCCGACCGCTACGGTAACCGAAAAAGATGAGTACAATCAAAACGAAGATAATGAGACTCCATATTGGATATCTGAAACAGCAGACAACGAAACAGAGCTTCTAGCAGCTGAGCGAATTGACCAGCCATCGGATGAGGGGACTGATATTAGGGTACAGACCCCTGCTCCCGAATGGCAAAGAGGCTTCGACTTTGAATTCGGAGGTAGAGAATTTGAGGCTACATTATCGATTTATGATATGGATGATCCGATCTGCAATTACGGGATTACGATTTCGACTGGCATTTATTCTGGCAGCGGTGACCGGGTCAATTGCGAGGGATCAAACACAGTTGGGATCGATATCGTAGTCGCAGACTTTGAAGCAGGTATCGAACCGTTAACAGGTACCGTGTTTGACGACGGGGTCCGCTTGACTGGTGAAGTCTGTGTAGGTGGATGGCCCGTCGAAGAGTGTGGCTCGGTCGGTTACGAATTTGAATTCTGATACAAATCCTAAAAACGAAATTTTTTGATTACACCCACGTTATTTTCATCACGACCACTACACACCATGACTACAACACCTACTACACCTAGCCCTGAACAGTCGAAAGAACGTTCTCTTGGTGGCATTCTCGTCCATCCACTAGCGCTATTCACCAGTTTCATCGGGGCTGCAATCATGTATGTGGTTTCGGACAACGAATTCACGAAAGAGAACGCCCGACATGCCCTTAACTGGCATATTACCGTCGTTGTTCTGGCGGTCGTCGCGATGGTGATCGGATTCTTCGGTGCTGATGAAGCCACCATCGGCGGAGAATCAATCGAGACACTATCGCTTCCGGGTCCAATTGACACTGTACTTACGCTTACTGGCATTCTGCTGCTGCTTGCGGCGATGATTGCAGTGTTCGCTACGTTCGCGTACACTATTATAGCTACACAAAAAGCCATCTCCGGATCGGCATGGTCGTATCCCGGTGCCATCGAAGTTGTCGGTCGGAATTTATAATCCTAGTTACACTAAAGAAGCGTAAATGAATTTTGCGTAGTTAACGAGGAATGGGGGTTAGTGCGTTAGGTTCGCAGACCTACGTGACG
This sequence comes from Natronococcus occultus SP4, assembly GCF_000328685.1. Lineage (NCBI taxonomy): Archaea > Methanobacteriati > Methanobacteriota > Halobacteria > Halobacteriales > Natrialbaceae > Natronococcus > Natronococcus occultus. Next base: position 40,204 of record NC_019976.1, on the reverse strand, counting down.
GTTTACTGAGGAATCAAGAATGTATGGCACTGTCTAGTTCTGCACCTCCTCGATCGGCGTCTTTCCGTCGAGAGCTTAGTGCGGTCTCTGGCGGTTGTAGTAGTGCATGAATTGTTCAAACCATTCGCGTGCACTCGCCCGACTGCCCACCCACGAGTTGTGGAAGCGGTCGATACGCATTTTGAGGGTGTGAAACCACTTTTCGATGAGGTTTCGCTCGGTATAGTTGACCCGACCGCTCAACCCTAATCGAGCAAGGGCAGTCCGATAGCCAAATTGATCGACGAGAAATACGGTGTCGGAGAGATCGTATTTTTCGTCGAGTCGATGCAGAAACGCAGCTGCCGGATCGGTTCCGTGCCGACCGAACAACGCGACGTCAAGAATCAGCTTCGTTTCGGTGTCTATTGCAGCGTACAACCAAGACCACTCGCCGTTGATTTTGACAGCGGTCTCGTCAACCGCGACCCGCTTTGGCTGCGCCTCAGGCGGGTCGCACTCGCTGTCAGCCAGCCGATGTACCCAGTTCCAGACCGCCCCGTGAGAGCGTTCAACGCCTAACTCAGCGAGAGTCGTTGTTGTCTCTCGAAGCGAACAACCGGTCTGATGGAGACGGACGGCGAACGCCCTGACGGGCGTCGCCGTCCGCTCGTTCTCCCAAGATTCTTCTAAATCCGTGTCGTAGCTCTCGCTGAGCAGGTCTGCGAGCATCTTACCCAATTTACTCAACGACCTGCTCGTTCCTCAAACTGGCTCAACTAGACAGTGCCTATCAGGAGTATCAATCCCGCTCTGGGTCTGTTTCTACCTCGACATCACAGTTGTCTTGACACAGCAACCAGGCCCCACAAGGGTTTATCTGAAACACGTTACTGTCACTGCTGGTGAGTCGTGATCCACTCGATCTGGTCACCGAGCAGGCGGACGATGAGATCGTATTTCCGCCGGAACGCTAGGTGGTGACCTTCTGGTCGCACGCCCAGCTCGTCCTCAATGTATTCAGTGAATATCTCGGCTATTCACCGCCACCGTTGCTAGAATGGCTGACCGAAGACCCACCAGCAACGACCAGTGTTACAAGAGATGCTCGCTACCGCTACTCAACTGAGGTATGAGTCCTGGGTAAAAATATAAATAAGCACTGATCTATTCTATATACTAAAACAATCAAAAAGTATTAAATAATGTAAACCGGTATACTTTTTTAGATAGATATGATCGACCAATTCAAAACCGATCAACGAGCTGTTCTGCAAATTCTGGGTAGTAACGCAGCTACGGAAGGTGTGGAAGTGTGAATCGACGGAAAGTATTGCAGTCAATTGGCGTGGCTGGGGCGTCATTATCCATGGCTGGTGCTTCGGTAAAGGCGGAGAGGGTTGAGGGCTCGTCTGTCGAAGTTTTCCTCCAGTCTGATATGGTACAAGAGGTAATCTCGATGGTCGAACGGCCGATTCCGGGTGCGGATAAGGTGATGGTCGTCAAACCGGCAAAAAATAACGCAGAAATTGAGACTCTCGAGCACGAGAACTTAGAGGGGCCGGTTGGTCTCATCGAAATACCGACAAACATTGGTAATATCAGATCACTTGTGTATAATGATCACCTCCTGAGCACTATATTCTTCTTTGAGGGACCAGACGTAGATGTGTACAAGCGTCGTCGAAACCAGATCGTACGGCAGCAGTCACTTTCCGACGTGCATTTGTTCCCGGGCGGGACTGACGCGGTAGTTATATACGACAAGTCTGAGGCAGCCTTCCGCCGGACGGCCACCCAGCAAGAGCGCGCCCAGATCGCTCGGACATTGCAAGGAGAGTCCACCTCGCTCGAGTCCGTTTCGGCTAAGGAGATCAGGGAGGGCGACATGGCAGTGATCGCAGAAGCGAGAACCGAGGAATTCGTCGTCGAACGAACCGGAGACGAGAAGATCGAAACGGCCTTCGTTGACGTAAATCACGATGAGGTATCGATCGACGTCAAAGAAGTCGAACCGAACCAGTCGGATAGTATTGGTGCACAGATCAGCAACCCGTGCACGAGCGATTGTGACCCAGCCGAGTGGACCGTGGACGCATCATCGTGCGTCCTAAACGTTATCAGCCCAGCTGGATGTCGATCTTGCAACCTAGTCTGTTCAGCGCGAATGAGCGCACCGGGATACGTTGCGTGCTTCATCTGTGCGACCCAAATCTGTAGCGTGAGTTTATACAACTACTGTAGTTGTATTGATGCGATCTATTGCATCGTCGAACTCGGTCTCGACGGTGCGGAACGCCTCGAAGATGTATTCTTTTGAATAGCAGGTCCGCTATCGGAATCTTTATTTCTGGTTGATTTCACTTGGTACTTGTAGCGCGTCTCGAATACGTGATCGCGATGCAACCGAGCAAAGCCGAACTGGAGTGGGACGTCAACGCCAGCACGTCGCGAACAATAGAGGCTCTGCTCGCTACCCAGTTTGCAGTCGTCTGGGGGCTGGTCCTCCTCGTGGGAACGAGTCTGCTCCTCGCTATTGCTTCACGATACGTGACTGGAACAACGATGCTCGAACTTGTGGGAATTCTTGCTCTCGTTATGGGTGTTCCAATTCTTGCCTTCTGGGGCGTGTTACGGACGTTAACCGGAACCGGGAGGAAGAGAATGATAGCCCAGTATTTTTTCTTTGACCCGGCCCATCCCGAACGGACGATATTCGACCACGCTCCTCCTCGGCAGTATGCAGTAGCAGCGGCGGTCGGGTTCGTCGGGTATTTTGGGTCGATTTTTGTGTTCGAATCCCAGCCCGAATACGTACTTGGGGTGGCCTTCGCCGGCGCTGTACTCTGTTGTTTTTTCTGGTGGACCGCACCGAACAGGGGTCGTCTCGATGTCGAATCGGAGACGCTCGTAATATACAACCGACGCACACTCACCGAGGGCGGCGGAGGCAACCTTTGGGACCTGCTCCGCGGATTCAGCGGCGACGACCGGAGAACGTCTCTCAAGGACGTTGTCGGAACGACAGCAGTTCGTGTCGGCGACGTCGTCGTTCTCGCGCTCCAACACCGCGCTGGCTACGCGCCGACCCTCGTCGTCCTTCCGCCTCGAGTAGCGAATCGAATCGTTCAGGAATATGGCGACTGATCAGGGATGATGAGTGAATATTATGGAGATTGGAGTGTGTTAATTAAAATCCGTATATAATTAATCATAAGGATGGTAACCCAAGGTACTGTCTAGCACCCCCTCAGCTGACGTCTTTTAATCAATTAATTGACGTGATTTCTGGGTGTTGTAATAATGCACGAACTATTCACGTCAAGAGCGCACAGCTCGCCGGCGCGAAGGCCCGCATCATAGAGCAGTGCGACAATCGCCTCATTCCGTTCCTGAAGGTAGGGTACGACGGCGTCAGATAGGCAGACGCCTCGAAGCTGTTCCATCTCCTCGAGTTTTAGCCACGTTCGGACACAAACCCATTAGTATACTCAACGTCGGGATTGCTTAGCATGGGTTCTGTGGGCGACATGGTTTATAAGCAAGAAGGGTAAATCGGTCGGTGAACGTCTCAGTTTGTGCCAAACTCAGACGTTCGGCTGACAATATGACATACCACATAGAGAGATTGCAAGAGAATCACGGTTGGTGTCGCCGCTTTACCAGAAACAGGGGCTTCTCTGAATTCCGCTACATGGAGATGCGAATGGAACACTGGTAAGTAGCAAAAATCACTCTCGCTCAACTGCAGGTTCTTGTTTTTCGCTCTCTTTGGAGTCTACCTTCTGATCATCCGAGGAGTAACCGTGCTCAGTCTCAAGTAGCACTTCTACACGTTGTTCAAACTCTACTTCTGTGAGCTCTCCTTTTGCATATTGATCTTGAAGCTCTCCAAATGGATCTGTAGCATCTGATTGGGAAGAATCGGTAGAGACAGTGTCATTGGATTTAATCTGTGACTGATTCGAACTGAGTTGAGTCGCTACTGCCATAACAGCAGCAAACAAGATAACAAATATAGTTGCAAGCCCTGCAGCCGCAATTGAGCCCAGGATAGCCAATACGAGAATCAAAGGGATCCCCAAAGATGCAGCAAAAAGGGTAATCCTGGAAGGTTTGTGCATTCACGTTCTTCATCGGCCCCCTCTGATAAAATTCTAGTGGATGACATAACATGACGGAATACACATAGAAGTATTTGTGTCAATACTTTAGTGTCGATAGGTGCTTCATCTGTACGTAACGCGAGGCGGGTTTCGAGGTGAGACCCCTGTGGGGGTTCGATGTCGATGTATGCAGTTGCTCCGATGTATGCACGGGTAGCGTATTGAACGGAACCGCGGTGTGCATAGATCCCGCCGGTATCGGCCGTCACATACGCAACCTCGGTGTCGTCGACGTCGCCAGCTTCTCAATCGAGCCCGATCGCCGACTCGAGACCGATTCGAGAACTGAGTCGGCCGTACCAGAGGTATCTAGGTTCTAACTGTGCGAAAGGTATAATTGGCCGAGCAGAGAATAGAACCCTAAGGAGATGGCCCTGAAGAATATCCCCACTGTCGATGAACTGGCTGAAACGACTGGCCAGTCCAAGGAGCAGCTTCTGAAGGACCGAGAGGCTGCGGCGAAAATGTCGAGCAGTTCTGACGACGAGTAGCGGTATTTCTAATGAGCGAGCCAGGTTCTACCAATACAGTAGACCAGCTATTGGGTCACACGAAAGGGCCAGCGGAGCCGGTTACCGACCGTGATCTCACACGAGCACGGTCATCGGCTTATATTGTACACGGAAATTTTCACGAGCTGGCTCAGATATGCGATGATATCTCCACAACGGGAACGATTATTGTCGAGAAAGGAGCTGAGAAGACGGACGTTGAGAACGAGGTCTATCGGCGAGTTCACAACTACGTTTCGTCACTGTACTCCTACAACGAGCAGATCCGCTCTATTCTCAACAAGCGATTGAAACAGCACATCAGGAAGGGGTATTTCCTCCCAGCACGAGATAACAAGGCTGCACCAGACTATGTTCGGCGAGGGACGTTCCTCTGGGGACTACGGAACGATTTCCAGCATGGCGACTACTGGTGTCTCAGGGTTCGGTACGAAGGAACTCAAAATGGAACCGACTGCTATCAATTGTACTTCCAGAAACGCGATTTTGAAGCGACGCCGAAAGGGGATCTCGATAGCGCTGGCGACTATTTAGTCCATGCTTCGGACGAGGATCAGCAATATCCACTCCCGTATATTGGTAGCTTCCACCGGAACTTGTTTAGCGAATTTGAGAACGCCTTTGAAGAGTGGTGCGACAAAACCGCGCCTAGATCCAGCCGGAGAGTATTTGTTGCTCAAGTGGTGCTCCCGATTTTCCAAATGACTGTGAGTATCTTTTGAATTAAACTGCCCTTTGAGATGGGTTTGCGTTACCTGTAGAAGCGAATGGAACACTGTTCTCTCTTCCCATTACCAAATTCTCGTGGGATAAAGAGGATGCTAATGGATGCCGTATCCATTCTTACTTGGACATCTTTAGTGAATGCCAGAGCTGTGGATTTGTTTTGCAAGCGGTGAGCGACGCTGATTCCACTCCCCTGAACTGGGATTCATGTCCTAACTGCGGCGGAACTGGCTTCGATTTAATTGACACGTAGATGACCTGTACACAACACAGTTATCCATCTGTCGGCTACCGCGATAGTGTCGATTCGAGACGATCGCAACCGACCGATCAAAGCCGCCTTTAGAACTCTGATCGGCAAGTGGGTGTGGGGGAAACGGGAGGCCGACTTCGGCTTCGGCCCGGGTGCAGGCCCGTACTATCCCGATTGCTTGAGTAAGAAAACTCAAGCATGCAACAGACGATTGCCATACGTAATTACGTTTCTGGCATAGTAGTCGAAAGTCGTCTCACAGTTCCGGAACCACCAATATAGGCGTAACTCTCAACAGTTACTTCGGAAAAACAAGAAGTCGAGTTTAGCCGCTCAACTGAATCTTCGATCTCGGTCAGCAGTCGTCGTTAGTGTCGTCCTCGTCTAGCTCGTCAGCGTCGTGATCAGCGAGTTCGTCCTCGTCGACGTCAAACTCACCATCTTCGTTGAGTTCGTCTTCGTCAACGTCGAAGGCTTCGTCGTCATCGAACTCCGCTTCGAAGTCCTCAAGTTGCTCTTCGAGGGTCTGTGCATCTTCGGCGTCCTTGGGGAGTTCGATGTCAACCGGCTCGTTGTACGCTTCGAAGTACGTCGTTTCAGTGGCTGTGGTTTCGATACTCTCGATCGTATTCATGTCTTCACTCGCGTTGTCGTCATCGTCCGCTCCGAGATCCTCCATGAAGGTCTCAGTAGTAAGCTCAGTTTTGACCGGTAGGTCTGTCTCACAGTCGACCCACATCGTGACCGTCATCTCCTGATCTGGGCTCACAAGCTCTTCAGACATCTCATCGTCGACCGCTGCGTCAGTGGTATTGTCACCGTTTGCTGCGTCAAGATCTCCGTTTGCACCGTTGAGTCCATCGTTCCCGAGTTCACCCATCATCGTCTCCATGTATGCCTCTGTATCAACGTCGAGTTCAAGAACGTACGTGTCAGTCCCATCAACTTCTTCTTCACCAACTGCCTCTACGTCGGAAGCGTCAAGCAAGGACTTGTACTGGGTCAGTGGATCCTCAGCAACACCCTCACTTTCCGGTGCATCTAGCTGGAGCCATTCTGTCTCTTCTCCCGACTCCGTGGTACCCATATAGTACGTTCCGTCAGTGAGGTACACCTCAATCTCGACCGGTCCCTCTTCGAGTTCTTCGTCACCAGTGGCCTCAGTGGTTATCGCTTGGTTCATTTCCCCAGCGGTGACGTTGACTGCACCACTGCCATTACCTTCCGACTGTGTCTCTTGTTCTTCACTGTCCTCAACAACCGTACTCGAGGAACTCATCTCAGTCTCATACTCGTAGGACTCGATATCATCGATCGCGTCCTCGATGTCGTCAGCAGTTGGTTCTGCTGCACCGGCACCAGCACCCATCGAAACGAGCATGCCAATAGCAAGAAACACGGTTGCAATCACTACCATGCCACGCTGTATTCGTACCATAGTTCAATGGGTTGTACGTTACAGTACATAGACCTTTTTGTACTTTTGTAGTAACAGTATCTTAGCTGTATGAAGAACAGATCGGTCTAGCACACGAGATATACACGTAATCAGACGATAATAGTAAAGAGTGAGGCAGATACTGTTAGTATGTTCCTCAAAACCTATAGAATGGTTTATTTGACCATGGTGTAATGACTCAGACAAGATCTAATTGGCGAGTAATAGAAATGAGCCCAGAAACAGATCACTCCCTCCAAAGCGAGGAAAACGCGCATTTGAATCCTTGCTCGGAGTCCCAAGCATTATCTAGAAATAAAATATTTCATCTACTGAACACAACTCGTCGGCGAGAAGCAATCCGGTATCTTCTCGAAACAGGAGACCAGGTTGGACTACCGAAGCTTGCCAAACACATTGCAGCACTGGAACACGAAACATCTGTTGAGGACGTAACGCAGGCGCAATACCAGCGTATCTACATCCCACTCTATCAGTCACATCTCCCAAAGCTCGACGAAGCAGGAGTTATCCGGTACGATTCGACCAAAGGGCTCGTTGAGCCAACCACACAGCTGAATGTCTTTGCACCGTATCTTGAGCTCTCTCCTAACGAAGAGAACGATGCTCGGTCTAGTTCTGATACAATGGCCTTTGACATACAAGCGGTCGACAACTGGTATTTAGGGTCCGCTGGCCTCAGCGCGATACTGTTACTGGCCGTCACACTTGGGTTGATTCCGATCTCTGGAGAATTTCTTAGTGGTATCATCATTGCGCTGTTTCTCGTCGCGAATGGAGGTACAAGGCAGTAGTATGCAATGATGGTCACGTATCGATGAGAGTGGAACAGCAACCTCACAGGTAGAACTTCTAATCAGTACTATTATCACGACTTCATAGCGAGGTATAGAAAATGTCCATCAGGTGCTATTTTTTGGCCATGCAGATTCGAAATATTTTGAGAGCAAAAAAGAAAGTGGGAAAGTCCGAGTTAGGACCTGTTCTCGATGTACGAGAACATTCTCCAAAACGTGTATCGATAATTCTGGAGCAATACAGTCTATCGAAGTTTATCAAGGGTTACTAACAAATCCAGTGTGGTCTCCACAGGATACTTGAGACCGACCGATAGAGAACGGCGGGGTTTGAACTCAGACGCTTGCCTGAAATCATAACACACAACATAGAGAGTTACAAGAGAAAGACGGTTGGTGTCACCGCTTTACTGGAGACAGGGGCTTTTCTGGATACCGTTACATGGAGAGGCGGATTGACCGGCTTCGACTTATTCGCTCGTCAGTTCCCGGAGCTTTTCCCGTCCGGGAGCGATCAACTCATCGAGATATCCGGCTACTGCCTCTTTCGCATCTGCCGGGTGCAGCTCTCCGGACTCGAGCGCCGCTGCAAGGTCATCGTAGTAGTCGTAGGTCTGATTTCCACCGTACTTCTCGGGTCGTCGGACGGTCACTGACTCAAATCTCGGAAACACGTAGTACTCGAACAATTGGAGAACGGGATTCTCGCGATCACCCTCGGGATCACGGGTCGGGGGACAAAACGCCGACTCGATCTTTCGCTCGAGGTCCGCAGCCGAGTCCTCCATCGAGATCGTCGCTCCCTCACTCGAGGACATTTTCCCCTCGCCGGTTTCGAGATCGGAGAGGATGGGCGTGTGCAGACACGGTCGCGTCTCGTATCCCAACTCTGGCAATTTCTCCCGGGCGAGCATATGCACCTTCCGTTGATCGGTGCCACCGACAGCAAGATCGATACCGAGGAACTCGAAATCGAGGACCTGCATCAAGGGATATACCGTGTGGCTCACCGTTGCGGTGTCGCCGCTTTGGAGTTCGGCGACCGCTCGCTGGGCACGGTTGAGCGTCGTCGAGACACCGAGTTCGTGCAGATCGAGTGAGTAGTACGCTTCGAGTTGGAAGTCGGACCCGTAGACGTATTCGGTCTTCTCCTCGTCGAGGCCGTACGCGGCGAACTGTGCCTTCATTCGCTCCGCTGTCTCGTGAATTTCCTCGAAACTGCCCTTCCCGTTGAGATGTGCGTGAACGTCCGCCAGCAGGACGACAACATCCATCCCCGCTTCCTGCGCGTCAATGAGTTTGTTCGCCGTTAGAAGGTGGCCGAGGTGGAGGACACCGGACGGTTCGTAGCCGACGTAGACTCGTTTGTCTACCGGATTATCAGCGAGGTCACGCACCTCCTGCTCGGTAACGACTTCCTCAGTGTTCCGGGTGAGTAACTCGTAGGTATTCATACCAATTGTAGCTTCTCCGATTCGGAAATTTTCATATCATCCAATGCGTCGATTACAGTCGCCAGTTCATCGTTTACTGTCTCGACGAACTGGTGGGCGTGGTCTGTCGTCGTTGCCCCTGCTGAACACGGTTCAATGAGTTCCTCTTCCTCGAGAACGCGAAGTGAGTATCGAACCTTGTGATGCGGGAGATCAGTCCGGGTAGATAATTCGACGATGCCAATCGGTTCGGCCTGCCAGACGAGGACGAAGACCTCTAAATTCCGATTGAGAACATCGACCTCTTTCTCGAGACGGTCAATAATGGTTTGCCCGACCATACCACCTCAGCCTATTCGCCGAGAATGTATAAATTAATTTAATGTATGATATGACACCTGTAATACTAAATGCTATTCTACCACATGGTGTTCGCATTGATAGGTGTACACCCTGTACGGAACGATTGCTCGACTAATCTGGTCGGTATACCTCAATCGCTGTGTTACGTAGGATTGCGAACCTACCGATGGGTTTTTACAGAAAAGACAGTCAACTGAGGCCAGAGCGGGAGTCCACGCTGAATCCCACGACTTTAGTCGTGGGTAGCTCAAACGCAGAGAAGGCGCAATACCACGGCCCTCAGACCGCAGAAGACGTTAATCCAAAAGGTCATTCCTCAACTGAACTGTCGTACATCTCTCCGAACGCCTGTTCGCCGCGGATCAGTTCGTCTACGCCTTCTGTAAGTGTGACCTCTCCGAAGACCGTCGCCCGATAGTAGGTGTACAACCCGTCCTGTCCTCGTTCGGTGCGTTGTCGCTTCTCGACGAGGCTCACATCGAGAAGTTTGTTGAGATGGTAATGAAGGGTACTATCGTCGATCTGCATCGCCTCCTCAAGCTCCTTTGGACTCATCTCCCCACTGTGAACGAGTCGGTAGAGGATTTCGTACCGGGTCCGCTGACCAACGGCAGCATGCATCTCGAGGTATTCATCCAGAGAGAGGATACTGTCGTCGGGCAACAACTCCTCCGGATCATCTGGGAAGTCCCCATTAGCAGCGCGAGAATTCGTAGCCATCTTGCTTCGAAAGACGAGCGGAAGAGCCTTAGTCGTTATCAAGCCAGGACTTCCCGAAAATGCTCCTTTTTATATACTCTCGAAGAAGAGCAAACTCCATGGAAATTACGCGGAATCGAATCGCTGATCAGCTAGGTGACGTCAAATACGACCGGTTCCTGTTCTATCTGATGGGGCCGTACAAGTCGTTCAACCTCAACTATGTCCTGAGCGAAGAGGTGCGCCAAGAGATTGATATCAACGATCTTCCTGGACCGCTTCGAAAGCTTTTCCGGAATAAAGCCGATATCGACGAGGCACAGGCACTCTTGCGGCGAATACAAGGGGAGCTTCGAACGACACCCGGAGTAAACGCGTTTCTGGCTCTCGACGTCGATGTAGATACAAATGATGTGGATGCAGTAACCCAGAGTATCGAGTACACCCGGTGTAGCAACGCCACCGCGTTCATTGTTCCATTTCTTGGGCATAATTTCGGTGTCGGTGAGGAAGCTGGAAGCATCCTTGCCACTCTCGCAGAAACACACGGTGACCGGCTTGTCTTCGTTCATGAGGACAATGTGACAAGTGCCATGATTCGGTCGGCGAAAGTACGGTGGGATCTACGAATCGAAACGTACGACACTGAAGCAGAACTCGTCGACACCCTCCGACGATTCGTAGGCGAAATTATGCAGCGTGAGTACCGCGGTGGTCTCGATTACCTGCAGTGAGTGCGATATACGCAGGTACTACAGGCCACCGAACTCGGGAGCCAGCTAGCACAGGCGCTCACACAGAAACAGCGATACGATAGTCGTACTGAGACTGGAGGGGTTGTATCGCAAACTGGAAACTTTCTATCCACAGTGAAACAACCAGCAACGCCCAACTCTTGAGAGAAGTGGGGGGAGGGGAAGTGGGGGAGAGGAGAAACATCGCCACAGACGCGATCTGGGGTAAACGCTCTGTAGCGACGGTCGAAGTATAGAGCCATACCGACGTAACCATGCTGCAGTCGTTTGCAGTGTCGAGTTGATCAACTCGTCTGAAGCGAATTGACATCCGCCACGGACTGAAGCCGCAGTATTGTACCTGTCAGCGTATAGTCTACGCTACCAAGTCGCTCTGAGTGGAAGGAGCTACTTTCGTCAATTCACCTTCGACAGCGCGAAATTGTGAACTACCCCATCCTACCGCGCTCGGGCTTACCCAGCCCTCGCTTGTTGAGGGTGGGGCTTCCTGTTTCTGCGTCGGAACGTGCAGGAACAGACCCCACAGCGGTTCCAGACTCCGCAGGCGATTTCCCTTTACGGGCGGTTCGGAGTGTCCCACTCCTACCGAATTGACACTCGGCCACAACCGACGATGCACGCTTTTTGTCGCGTTTGAACAACGCCGAAAGCGTGGTGAGCATCTTACTACCCTCTTCGACTGTCGGGGTAGTAAGGATGCCGATTCACACGAAAACAAGACGTGCGGGCGCTGTATCCCCTCCCTGCTCGCTTCGCTTGCTGAGGAAGGGGGCTTAGCGCCCTCAATTACAGCTAAACCCACCCATCCTGAGCCGCCGGCCACGGAAGGTGAAACACGGACCCTCGAAATCGAGGACATCGGGGAACAGGGCGACGGCATTGCCGTGTCAAACGTGGATACGTGATCATCGTTCCCGATACGAAGCAGGGAGATCGTGTCAAGGTTAAAGTTACCGACCTTCGAGAGAATGTCGCTTTCGCGGAAGTTCTTGAGCAATCGTAAAAGACCCACTCAAGAAAGTAACCCCAATCTCACCAGCTCAGTGCGTCAACTCGAGGACGTCGTCGCTCTAAACGAAAAGCAGCGCGAGTTCCCCGCCCCACCGTGAGCGGGGGTGAAGCGCGTCCGCTCGGCTGCGTCCCTGTTTTTAAGTATCGGGACGCCCTACTACAGTTTGGAATCCACGTTATCGGCCTCGCAAAATCCGCGCACCCACTTCGGGATAAGACGCGGTGTCGTCCGAAAGACTTCGTCTTTCGTGATCACGAAAATCGGAGATTTTCGAACGACGCCGGGCCTGTGTCGCGCCCTCGTGAAGGGGCGGACGCCCACGGATACACCCGCCACGGCAGCAACAGACAACCTCTGTTGCGGTGGCATTTCCGGTGTGTTCGGGTGTTACTGGTTCCACGCGAGTCTCTCCAGAGACGAGCGCGGGCGAAATTACATTCGCCATCGGTCGTTCCGCTGGCTTCATGCCAGAGACCACGGCGAAGCCACGGGCCACCGCGCTCGTGGTACTTCACGTGAGTTCTGTGTAGTGGTTATCTGCCACCGCCAACCAACATACGCAACACCACCGTCTTAACCAACGAGAGGGAGGTCTCTACCGGGCCAGTGTTGGTTAATTTCGAGTTCGCTACTTCTTGTAGTCCTCGTCACGATCGCGGTGCGCCTTCCGACCCGCTAGCGTGTCGGGCCACTCCTCACCCTGGTACTCGCCAGCGTGTTTAGCGTTGGTATACTTGGAGAACTCCGCTTTCGCTCCGAACGTTCTCGAGCAATCGAAAGACGAACACTCGAAGAGGACGGTTCCGACGATCATGTCCAGATGGACAACTGGACGCGAGGACAGCAGATCACCTACGACTGGTTGGATGGCATCTTCTCGACGTGGGGGCCGTAGCGACGCTTACACTCGGTCATCCTGCTGTGTTGTCCCGGTAGTGTCGGCCACTGACAGTCTCCTGGCACGTAATCCGGTTCCGACGACCACGATGACGAGCAGTGCGAACATCCACGTCACTACGACGTGGGAGACGTTGAGTGACACGAGCAGTCCCCAATCCGGGACGCCGTCTACGATGACGAGATCGACGTCGAGTGGAACGAGCGCACCGAGGGCGTTCTCGCTCCCATGCATGATCATGACGAGCAGGATACTTCCACCCGAGCCGTTGTAGACCCAGGCCAGGAGTACCGAGAATCCGATGATGCCGACGAAGTACGAAAGCTGCGACGCGAGCGGCCACTGGGCGTGTGGAGCGGTCGGATCGAAGAACAATGGAAGGTGCCAGCCACCCCAGAGGACGCCGATCACGACGGCCGCGACGAGCCCACTGTAGCGCTGCTGGAGTTCCGGCTGGGCGAACCCACGCCAGCCGATCTCTTCCTGTCCACCTCCGATGAACGTCCCCAGGAGAATCCCGAACGCGAGCGTGAGCAGATTCGGTGAGAACGCGCCGAAATCGATTGGGCTACCGAGTACCGCGGCTATGGCTGCGGCACTCAGCGCGATGGCAGCAGGAATACCGATCGCGGCCACGTACCACTTCGGATGAACGCGCCAGTGAACAATACCACGGGCCCACGCTCGAAGATCGTCGTCACTGACGTGAACCACGATCACGGCAGCGATCGCGGGTCCAAGCGCACTGAGAAACCCGCTGAGGATCCAGCGCGTCCACGACGGCTCCATTTGCAGGGCGATCACGATTCCGTTGAGACTCCAGGAGATTGCGTACGTGAGAAGGAAAAACGAAACGAGACGGTGCGTTCGAATCCAGACTGTGAGCATGATATTTCCCGAATGTACACGGTTGAGGGACTCAAGCTATCGGTTTTCGTTTTCCTGGTTTCGATCGGCTCTTCCCCTCACTTTCGAATTCGTCCGTTCCTGCTTTCCGAGAATCTAACACGAAGGCTATGCAGATGTGCGCCCATCTATTCACCATGACTAACAGAAGTACGTGGATCAATGCAGCTATTGGAGCAGTCATCACGATCGCACTCTCGTTCACAGGATTCTCGCCACTCCTCGGTGGGGGTGTTGCGGGATATCTTCAGAGAGAACTACCCAAGCGTGGAGCCAAAGTCGGAGCAATCTCCGGTGCGATTGCCACCCTCCCGGTCGTCCTCGTGATGTGTCTGGGACTGCTGTTGTACGCCGGAATCCCCGCAGCCAGCCTAGGCGCTCCCGGCGGTCTGGAACTGGCGATCATCTTCCTGATCATGTTGCCGATGCTCGCACTCTGGTTCGTGGGACTGAGCACCGCTGGTGGCTATCTCGGTGGGTATCTTCACACCAGTTCTCAACCACCAACCGAGGGCAATCTGCGAGTCGAACAGTGAGGGCCCGGCCGTTTCCGTCCAGTATCAACCCCTTTGATACGCGAATTTCCTCACGTATCGATACAGACCGATCACGACGAACGAGTTCATCGAAATACTCGACAGCAGTAGACACTGGTTCCGTCTCATCGTCCACCTCGATCTCTCGTCTTCGTTATCCGCTCGGAGACTCCGTCCGTGTGCAACACCGGCGATAATCCACCCTGTCAGTGCGAGCGTCAGTAACGTGAGCGAGAGTCTGCGTATACCGCCACAGATGCGGTGAGACCGTATAATTGTTCGAGCCCCAATAGACGCGTTCGCTGGTCACATTCAGTCTTTGAGCAATTCGACGACGCCCCGGTTCCCATCGACTCGAATTCGCTGTCCTGTTTCTATCTGCTCCGTCGCTCCAGCGACCACTACCGATGGGATGCCGTACTCTCGGGCGACGATCGACCCGTGGGTCATCTTCCCGCCGTTATTGGTCACCAGTCCGGCTGCGTTGAGAAACAGCGGCGTCCACCCGGGGTCGGTGTGTGGGGCGACGAGTATCTCCTCAGTTTCGAGGGAGGCGTCGCTCGGTTCTTCGATGACCCGAGCCTGCCCTTCTGCGACACCACTGGCTGTCGGTATCCCTGCGAGTCCGTCGGTATCGACATCCGAACCAATATCGCCTCGGGGGATCTCCCCGTCACTCGTGATGAGACGCGGTGCACGAAGTTGCTGATTGTGGAACTGTTCGGCCCGCCGTGCATCGATATCGATGTCGATCGGCGTGTCGGGATTCGAGAGTTCGGACAGCAGTTCGTCGAAGTCGTAGAGCCAGACGTCGTTCACGTCTTCGAGACGGCTTTCACGTTCCAGTTTCTCACCAGCTGCGAGTACCTGTCGCCGGGTTTCATCCAGCAGTTGCGAGAGAGCGTACTTGGTGACCTCCCGCATCGAGAGATAGCTCCGGTACCGCAGCGCGAACGGACGGACGAGACGTCGTCGAATCGAGCCGAACCGTTCTCCACCCGCCTGTCGTTCGAGGCGAGTGATCGCTCGCTCGGCTTCGGTCTCCAGGCGTTCGACGTGAGTTCTGTGGTCTCCAGGTTCGCCAGTTTCGAGTTTCGCCCGAACGGTGCCCAACAGCTGTGACGGATCCTCGTGATATCGTGGGCGAGAGAACTCGATTTCGGCGGGGGCCCTGAACCCATACGCATCGAGGAAGTTCTCGAGCGCAGCAGTGAATTCTTCGCCGCCAGCTACCTCGCGTATCTCGTCGAGGCTACAGCCCTCTTTGAGCGCTCCTTCGACTTGCGGGTTGTCGCGGGCGATATCAGTGACGTCACCCAATTCGATCATCATCGCAGTGGTGACGTTTTCACGCAACCCTCGTTCGAGGGCCTCGAACTCGTCGTCGGCGTCGGGGCAGAGCCGCCGCAGGGCCGCCCTGTAGAAGTAGACGTTCCACAGCTTCAACGCCACCTCCATGGCTTCCCAGCTGAACTCGTCGTTCTTTTCGAGAGCGATCCGCAGCCGGGCTGCCTCCGAGTCCCCCGTCCGAATCTCCCGAATCATCTCCTCCGCTGTGGCGTCTGCCCACTGGCGTGCTCTGCGTGGAGCCTGCTCGTACGAGCTGCTCACCAACCCCTGAAGGATGGAACCGAGCGTCTGTCCGACGACGGGAGCTAACTTCCCGATCGTCGAAGCAGTCTGCGTTAGCGACGTGCCCCGAAGCACGGACGATTGGGCCAGTTCGTCACCACGCTGTTCACGAACGGCTTCGAGGGGCGCGATTGCTTGCCTATCGAAGTCGTTGAGCCCTTCGAGGAGGATCGGTGCAAGCCTATCTGATTGCAGGAGCGACGTAACGTCTATGTACACCATCCCACACGCGGTCGCACTCGACAACCCAGTCTCGGGATCGGACCCGACTCGGTCGAACAGTCCGTCCATCGTCCGCGACCAGTAATCGACAACGAGCGGCGGCATCACCTCGGTCATCCCCTGCCGGTGATTCCAGCTGTAGTAGACGTGCAGCGCGTCGTCATCGGGCCGCGGTTCAGGGAGTGGCGAAAGCGTGGTTATCGGGCGCGTTTGCAGCATCCAGAACTGGCCGTCGGCGATCGACCACTCGATATCCTGTGGAGAGTCGAACGAACGTTCGATCCCCTCACCGTAGGCGACGAGCGTCGTCACCTGCTCGTCGGTGAGAACTCGGTCGTCCTTGGCGTCCGGTACGCCTCCGTTCTCGATGTCAATGACCGGTTCGTTCGCGCCGACCGGATCGGATCCATCGTCGCCACTGACTCCGGCACGGTATTCGAGAATGTCGCCGGATTCTCGGTCTACCCGAACGTTTTCCGCTGTCACCGTTCCCGAAACGACCGCTTCACCCAGTCCGGTCGAGGCGTCAATCGAGGCGACAGTTCGCTTGCCGGTGAGCGGATCGGCCGTGAATAGCACGCCGGATGCGTCGGCGTCAATCATCTCCTGAACGACTACGCACATCGACACCTCCTCGTGTGCGATCTCGTTTCGCGCTCGGTACGATACCGCCCGATCGGTGAACAGACTCGCCATACACTCCAGAACCGCGTCCGTAACGTCCGCGAGGCTGTTCACGTCGAGGACCGTGCTATGTTGTCCGGCGAACGAGGCCGTCGGGAGGTCCTCGGCTGTCGCACTCGACCTGGCGACGTACGAGACACCAGATTCCAGCTGGACCTCAATAGATTCCTGGACGTCCTCTGGGAGTTCTTTTGCTCGAATGGTATCCCGGAGTTCCGTCGCTCGCTCCCGCAACCTCTCGGTATCGATCGGATTCGTGGCTTCGAGGTCGTCGATCATCGCGGACATCTCCTTGTCTTCCGCGAGTTCTTCGTAGACAGCCGTCGTCACGCAGAACCCGTCCGGAACGGGAAGCCCGGCCGAGACGAGTTTGGCGAGGTTTGCTCCCTTCCCGCCGGAGAGTTCAGTATTCGTGGCCTGCGGGTCCGATAAGGAAAGTACAGCGGGAGCTCGTTCGAGGATGGCCATACTCCTCTTTCGATTACTTCCGTATTTTACCTTCTTGTGGGTGAGTTTGATAGTCTCATCCAGCAAGTCTATTGATCCGGAGCCCGACGTGATATCGATGCATTGCTCGCTCTCGTTCGAGAGTTCCGGGGGCCTCCTCCTGTAACTGATCCTCTCTCGGATATCCGATATTGTGGCTCACTGTTCGTCTATCAGTATTAGTAGACAGAGAACGACAGGAATGTATTCGTCACGGCGTGTCGAATCACAGACACTCAGGCGAGAAGCGTAACAGAGAGTCTTCACAACCGTGGCATCACGAAAAGGCCAGCCAGAATCGCCAGGTTCGCCAGAACGCCTGCTGAGGCGACGGTCCAATCGAACGTTGTGAGAACCAGTGAAAACGCGGTAACTGCGAGCAGCAGTTCTCGCCAGTAGCGCCAGTCAGTCACCAGTGCGACAGCCGAAGCGACGAACCCAACGCCGGCCACGGCAGTCAAGACGGCGAAGATCCGTATCCCGACATCTCCCACGTCAACGGCGCCCCCGAGCAATGTGGTTTTGTACGGGAGGTCAGCCATTTCGATTAGCTCGAAGTATACCCCGATCCCGAGGAAGTGAATGACTCCGTGGATCCCAACTGCAATTGCTGCGAGGTACATGGGGTTCCTACCCATCAGGATTCACCACTTTCGAACTGTTATACCAGTTTCACGGCTACGATAGTCGGCAGTCTAGCTGAATCCGTCTGGAACTGTAAAACGTCGGGTTAGTAACACCGTCTCATTCAGGGCACTGTCTAGTTCAGCACCTCCTCAGCTGGCGTTTTTCCATCGAGCGATTGATGCGGTCTTTAATAATTGTAGTAATACACGAACTGTTCAATCCATTCGCGTGCGCTCTCCCGACTGCCCACCCAAGAGTTATGAAAACGGTCGACTCGAATTTTGAAGGTATAAAACCACTTTTCGACGAGGTTTCGGTCGGTATAGTCCACCCGACCGTCCAATCCTAATCGAGCAAGGGCAGTCCGATAGCCAAATTGATCGACGAGAAACTCAGCCTCGGAGAGATCGTGTTTCTCACGGAGTCCATGCAGAAATGCAGCTGCCGGATCAGTGCCATGCCGACTAAATAACGCGACGTCGAGAATCAATTTTGTATCGATGTCTATTGCAGCGTACAACCAAGACCACTCGCCATTGATCTTGACAGCGGTTTCGTCGACAGCGACCCGCGACGGCGTCGCCGTCGGCGGGTCGCGTTCGCTGTCAGCCAGCCGATGTACCCAGTTCCAGACCGCTCCGTGAGAGCTCTCAACGACTAATTCAGCGAGAATCGTTGTTGTCTCCCGAAGAGAACAACCGGTCTGATGGAGGCGGACGGCGAACGCCCTGACGGGCGTCGCCGTCCGCTCATTCTCCCAAGATTCTTCTAAATCCGTGTCGTAGCCCTCGCTGAGCAGGTCTGCGAGCATTTGATCCAACGAACTCAATGACCTGCTCACTTCTCAAACTGGTTCAACTAGACAGTGCCTCGTTGGACTTTCTGTCAGTCTCAACTTATATTCGGAGGTGAGAAGCCGTACATCGTTCGCCAATGAGCTGGCCTGTGACGCGTCGTGTCTCGAGTCAGACGATGCGCCCCTGTCAGATCATGCAAATTTGTCACGGGATGATTCTATGACACTTGGCAACATAGTGGACCAGGGTGTATCACCCTATGGATAAACCAACACAATCAAATCCAGACGAGGAAATTCACCGAGCCGTCTCAGATGACGGCACCGAGATAGCCGGACGCGTGCATGGAGAGGGGCCACCTTTGGTTCTTGTCCACGGTGCGATGGGCGACGGCGAATTCGTCTGGGATCAGCTGTTACCGTTTCTCACCGACCGTTTTACCTGCTATACGATGAGCATGCGAAGCAGGGGATTGAGCGGCCACAGTGCCGACCTCTCGACGGAGCGTCGAATACAGGACGTGACGGCGTTCGTTGAGAACGTTGGCGAACCTGTCGGATTACTGGGATGGTCTCAGGGTGGCCAGCTTGCGCTCGGTGCAGCGGAACGCACCGACGCAGTTTCCGCCCTCGCCGCTTACGAGCCAGCTGTGGTAGAGGCAATAAATGAGGAGGAGTTCGCACAATTCACTGATACGATTACACGCGTGAGCGAGCTGGTCGCTGAGGATCGTCCGGCTGATGCAGCCCGGACCTTCATCGAATGGGTTTCCACTGAGGACGAGATGGACGAGATGGACGACGCGATGATAGCGGACTTCGTCGAAGGTTGCGCAGCAAACGTCCACCTCTTCTTGCAGGAGGTAGAAGAACTCAACAAAGAAGAGAAGACGAGCCCGACCGAAGCATCTGAACTCGCGAAGATCGCAGCACCGGTCCTGCTCTTGCAGGGAGGCCAATCGGATCCATGGTTCATCGACGGCAACCATCACGTCGCCGAGCACGTGACTGACTCCCAAGTGAGTAAGATTGACGGCACCGGACACACGGGTCCTATCCACACGCCCGAGGCTGTCGCTGACGAGGTCAGACAGTTTTTCACCGCGGCACCCGAGCCACCTCGATCGTGAACCGCCCACAAAGGCGATCAATATTTGACTTTGAGTAACTGATCCTCACTATTCAACACGAGTTCCTGATAGAAGGTGAGTAGGTTACAACCACTGCGTTACATCGTTCACCTATACGTAACAGACGCTTCATCAAAACCACGACTGGCAGATAGAGAACGGCGGAGTTCACCACAAACTCCGCCGTTCGCCAGACGCCGTCTCACACCTCGAAGGACGGGAACATTACTGTACGTCAGACGATTCAAGATCCACCTATCCCATTGCCACGGAACAATTGGCTTGGCCAGATCCACAAGCCACGGAGCAATAGGCTTATGTTGGCGGATTTCGTATGCAGATGTATGAGCTCCGACCGGAAACGAAATGACCGCGGGGAGTACGTCGAGACCGTCACTCCCGAGGGGGTCCTCGAGGTCATGCGACGATCGCCCGATCCGATCGTCACCGCAAAAGAGGTCGGCGAGGCGCTCGGGCGGACGTCTGAAGCCGCTCGGCAGAAACTCCTCAAACTCCAAGACGAGGGTATCGTCGCTCGTCGGAAGGTCGGCGCCGGCGCGGTTGTATGGTGGATCGTCGACGCTGACCGGGAGGGGCCAGTCGATGAATTTGATCCGTCCGATCCATTGTTCACCGACCCTGTGACGTTCTCGAGCGGCGAAACCGATGTATCGGCGAACACCGACGCATACCTTGCCGACGCGATCGCGGGTGAGAGCGACGACGAATGACCGACGATCCCGGCACGACACCGGTGTTCGTGGATACGAGCGCGTGGTACGCAATCTTCGACGAGGACGATGCCCGCCACGCTCGAGCAACAGCCGTCCGCGAGGCGATCCTCGCCGGAGATCTCATGTACCGGCCGATCTACACGACCAGCCACGTGCTCGGAGAGCTGGCGACACTCCTCCTCCGGAATAGTCACGACGCCGCCTCGAAGGCGCTTCAGCAGATACGCTCCTCGCCGAACGTGACGGTGATCCACGCGGACCGAGTAGCCTTCGATGCCGCTGTAACAGAGTTCGATCGATACGATGATCAGGAGATTTCTCTCGTTGATCACCTCACCAGTGTCCTGGCTGATGAGCGAAATATCGATCGCATCTTTGCCTTTGACGGCGACTTTCGAACACTTGGTTTCACCGTCGTGCCTAAAGATACTGGCGAGCCGTGATGTGAGGGCTGACCGTTCTCCACCTATACTCGTTCTACTGGAAGCCGCTCTGAGGCTGCGGGATAAAGTAATAACCGCAATACAAAACCCGTGCTACAACTTCAGGGGAGCTTCCGAGTTTACCGGAAACTCGGAAACTCAAAAACAAGCAAAGACCTAGTTGGTTCCCGAACAGATCGAGCGGATTCGCGACGCCTGTCTCTCAGCGGAGTTTGCGACGTACCTTCAGGATCGTAACGAGACAGTCGTCGTCGTTCTGGCAGATACAGGCCTTCGCGTCAGCGAGCTCGTCGCGCTCGATTGGGAATATATTGATCTTGGCGTCGATCCCGGTGAACTCTATCTACCGAGCGAGGTTCAAAAAGGAAATCCGGCGCCTCCTATCTTGATCTCACCGACGAGACGCGCCGACAACTCCGTCGCTACTGGAACCGAGTGTGGAAAGACAGCGAGACAGTGTTCCCGTCGCGACAGGCTGATCGGATGACCGACCGATCGGTCCGAAACGTTGTTACGAAAGCAGCCGAGGTCGCCGAGGTTCGTCCCTATCGGATAGAGGGCGGACGGGGTGAACCGCGCGAGGTCACTCCCCATACGTTCCGGCACTCGATCGCCTTTCGGTTGATTCGGAGGGAAGACAAACGTCTCGAGGATGTTATGCTACGTCTTCGTCACGCGAGATTACAAACGACAGACGAAGTGTACGGGCACTTCCGCCGACGGTGATCGAAGGGGTCAAGGGATGCATCACTGTTTCTTGGTCTTGTGCAATATCGCCTGATGATGGACCTCTTCGTTGCACAAGGCAAGTTTGTCGGCTCTTTTGACTCTGTTGAGAGCTTTTTCTTTGGATGTTTTTCTACCGGAAACAGCTGCTACGTAGAGATGCGTACGTACCTTTTTGCTGCGGGTCCTCGCTCACTGCGGTCGCTCGAACCGCTTGCAAAAATCTACGCTAAAAAGCCGCTCGCTCCCAGTCGGTCGCTCACGGGTGCTGCGCTTGGACCGTACCGCAGCGGTATCAGCTTCACCTGTACGTAACGCGAGTTTCACACGGAATTCTGAATATAAGGACCCATACTCCCAACTTCTGTTACGATGAACCGTTCAGCGTCACCTCCTCGAGCGTCGGCGTTTGGCCATCCATCACGTCCGTCGGCGATGACCCGGCATCCCAACCCTCAGCGACGATATCCACGTTCCGAAGCGTTACCGGCGCTGACGTCCCCGAGTAGAACGCGTCCGCCGGTGCCCGAAGTGTGATCTGACAGTTCTCGATTGTGGACTCGGTCACCCCCGACCGTGTTCCGATCGCGAAGTTGCCTCCGGGCCCGCCGGCGTCGTCCTCGTGTGCGATCACGATTTCGCAGTTGCGGATTAGACCCTCACCTGAGTAGTGCCAGATCGACCGACCACTCGAGTAAGTACCTGACGGCTGCCGGTCGACGATCGCGATCGAGTTTTCGACCGTCGACGCCGGATACCTTCCGTCCCGTGTCAACTCGCCGTCCTCGTTCTGATCGAGCTCCGGAATCGGTTCCCACTCGTCCGTACTGTTAAACCGGAAGTTGGCAGTCCCGGAGTTCGACGCGATACAGTTCCGGATGATCTGCCGCCCACCGCCCTGAACGTACATCCCGTTGTCCGGCCAGGGCCCACAGATACAGTTCTCGAAGAGCGTCGTCCCCTGCATGTTGGTGTGACCTACGATTCCCGTCGTCGACCACGACTGCCCCAGTCCGTGTTCGTTCACGTTGCCGGCGTAATCAGTCGTCTCTCGCGTGTTGATCGTGTCGCCGTAGTGCATTCCGCCTTCACTCATGTCGACCGAACTCACGCGAGCGAACGCGTCCGGTGACGACGTTGCTATCCGCATGTTCCCGTGCGATCCGAGATCGTGCAGCCCCGCGAAGGCGATGTTCCGGATCTCAGCCCGATCGTTGATAATCGCGTAGAGGCCGCGCATCCCCGAGTTCTCCTGGGTCCAATCGAAGATAAACCCACCAAATACGAACTCTCCCTCGTGTGGTCGGTTGAACGTCCCGACTCGAAACAGCATCGTGCCACCACGGTACTCCCCCTCATCGACGGTGTGTCCGTGGATCGCTTCGACCTCGCCGTGCCGGATCACCGCGTTCTGCCCGATCAGGCCGACATCGCGCCACCCCGTCCGGCGGAACCCCTGGTTCATTTTGTACTGCCCCTGCGGGAAGACGATCAACGTGTCGTCCTCCCACGCCATCGACAGCGCATCGCCGATCGGCTCCTCTCCCGTCGGATCCGCGTTGTACGGATCGTCAGTGATGTCCACCACGTTGCTGAACCGGTCCTCGTAGGCTGCCGGATCAATCGCCGTCGCGACCTCCGCGTCGATATCCGTTGTGCCAGCATTGGCTGGATTTCCCTCCCCCATAGATGATCCCCCATCGAAGGCCATACACCCTGCCAGAGAGGCTACCGACGCCACTGACACCGCCGCGCCGCTGCGGAGAACGTTACGGCGGGAGTATGAGACTTCCATGTGTGTATAATCATGTTCTGAGATGATACTACTTTGGGAGACCACCTGATTTTGATAGCGAAGGTCGCGGCAGTCCCTAGGCTGAACCAGCGATCGGATCGCTACAGCACCGCGCCGTCCGCTACCGACTGCCCGCTCGCGCTCCGCTTCGCTCCGCGCTCGCTCCTGTGGGGAACCCACGCTGTTGTAGCCAGGGCTGACCCCCAGACACTACCTCGCCTCGAGGACGCAAGATCTCCCAGGATCACATGCCTCCACTCGAGGTGATAGTCCTCCTATCTACCAGCCTGTTGATAGTCCATCTTGCTAGTGCATAGCCTGATAGTCCACCACGTCCTCGGAATAATATTTCCTCTGGTAGAGTTCGATGTGATTCACCTCTCACTGAGCTCGGTGAACTACCCTTTTCGCTGGTCGCGCCGCAGCGCTCTGTTCGTCATCTCACCTGCTGTAGCCAGGCTGTTTTTCCACACGCTTCTCGCTTTGCTGATAATCCATGCAGAGCTCTAGGCGTGGCGCCACAACGCGACGTCCTCGCTTGAGCGTTGTGGGGGTAGCCGGCCTATAGTACTGTCGGCTCAGTGGTTTAGATATCAAAAGGTCACAAAACTTTTTGACTACCGCAGCAACGTCGAAGTATGGATCCAGACCAGGAGCCGTGGGAGGTCGCCCGCGAATTGACGAGAAAGCGATATATGACTCTCGACGCGATTCGCAACGAGGGTGGAGAGGCGCGGACCTCTGGGATCACTTCGAGCAGCCCCGAGCTGTACAACCAGATCGTCAACGACCACCTTAAAAGGATGATCGATGCTGAGTTGGTCGAGAAGATAGACGAAGGGCAACGCTCTCCAGGTGGAGCGCTCCCGAAGGAAGGATACAAGTATCGAATCACTGATAGGGGTAAAGAGGTGCTCGCAGAAGCGCAAACGAACTACGATCTCGCGCCGGTTGAGGAGGGAGAAGTACGGCGTCGGTTCGACGAACTCGAGGCTCGCATAGAGAAACTAGAAAAGGAAAACGAGCAGCTGCGAAGTATACTCTACGACCCCCACGAGAACCACGATACACTTGAGGAGTGGGTTGAAGCGATCCGCGACAACCTACTCGTTCTCCGCGACGAAGTCCAAAACTCTGACCACCGATAAAGTGAGATCTGCGGCTACTGCTCGCCAGTCACAGCGATGTCATGGTCGGCGACCTCCGCCGGCCGGCTATGGGGTGCAATCTCGAAGCGCCACGTCTCGTTGGCAGCAAGTTCAGGAGTCAGATCGCGGTGGCTGCCCAGTTCCTCGCCATCTTCGTCGTAGACCCTCACTTCGACCGATACCGACTCGTACGCTTCGTCACCCACGTTTTCGACTTCTCCTGTGTAGCTGATTTCCTCGTCGTATTCGAACTCTTCGACCCGTTCTTCGTAGTCAATGATCCGAAGGTCGCCAAATTCGAGAACGTCCTGGCCTGCATCACGTTGCTTGGCATCCTCGGGTTCCGGTGGATCACCGTCGCCGGTGTCGTCCTCAGTTCTGTCAGAGTTCTCTACATCGTCTATTTCCTCTTCGCTCGGGTGATCATGGTTGCCACGATCATCATCGCTCTCCTCTTGCTCCTGGTCGGTGCTGTCCGGGCGAAGACCGGCAAAATCGAGACATCCAGAAAGGGATACGGCAATTGTACCAGTGCCGACGGTCGCGATTGCGTCGCGTCGTCTCACAGATTATTTTCTACGCGTTTCAGTATGAAGTTGGTGATCGCTGTCCATCGGAATCAGTCGTGTTCACAAAGCATAGGCCAATGGCCTCAGCCGAAAGGAGACCGATGGCAAGAGACTCGATGAACTACACGATGGGCGCAACGTCCCGTTGAACCTCGCGATGACCTGGATGTGACGCGCCAGTACGTTAGCCAGCGTCTCGCGCTGCTCGAGACAGCCGATCACGTTCGAAACATGGCCGTGGCGTGTACGAACTTGTCGACGACCCACGCGAGGACGTCGGGGCTAGCTCCAAAGGCAAGCAGTCGGACATCACAGCTGTGTGCGAAGAACTCGAGTGCGCCCTTGAGAACCAAGAGTGATCGGCCGTCGAGGACGCGACGACCCGTCTCGGGTGTGACCTCAATGACTAACGACGATCACGACGAACTCGAGGCGACACGCCAGCATACGGCGTGCTCGTATCGTGCGGGTCCACGTGCGTAACAGGTATCTCTTGCTCCTGTGCCTTGGCTACAATCTGTTCTTGAATCTGCCCGTAGGGCCAGTCATGGATCGGGTCCTCGACTGGCTGTCTGAGAAGGGGCAGATCCTCCAAGTGGTAGCACACGGCTGATGTTTCGCAGTGATATCGACGACCCGCCGACTGGCGTGATCTGTGATATAATCGGTGTATTTCTGGTAATTTCGACGGGCCTCACGGATTATTTCGAGGTTGTCGTCGCCATCGCCTGGTCTTTCGCTCGCTTCATCCGCTCTCGGTGGTGGCGAAACTCGGCACCGGATTCCATCTCGACGCCGACTACTTCACTGCCGTCCCAGACTGCCACAGCCGCTAGCGGATTGTCGTTTAGATCAACGCCAACCCGAGTGACGTCCTCGATCGCGTACGGTATCTAGAGTGAGCAAAGAAGGAGTAAACGATCATACTGGATCCAGCAATAACGATCCAAACAAAAAGGTCTCCCAATACGGCTTCGGCAGCGCTCTTAGCGAGTTCTCTTATTCGAGCAGACCCAGATCTTCAAGGCGTTCAACAATCACATCGATAGCCTGTCTAGCGTCGTCGACGTCCTTCCCGCCAGTGACAACCAGTTTCCCGGAACCAAAGAGGAGAGTCACAACATCGGGTTCATCGAGTCGATAGACTAAGCCCGGAAACTGCTCTGGTTCATACTCGATACTCTCGAGGCCAAGGCCAATAGCGATCGCGTTCAAGTTGAGGCTTCTGCCGAGGTCGGCGCTGCTGACGATATTTTGGACGACGATTTCCGGATCTTCTTCGACTTCAATCTGGAGATCACGCAGCTTTTCGAACACAATCTCCATGCTCTCTTGGACGCCATCGATGCTTTTGGCACCAGTACAGACGATTTTCCCCGAACGGAAGATCAGGGCAGCAGCTTTGGGGTCCGTCGTACGGTAAACGAGACCCGGAAACTGTTCTGGGTCGTAGTCGGCCCCTGGAAGATCCATTGCGAGACTCTCGAGTGCAAGTTCTTGTCCGATCCCTGAGGAAGCAACTACGTTCTCGATCGTGATAGAGTCCTGTGGGTCTGTCATCTGTCACCAAAGTCGTATGAAGATGCTATAAAGATCAGTGGTTCTACCATAGGACTTTGGGCGTCATCGAATTCGTTGCATCCCAAGAGCACCTCGACCTGAGTGATTACTCTCGGTAGGCTGGGGAAGCAGTCACTGAGAGACAGCCAACCTCATCAATACAGGATCGGCTCATCCTGAAGACAAAGCCGTAAGAGTCAGACGTAGTCTCGGATACGAAGCTTACAGCACCGTACTCCCGTAGTAGAGAAAGCTAAAATCCAATCTCAGTCGTCATCGCTTTGGATCAACTGGCCGAATATATTCTGATTTGATTTTTTCGCCCTCTCGCCACTGCCAGTAATAATACTGGTTTCCGTTGATTTCCTTTTTCGTCAGCGTCGCACTGGATGGTGCGTTGTCGCAATTGAGGTCCTCAGGCTGATCATCAACCTCCTGCTCTTCGAGTTCTGCCTCGCGTTGACTCTCTTTTCGATCTGCCATCTCGGTAGCGATCTGCGCAATTTCTCGGAGTGTTTCTGGCGATTGCTTCTCAAGACCCTCGAGAATGTACTTCGGCGGATCTGACATAGCACAGTTAACCAACGGGTGCGGTTTTAGTATTCTTGTTGGTTAAGTGACTGCCCTTTATTGAGAACAGTCTTGAAGAGTTTGGCTCAGAAGGGTCTGCTGAAATCCCTAGTCCGTAGTGTGTTTAGCGGGCGGGATTGGCGTCGAGTTGTATCCGGCACCGTGGTCACCACGGAAGTTGGATGAAGACCGGACAAGATAGTTATAATGAAGTCAGAACATAAAGCCAGTTGAATCGAATTCGGTCCTCTCGACCATTCTCTACTCTCAAAACGCGTCTGCGTCCACAAGGGTGGTTCTGATGGAGCACCCGGTCAAGGCTCGATTGTCCGCGGCGGCGGAAGATCTGACGCTGAAAGTCGCCGCACTAGGTCGTCGCCGTCGACAAGATCCATCTCCGGCCCGAACTCAGCGGCGTACTCGATTGCGGTGTTAGCGAACTCTGCACTGGTCACAACCACAACTCGGTCCGCGCTGCCCTTGGCGATGGTGCTGGCCAATTGCTGGAGGACGCGGCGGCCAACCGTGTTCCCCGGCGAGTGCTGTTTCACCTGGACCGCGACTGTCTCCCCGGGCGAGCGCGCCCACACGTCGACGCCACCGTCATTGGTGTCGGTCGTAACCTCGATGTCATAGTCATCGTCGGCGTACAGCGACCCCACCAGTGACTCGAACTCCTGCCAGTCGTAGGCGAACAAGTCCGAGCGTTCCCAGAGGCCGTCACCCATCGCCTCAATTTGGCTGTCGATAGGCCGTAGGATGTTCGGGAACGCGTCGTCAACGGCCGTCGCCAGCGCGTCCCGCCACTCCGCGGCCTCAACTGAAGGGTGGTCGTGGTCGACGCGGTCGAGGAACTCGGTGATCCGTACCCCGCGCTCAAGCACCTCCCTCAGAGCGTCGAGGTCGTCGGCCCGCCCAGTCGGGTCCTCCCGTGCGATCGTCAGTACCTGCGAGCGCGCCCGATCGAACGGCGCACCGTACTCAGCGGCGGTGTCCAACGCACGCTTGCCGACTTCAACCAGTAGGTCGTAGGGGTCGAGATCACGGGCGTTGATCGCGTCATCGCGCAGTACCGACAGCAGCGCCACCGGAAGGTCGGCACGGGGATACTCGCGGCGAAGGTCTGCAGCTTGCTGTGCCAGCGCCAGCACCTGCTCTTCCCGCTCCAGGCGCTCCCAGTTCTGGTCGCCGGTGGACCCTACATCGAGGTAGTCGGCGGGTGGATCGTCGAACGTCGACGCCAGTCCAGAGCGAAGTTCATCAACGCGCTCGCGGAATTCCTTGCGGTCTTCAAGATCGGTCAGCCGGTCCTCGAACGCTTCACAGGCGTCCCACAGGCGCTGTATGTCGCCAGCATCGGCATTGTCGGCCGATTCGAGATCCCGACAGACGCTCCAGACGTGAGTCTCAGTCAACTGATCGTCGTCGAACCCCTCGTCCTCGAACGCCTCGCACGCGGCCACGAGTTTTTCCAGCGCGTCCGCGGCGTCTGTTGCGACTGTGGGCGAAATACACCGCGAGGGATGAGTCGCTGCCGCGGCGGTCAACAGCAGGTTCGCGACCGTAGAGTGTCCTCGCCTGGTTGAGGAGTCGGGCCGCGCGTCAATGTGGCGGTCGTAGGCCTTGACCAAGTCGAAGGCCTCCGCGACGACTGCCTCGCTGTCGGTCGCACTCTCAGACACGTCGGGATCGGGCACCGGTACCTTGACGGGATAACCCGCAGGCGCGCTTGACCGCAGGCGCTCCACATCGGTCTCCAAGAGATCGCGGGAGACCCGGATCTCGCCGATGTGATCGCGGTACTCCTCAAGATCGTTGGAAACGGCGGTATCGAGGAGCATGCCGGCGAGAACGATCGCGAGCGCGTACGTCATCATCAGAACGTAGTACTCGACCGGAATCCCAGAGGGCCAGATAGCCTCGAGCACTTGGAGAACGGCCACGGCCACGAATGCGCCCACGCTGACACCGATTGCCCTTCGGTCCCACTTAAGGAGACCGTATAGGGCCAGCGGAATCGACAGTAGGATGGCCACAAGCAGGACAAGCAGGGCCACGATCGCGCCCAGCAGAGCTCCCATGACGAGCAGCCATCCGCCTAGTGCCGCTAGCAGGAACACTAGGCCGCTGATGACCGTGGTGGTAACAAAGGTTACTAACGGACTCGCGTCAAGGTGCTCGCGGATCTCGGACGGCGCCCTCCGAACGTACCAGTGGGCGGCTGAGACACCTGTTCCGACGGCGAGCGCAACGGCGAAGTACCCATAGACGGTGAACGTAAGCAGATCATCGATGGAGAAACCGGTAGCAAGCAGTTGTACGGGCGAGAGGCGGCCGCCCGCGACCAGCAGCATCAGCCACAGGACAACCGCAACGGCTAGTGTGGTCGCGAACGCCCGCTGCTCCGTCTTGTCGGGGTAGACCTCGCCGGTCGAGACCGCGAGGTCGATATCCTCTGAGTCCACGCCTTTGTCCTCCTGAGCCTGCTCCCGCAGGTCGTCGGGCAAGGCATCGGCGTACCGATCGTTACCGATCCGGTCGACGATCCGCTCAGTTAGCGACATCGGCGCCCCCTCCTTACTTCCGGACAAACCGTGCGATGAACGGGGTCGGGCGATCCCTTGACTATGTCGCCACCCCCGCAATGTTCTTCAATACTAGTTATACCCCCCTCAGGTAAACAAACTGCTGTGGTACCGTACTGCATCGTCGAGGTGGTGTTCAAGTGATAAGAAAGAATGAGTCGATCTGGTTGAGTATTCATGCTCGAACTTTCAATGCTATTAGAACGACCAACCGCTCCAAATTATATTTTTTGACGAGAGGTTATACTCATGCTAGTAGTGAAAATCGGTAAGCACCAATTCCATTAAAACACATTCGCTTCCCAATACACAATAGCGTTCTTGTGGCCAATTCAGTCTAAGAGGCCTGAACCAAAGGAAACCTGAACTCATACTCTGTATCCAGTACGCAATCCGATACCAAACTTGGAGGGGTTTTAACGAAGTAGCTCAGAATATCACAAGACACGACTCCAAAATTACAGAAGCCAGTGATATCTATCATATTGTAGGGCTAATTAATAAATACCTACCTCCACATCTCTTGGCTACTCCTATGGGAACAAGCCAGCACGCTCGAGAACGATCACTGCCTGAGCAAGCGACTCTCTCTGTCAACAATATTGGCGGAATTGATGAGACAGAGGTGTCGTTCGAACAGGGGATTACTATTCTCTCCGGTCGCAACGCGACAAATCGGACGTCGTTGCTCCAGGGAATTATGGCGGCACTCGGTAGTGATCAAGCGAGCCTCAAAGCTGACAGCAAAGAGGGCCAAGCTGTACTCGAGTTCGGCGAAGAAACCTACCAGCAGACGCTTCACCGGCGGAACGGGACGATCGTTACTGAGGGTGACCCCTATCTTGATGATCCGGAGATCGCGGATCTGTTTGCGTTTCTACTCGAGTCAAACGAGGCTCGTCAGGCTGTTGCTCGTGGCGACGATCTGCGCGATCTGATTATGCGGCCGGTCGATACCGAGGCTATCAAAGCCGAGATCCAACAACTCGAGCAACGAAAGAAGCAGATCGATAGCCAACTCGACGAACTCGATGATCTCGAAAATCAGCTCCCTGATCTTGAGGCCAAGCGAACACGACTGATCGACGAAATCAACGAACTCCGAGACGAACTCGAAACAGCCGAGGACGAACTCGAAGCTGCGAATACCGACGTCGAAACCCGGCGTGAGGAACGGTCCGAACTCGAGGAGAAGTTCGACGAACTTCGCGAGACACGATCGGAACTCGAACGCGTTCGAAATCGAATCGAGACTGAACGCGAGAGTATCGAAGCACTCGAAGACGAGCGCGAGGACGTCGAAGCCACTCTCGAAGAGCTGCAGGCAGGTGGAGAAGCGGATCTCGGACGTCTAGAAGCAAAAATCGATACGCTCCAAGCAGAGAAAGACGAACTCAACGAAGAAATTTCGCAGCTTCAGCGGACGATTCAGTTCAACGAGCAACTGCTGGAGGATCCCGGTGACTTCCTTGGAGGGGGAGAGGGCAGCAACGAGGAACCCGTAACCGACCAGTTGCTTCCCGATTCTGATTCGGATACCGTCACGTGTTGGACCTGTGGGTCCTCGGTCGCAACCGATCAGATCGAGACCACACTCGAACAGCTGCGGTCAGTATACGAAGAGCGGCTGGATGAACGCTCGGAGATCAACGACGAACTCGAGAAGAACCGAGCGATGCGTAACGAGATTGAAGAGAATCGCTCCGAGCATCAGCAAGCGACGCGACGTCTCGAGTCGATCGACGACGAAATCGAGCGCCGGCGAGATCGCATTGAGGATCTCACGGACGATCGAGAAGCTTTCACGGAGGAGATTACTGAACTCGAGGCAGAGATCGATGACCTCGAGACCGACGACTCCGAAGACATTCTCGAACAACACCGGGAAGTCAATCAACTCGAGTTCGAGATCGAACGAAAGGAAAGCAAGCGCGACGACGTGGAAGACAAAATCA
This sequence comes from Natronococcus occultus SP4, assembly GCF_000328685.1. Lineage (NCBI taxonomy): Archaea > Methanobacteriati > Methanobacteriota > Halobacteria > Halobacteriales > Natrialbaceae > Natronococcus > Natronococcus occultus. Next base: position 8,048 of record NC_019976.1, on the reverse strand, counting down.
CGTCAATCGAGGAACGACTCGATGATCGCGAAGGACTTCAGGAGCGGCGCGAAAAAACGACGGAGGAGTTAGCTGATCTCCGAACCCGTATCGACCAAATCGAAGACAGCGCAGTCGAAGCGTTCAACGAGCACATGGAGAGTCTCTTGGAGATCCTCGAGTACAGTAACCTCGATCGGATCTGGATCGATCAAACCACACGCGACGTTCGCGAAGGACGGCGTAAAGTGACGAAATCGTCGTTCGATCTCAAGATTGTCCGCAGTACTGAGGAGGGAGCAGCCTACGAGGACTCGATCAGCCATCTCAGCGAAAGCGAGCGCGAGGTTACCGGACTCGTCTTTGCACTTGCAGGATATCTGGTCCACGACGTCTACGAGACGGTTCCGTTCATGCTACTCGATTCACTCGAGGCGATTGATTCCGAACGCATCGCAACCGTTGTGGAGTACTTTGAGTCGTATGCGCCGTATCTTACCGTTGCACTACTCGACGAGGACGCCCAGGCACTTGAGGACGAACACGATACAGTAACAAATATCTAGTTCTCTGCTACCGGCCACTGGCGGAGACGGTCACAGTCTTCTCCATAATTCACTGTGTGGCGAAACCCTCTCTCCGGATAGTCCACGGCAGTACAGAAAAGTCAACCCGTACTGTGGTCAAGCCTTCTGCCTGCCACAAGGCTAGGGTGTAACTTCGAGTAGTATTATATCCGATATATGGGAGAGAACGAAATCGGTATGATTAACCAACGGAGGTGCAGAATATACCTTTCGTTGGTTAACTCAGTGCGTTATATCCAAAGAGATCCTCCATCTGGATCAAATACACGCCACGGGACGCACGAGAACACTATAGCAAGCGCTTCGGTATCGAATCAAGCTACCGGTTAGCCAACCAGGGCCTCGCTATCACTAGTTCTCGAGACGCCGAGCTTTGGTTGTTGCTGCTCGTCGTGAGCCTGTTACTGCAGAACGTCTGGCGATACCTCCACTGGATGTGCGTGGTAATGCCCCGCCGTGGGGGGCGCCGTCTCTAGGAGTGGCCGTCCACGGAGTTCTATGGGATAGTGGTTCGTGCTGCCTAAACAGCGCTCGGTGTGCACAGAGGGGTCCCATCGAATCAACCACTCGGAAACCGGTCTTCCGGTAGCTATCCTGAATGGGGCGGCGACCGGAAGTGGCTACACTGTCGTGTCAGCGGCGATCTGCCGCCGATAGCGACCGACCGCCGCCAGAACTCACCGTCACTATCGCTCCAGAGGTTATCCAGATATCACAGACGCTGAGTCAGTGTCCACAGGAGAAGATGATTGCCGAATGCTTGATTTTCCCATTGTTCCTAAGGACACCGGCGAGATATAGGTGTGAATTAGTAAGGAAAGGCGTAGGTAGAGATACTCTATTCAGCATGTCTCAAAATGAAACCAGTGGACTCAGAGACACCAGTTTGCAAGTGAAAAAGGACGGACTGGGGTTTGTAAGAAGCACTTAGGCGATATTCGCGTGCTGAGTAAGCAGTTATAGATTGAGTACACAGAGACACCAGTTTGCAAGTGTTTCTGTCGATACTAAGGGCTGTACTAGTCTCCCCATAGAATATTACATATATTTATCTATGTAATATTCTTTCTATGCCCAGTACAGATCCATTTCACAAGCCTAGCATGTAAAGATTTCTGTCTAGAAAGACCCCCTCAGAATATGTCTCTTGGTTGATGAGCCGTTTCTCTGATCCCGACAGCACTTCTATTTGGTATCCACCCCTTCTGCGAGATAGAACACTTGCAAACTGGTGTGTCTGTGTATACGCCGATCCAGATCACTCGTAACACATGAAACACTCGAACTACCGGTTTTATGGTACTGGAGTTACATTCTCCCGCCGTGCCAACGTTCACGCAGGATGATCGTATCTTCAGGGACGAAAACGTCCTCCAAGACGATTATACCCCCAAAGACTTGCCTGCCCGCGAAGATGAGCTTGAGGCATATACAAATTCTCTCCAGCCGGTCGTTAATGGAGCATCCCCTCGGAACATTTTCGTTTACGGAGAGACAGGTACGGGAAAAACGGTGGCAACGAATCGTATCATTGATGATCTTAATCGTGACCAGAAGAATTTCGAAGATGTCGAAATAAAATTTGTTAAAATCAACTGCAAGGATCTTACTTCATATCAGGCAGGGGTTCATCTTGTTAATGAGTTTCGGGAGCCCTCTAATCATATTAATTCTACAGGTCACTCACGGGCGGACGTGAACAACAAACTATGGACCCATCTTGAAGAGATCGACGCAACGCATGTTCTTTTCGTACTCGACGAAATCGACTCACTTAGTGAGGACGATGATCTCTTGTACCAGATTCCTCGCGCGAATGCGAACGCGAAAGTCGAGGGGACAAAGGTCGGGCTAATTGGGATCAGCAACAACTTCACCTTTAGGCAAAATCTCTCAGCTCGTGTTCAGTCATCACTATGTGAGGATGAGATTCATTTTGCTCCGTACGACGCAAATCAACTCACTGCAATTCTCAAACAACGATCTGAGAAAGCCTTTTCTGACGGTGTGCTCGAGGAGGGTGTAGTTCCGCTAACTGCTGGGCTTGTGGCACAGGATACAGGGAGTGCACGGAACGCACTCGATATCCTTTACCGGGCTGGGACAATTGCACGGAACGAAAACAATGACGTTGTTACAGAGAACCACGTTCGGCAGGCAATGGATGCAGTCGAAAATGGATTGATTAAAGACGAAATCCGTGCACTTCCAACACAGGCGCAACTCGTCATCTATACTGTCGCTGTACTCAACCAATCTGGTCAGAACCAGGTCACGAAAAAAGAAATACATCGTCTCTACAAAAAATTCTGCAAAAGAACTGGAGTTAACGCTAAATCGCAACGCACGATCCACAACAAGTTGAGTAAACTCCAACTCAAAGGCTTTCTCAACGTTACTGAGGAGAACAAAGGACGTGGCGGTGGAAAACGCTATAAATACGAACTTGGTGTAGATGCTGATCTCATCAATGATGCGCTCCAAGATACCCCACGACTACGGGATCTCTCGACCAACTCGACGATCTCCCAGTTCTCTTGATCCTCCTATAGTAGCGTGAAAGGTGGTTCTTCGCTTCGCTTGGAAGAAGTACAGCGCCTTCCGTCTCGTCCTCCTCAATGTAGTAGGGATCGAGGTGGAGGTCGTCACCGACCTCCACCGGTCGATCTGGAAGCGTCTCAAGGGTATCCCGTTGAAGGAGCGTGTTCCCGACCGCTTCGACGGTATCAAGATCGAACTGAGTGGTAAGATGTCCACGGACGGTATTGGCGTGGGGCGAGTCGTCGGTGGTCTCGCAGACGTGATTGATCGAGGTCTCCCGGCGCCAGCACCGGCGAGACCTCGTACAGCTTTTCCGTCGTGACCTCGACAGTCTCTCCAAGTTCAAACGTAAGGTCGTCTCTGACTGTCTGCTTTGTTAGGCTGCATATCCTCTCCAAGCAGGCACTTTCTCTAAATCGATGTGATCGGCTGGGCTTGTCTTTGCGCTTGCAGGGTATCTGGTCCACGACGTCTACGAGACGGTGCCGTTCATGCTACTCGATTCACTCGAGGCAATTGATTCCGAACGCATCGCAACCGTTGTGGAGTACTTTGAGTCGTATGCGCCGTATCTTACCGTTGCACTACTTAGAAATCTGGATTTCCGAAATCTAGATTTCGGAAACTTGGATTGCCGAAGTGTACCTTTCCGAAGCTAGGGTACTATATACTCTACACGAATGAATCTATACCATGGACTCGTTCATTGATCGAAAACAGGAACTTGAGGAGCTAACGAACCGGTACAATTCGGACCGCGCTGAATTCGTCGTCCTATACGGGAGACGTCGACTTGGTAAAAGCGAACTCGTCCGTCAGTCGATTGCTGACCGTGACGATGCGGTCTACTATCAGGCGATCGAGTCGACTGCACAAAACCAACTCGAACAGTTCGTTGACGTAGTTACAGATCAATTTCCTTCCATCAAAAATATTCGCCGAGACTGGGAAGCATTACTCAGTGCATTAGGTGATCAGAATGCAGTCGTCGTTATCGATGAATTTCCGTTTCTCCTCGAGGAAGATGATTCACTTCCTTCACGGGTTCAGCGAGTCTGGGACACGCAACTTCAGGAGACTGGAATAACGCTCGTACTTGTCGGTTCCTCGATTAGCGTAATGGAGGATGAAGTGCTTGCTGGCAACAGTCCTCTGTATGGCCGTCGAACAGCAACTATTGACCTCAAACCACTCTCTGTCGGGAACACGAGGGAGTTCTACCCACAGTACGACGACGAAGCAGTTGTTATAGCGTGGGCGATCTACGGTGGTACGCCATACTACCTTCAGACCATTGATCCCACTGAGCCACTTGCAGTGAATGTCCAGCAGTCTATTCTCTCAGAACGTGGTCTCCTGTACTCTGAGCCGGAATTTCTCCTTCGAACAGAGCTTCGACAACCGAACACCTACTTCAGTATTCTCCGAGCCTTGGCGCATGGCCGCCGAACTCCCAACGAAATCGCTGGAATGGCTGGCGTCGAGTCCCAGTCACTGAGTACGTATCTTCAGAAACTACGTCGGCTTCGGCTTGTTGAACGTCACATCCCGGTAACTGAATCACCGACATCGTCAAAGCGAGGTCGATATCGGCTCTCTGCGCCACTGTTCAGATTCTGGTTTCGGTTCGTCTATGGGAATCAGGATCGGCTTCGGTTATTAGGCGACGACGCATACGACGAGCTCGTTGCTCCTGAGCTATCGGATTATGTTAGCCCACTTTTCGAACGCCTTTGCCAGCGAGCCCTCCCTCATCTCATTGACCGCCGCTTCCATACTATCGGTCAATGGTGGTTCAAAGAGCATGAATTGGACGTCCTCGGCTTGACTGACGATGGACTCGTCGCTGGTGAGTGCAAGTTTACCTCATCACCTGTCAGCGAGGGAGTTCTTGCAGACCTCGAGCGAACTTCCGGACATGTCCGTTGGTCAGACGAGCCTGCAGATGCGACGACACAGTATGTCTTGTTTAGCCGATCAGGATATACTGATGATCTTCGTCAGCAGGCTACGACCCGAGATGATGTTACACTCTATAACCTTACTGACATCGTGGGTGCTTCTAATAAGATAAGTTAGTCAACCTCGGTCCCAGAGACCGGAACGATTCGACACGACCCAATGAAGGCTGAGCTGAAATCATCAACCCCCTTTACTGACTGATGTAGATGCTGTCGCAGCGAACAAGGAGGTGATGGGGTCAGTTGCTACTATCAGCGGTAGGCGAAACCATCAGTGTGATTTTTCCATGACCAACTGACGGCAGATATTCAACTTGGGATACCCTCGAACCCTCCCACCCCACCAGTTCCGCTGTTAGAGGGAGAACGACTGCATTACCCTCCATGGGAGGAGGGTATTTGTCGTTCGGTGATGAACGTACTACGGACTAATTTTTGCTCCTCTAACTTAATAGTATCCTAGGTAACCAGACATATGATGTGTGGATCAAACCACGAGAATAGAAGTTGAGAGGAAGAACAGGACGTCTTCTTCTTGCTAACAGCGGAAGTAGTGGGGTGGGTGTCTCCAACAGCTCTCCTTTGTCTTCACTAACAGCGGAAGTAGTGGGGTCAGGGGGTTGTCCCAAGGAGTTCTTTTAAACCAGTCTTGACACTTGAAATCGATTGGTCCAATTTGTGCTCTTTGTACTTTCCGCCTCCTTTGCCGCGGTTAATCTGTGTCGACGAGATAATCCCGAGTGTTTCCAGTTCAGCAAGGTACTCACGTACTGCTCGATCGGAGACAGGTTCACTACCTTCACTGTTACACAAAGCTTCGTACGGTTCTCGGATTTCTCGCGTTCGAACTGGCGTCTTTCCTTCCTCTTCTAGGATCGTCAATGCCCAGAGTACCAGTTGACCATGTCTCGAGTAGTTGCTGATGCCTTCTATTACCTGATCAGTCTGAAGTCGTTCCCTAGCTTTTGCAACATGCGATTCGGTCACAAGATCATCATTGTTTTCACGAGCGATGTCGCCACTTTCGAGGAGTAGATCTAGAGCCTGCCGAGCGTCTCCGGAGTCTTTGGCACCATAGGCAGCACACATTTCAATAACGCCGTCATCAAGCACATCGTCCTGGAAGGCGACTTCCACACGCTGTCGGAGGACTTCGCAGAGTTCGTTCGCATCATAGGCACTGAACGATACTTCTTTTTCACAGAGACTGGATCTGACTTTCGAGCTAAGTTGGTTACGAAAACTCAGATCATTAGAGATTCCAATGACACCAAGTCTTGCATTTGTCACATCCCCGTTCGACCGTGCTCGAGGGAGTTTATAGAGGAGACTATCGTCTTGGATGTGATCGACTTCGTCGAGAACGATGAGTACAGTTCCACCTAGTCGATCGAGTTCGTCGAATAGGAATTGGTAGACAGATGCTTGGGGATATCCCGTATTAGAGATCTGATTGGCTGGATCGCGAAGCTCGTTTACAAGTGCAACAGCAGTCTGATAACTAGAATTGAGACCATCACAGTTAACTTCGATCGTATGAAGATTAAGCCCATCTACGTCCTCGGCATCGCGTTCAAGAAGGTGTAAGAGAAATCGTGTCGCTGCTGTTTTCCCGACCCCGCTCTTGCCGTAGAGAAAGATATTGGAAGGGGTTTCACCTTCGATCACCGGTTGTAATGCAGCGTGATACTGGCTGAGTTCCTCATCACGACCAACTAGCTTTTCCGGTGTCCATTCTTCGAGAAGGGCTTCTCTTTCTTTGAAGATATTCCCTGTTGGCTCGAACCTGAACTCATTCATTATTGAGAGCGTCATAGTCCAGCCCCTTAACCTTTGGTTCCGCTGCTTCCTTTGCACTTTTTGCTTATAAGCGTCTGACTCCACTGCTTCCGCTGTTAGCCTATATGGTTAGTGTGGTCAATACTCTCAGCAACACTGGCCAGTAATACTGACCAGTATAACTGAACACTCTGCACAGTATTTATGTAGAAGTATACTGATTATCAGCTGTATGATCCCATATACGGTTTGGTCGGAGGCTGGTGGTGTCGGCAAAACAACGCTGGCTGCGAATCTCGCTCGAGCGCACTCGAACCGCGGTCAAGATGTTCTCGTAATCGACATGGACCCGCAGGATGGTGGACTGACTAACCATTTCGGTCTTGATGACGCCAAGGCCGACGGAGAAGTCGATAACCTCGTGTTGCATATGCTCAACCGCGGCCGGGGATCATTTGACGATCTCGTGCGTACGAGTGAGGGAATCGATTGTATTCCGAGCCACAACATGCTCGGTACGCTTGAGGAGCTCTTAGGGAAAGCAAAGGAACTTGAGGAGGATACGAATCCAGATCCAGACTACGAGTACGAGAAGGAGAAGCAACTCCGACGTGTACTCATTGATGCAGACGTTCCGTCTGAATACGACGTCCTGATTATCGATCCACCTGCGTCGGAGGGTCAGCACCTCTACAATGCTGTCTATGCAACGTCGAATCTGCTCATTCCTTTCGAACCGTCGCCAAAAGGTGAACAGAGTGTGAACGGACTCCGTGACGTGGTCCGTGGAATTGAATCGGAACTGGACGACATCGATGTCGGTATTCTTGGGGCTGTCCCGAACAAGGTCAAGGGAACGAATATCAACCAGAAATATCTTGACGCCCTCGAGGAAGAAGAGCTTCCAGTTGCACCGGTCACGATCGGCGAACGGGGATCGATGCTTGGCGACGCGTGGGACAACCAGGTCTCGATTTACGAACTTGACTCGAGTGAAGACTATCGAGATCTCCGTGATTATGAACGTCCAACACTCGAGAAGTTCGATGACCTCGCTGCGCATATCACCAAACAGTTTGAGCGACCGGAGGTTGAAGCATGAAATCTGGAGCAACTGATCCCTTTGCCGATGATCAACAAAACGATCAAGACGAGAATGCTGATGAGCCAGACAGTAATACTGGTCAGTCTGATCCAGCAG
>NC_019975.1 GCF_000328685.1 Natronococcus occultus SP4 | reverse complement strand
ACTGGCGGGGCTAATTAATGCTATACACGCCAGATTCACCATGGTAGATGAGACGGCTGTCTTCAGCCGCCTCTTCAGCCTCTTCGGGTGAAACGCCAAACTCTTCAACTAAGTGGTTGTGAACCCGCGAGCAATCGATTGCGTTACCCTTAGCGTTGGCCACGAAGAGTTGGGCTTCATTCTTCATTTCACCGAACGTGGTAGTAGAGTCGTTCTCTTGTCCACCGTCCGTAGCAGCCCGGTCGTACGAATCCACCTGGCCATTGATCGAAGCTGCCGACGTTTCACTGATACCGGAGAGTACGACAGTTTCCACACCGTTGCGACTTTCGATTTTGAAGTTCTCGAGAGTTACTTCGTCACCTTCGCTGAAGTCGCCTAATGGATCTGCCCCTTCAGCAATCTCATACTGAATTAGATTGCCGTCATCGTCGCTGAAGTATCCCTTACCACCAAGCCAATCGGGTGCCTCCAATTCCTCAGCGACAGTAACAATCACCCGCTCCTGGTGCATACCAGCATCAAGGTCACAGATTGAGACGGTATCCTCTTCGTCGCTGGTACCTTCGCTTTCACCGGAGAACCGAGATCGAGTGAAGTCCTCAAGGTTGTTCTCGGCACGGCTGACGTTGATACCGAGTGCCCGACCGATAGGTGGCGAACGCTGTTGATCGGCAACGACATACGACCCGCTCCGTTCGTAAGCCTCGCTGAAGCGGCTACGATAGTCGCTGTGCCGATTGAGTAGGTCCTCGCCGGTGATGTTGAAGTCGGCAACGAATTTGGTCACACGGTCGAAGGCTTTGCTCGTATTGATCCGCAGCTCCTCGCGGTCGGTGCCCTTGTGGACGAAAGTGTAGTGTTCGTCCTCAGCAAGATAGTCGTTCGACGAAGCGCGAGCACACAACTCAATGAAGCGATCAACGTGAGACACACGTCCGGTCTTGGCGAAGACACCGCTCGAGAACTCGACAGCATCCGCAATATCGCTCTCCGGAACGATCTCATCAATCTCGTCCTTGGAAAGTCCCATGTCGAGAGCGAACTGTCGGTACACGGCCATACCGAATAACACCGTCTGAATCCCCTGCTGTGGGGCGTCGCCTAAGTCTTCAAGGACTCCGAACCGCTCGAGGAGATTTGCCGCACGTTCACCGGCTCGGTCCCACAAGTCACGGAGTTCGTCGGTGTCCTGCGCTGCGATCCACTGATAGTAAGCGAGCGCATGTGCATCGAAGTCAACCGGCTCACTCCGGGTTATCTCACCGTTCTCGTCACGGTAAGAGTCGCCGTTCAGCTTGGCGAATGCTCGAGCAGTGTCGGACCCCGCAGTCGTAGTCTCTCGCCGGAACGTCGTCATAACACACCGACGCTTCTCAGCCGGTCCCTGGATACGCTGCTCTCCGGCGATTGCGAGCGGCGCGGAGATTTTGAACACGTCGTTCGGACCGTCAGCGTTGCCTCGCTGTGCAGTGCTCCCGATCGTTGCCGAACGGAGAAGGTCGTGAAACGTCTTCACCCGCCACGTCGCCATTTCTCCCGGCTTGTACTCGTCGTACAGCAGCGGAACACCGCTCGAGGAAGCCATTGTACCGGTGAGAGTGTACCGAGATTCGTCTTTTGCGCTCATCGGCTCAGCGTCCATACCGAAGAGTTGCCACAGCGTGGTGAGTGTTGAGGTCTTCCCAGCTTCAGTATCACCGAGGACGTTAAGATGGTTGAACTCACCTTCCCAGTCCATCACGAGTGGGCGAAGTGCGGAAGCGTAGAACCACCCAACCACGGAGAGGAAACGTTCGGAGTCTCGAGTCTCCGGTAGAAGCCTCAACGTGCGCCGAACATCGTCAATATCGTCTTCGGAGAGTTCCTTGTCCGGGTCGATAGAACACACCCGATCCATTACCGTCCCCGTTTCCAGGTGGGTGTACGACGGGTCGTCTTCCCAACCGTCACTGCCGATAACGCCAGTTGGTAGAACAATCTCACCGTCATGATATCCCATTTGGTGAGTGCCGACCCGCTCGGGAACTTGTCGCGTCCCGATGTACTCTTTAAGCCGGTTGAGTTCGCTTGACCCACCGTCGAACGTGGTCGTCAGCCCCTCAGCAAGCACCTCTTTGCGGAACTTGCGGAAGTCACCGAGTGCCGCTGGTGAGATCTCCACCGTGAACGGGTCTTCGTCGGTCGAAGGGATAACCGTCAGCTCGAGCCACTTGTCACCCGTTTCTTTCTCGGTGAGGAAAGATTCGACCTGGACGGTGAAGTTACACCAACTATCGAAGTGCGACTCACCGTCCTCGTCGGTGTACCACTGGCCGTAGCACCCGTTATGCTCGTCGAAGTTGACGGGCCCCCCTTGACTCGAAGCCTCGCTTTGAGACCCAGAATCAAGGCTGTCGGACACACTGTACGAACTTGAACTCGGATTGTAAACGTCGCTGTTGTTCGCTATCGCATTCTGAATCGTGCGCTCACCGTAAGTCTGAGCGCCACGGTCTTCGTCCCACTTGTCGCGCATGAGACCGGAATCACGGAAGAGTCGGTCCATTCGGTGGGCGTCCTCAGCCGTCCAGAACGCGAGCATCGAACACAGCGCTGCGTCAGCTTCACTTTGGCTCGGGTAGCCGGCGGTGTTGCCGTTCCATAGCTGCCGGAACTTGTCGCCGTTCCCGGCGTTCTTCGCCTCTTCAATCAGCTCGCGGTCGTCAAGATCAACGGGCTCCGCCGACTGACTCGAGTTGCCGCCGTCGTTATCATTGCTGCCGTCCTCGCCGATGAACTCCTCGTGAATCTTCTTAGTCTCTTGTGGGCGCGTCTCAACGTCTTCCGGCGTACCATCTACATGCTGTCCGGTTACGGTGAGGTATCGCCCACCCGTCCCGTCGTACATTTCGAGGTGTGGGGTGTCCTCGAGGACGGGGTCACACGGGAGATCCTTCCGACTACCACCGTCCGGGCGCGTTCCGAAGGCAAACTGTCGGTAGCCGGTCCCCGACGGCGACACCTCGGTGTAGGTATCCAGGTCTGCAATCGCTTCACCGACGATATCCGGCACCGATCCGTGTGGCTGCTCCGGGTCTCGGCAGTCATCCCAATCAAAGCCGACTATCAGACTGTCCCCATCCGTGATATATCCGAGACCGTCGTAGTTGCCACTCTCGTAGGTCTCAACGGCCACATCGAACGTAACTCCGTTCTCCGGGTCCGTCGCGTCGATACGGTAGCCGCCACCGGAGCCGTCCTTCGGTACCTTTGACCATTCTTCCCGATCTTCTTTCCACTCGTATCCCCACACGAGCCACTGGTTGCGTGCCTTGAGTTCGCCAGCGACACCGTCGGAGTTCACTTCGAGGGCGTCGGGACGGTCGGGCCGATCGCCGTTCATGCAGCGACACCTCCGAAGTGGGTCGGGCGGTCACTAACGATTCGACTGTCGAAACAACTAACTGCGTCTAGGGTGTACTCGTACATGCTTGGATGCGGTTTAACCCCGATCCGCGTCCGTGCGCCAACACGGACACTTTCTCGGGTCGGGGTTTTTTTGTGGTCGTTAGTCGATACTTCACTGTTCGAATGCGAGATACGTAAAGCCTCGGATCTGTCACTCATCGAACCACCTCTTACTGCCGACACTAGCGCGTCTCTGGTGCGCTCCCGCGTCCGACTGAATAGAAGTCGGCTCAATTGACGGGTCAACGTTCAGAAGAGCATAGACGCCCCTCCAATCATTGTGGCCGTCAAGAACTCGGATATCAGTGCGACTACTCGCCTTGGTAGAATTGTTTGCTGTCGACATTGCTTAGCGTAGGGGCAGAACGTGGACAGCAACTGAGTGGCGAGAGAAACGTCTTTGAGTCTGAACCTCTAACTCTCTATTGGACCACTCATCTGCTGGCCCATTCCATCGGCTCGGTTACGCGGGACACAGTTGGCACTCACCCGCGCGGCTGAGCTTCTTGATGCTAACGCGACTGTTAGCGGTTAATTCTCTTCGTCTGAAACAGGCATATCAAGAACCCGGCGAAGTACGGTGTCGTAACTATCGCCTGGATTCTTTCTCGAGAACAGTTCATCACGGACGGGGACGGAAACCCAGATACTTGTCGAGTCGGACGATCCGTCGCCTTGGGTAGTGTTGCTACTCATTGTTGGTGTAATGGCCTGCTGCCAATGGCCGCTTAGTTGTTCAAAACTAGTCCCCACACTCATCGCTACGTCTTCTTGGTAGCGAGAGGAGCTTGAGATAGGCGATGCTGTGAAGGCTTCCCCGGCAGTGCCGAGGCGAACCAGTGAACAGGGACGCACGGCTGTGATGAGCCACCTCAGCAGTACCAAGGTGACCCAATGAGCCTTAGACACGCAGTGCTGCGAAAGAACGCCGCTTTGAACGACGTTCCAGCGTGCCTCGGAGTTGCACGGCTGTGTGAGCCAGGCCCGCTTCCAACGGAACCCGCCAGGAGCACAGACGCAGTGCTTGCCCGGCCAGCGCCGCGAACGACGCCGACCACAAACACCGTGCACAGACAGGTCACTACCTGGCGCAGACGGATTCATCCTCACGTCCTCCGCCCGAGTGGTAGCGATCTGTCCGGTTGGAATCTCGCCTATCTTGGGTGTATGGTACTAGTAGCTAGAATCCTATAGTTCTTTCGGTCGCTATTGCTTCCGGTTCCGGCAAACACCTATCACCAGAGTTGGAATCCGGGGCTAATGTGAACTCGCGTGGTGAAAATACGACCGTTTCACACGGCCTTGTGAAATTCGATTCCCACGGCTCAGGGTTCAGCTACCGGAATATCTTCGCTTGCGTTTTCGATTTCACAGATTTCACACGAAATTGAGAGGGGTGTGTTGGGTGCCTCAGTATACTTCTCTCAGCCGCTGACTCGCTGAGTCACGTAACACCCCTATAGATTCATTGTGAAATCTGTTAAATCACAAAATCAAACGTTGTCTGTGCTCGTCTCAAGCCTTCTGCCGGTCGAATCGGATTTCACAACCCGATGTGAAACGGTGTGAAAAATTCCGGTCGGTTCACAGCGCCTGTAAAATTTACACCCTCGAGAATGTGGTTACAACTACTCCTCGAGTTCGGCAGTGTCTGACCACCAGCGAGTTCGGATTTAAAATTCAGTCGTCGACTGGCCGGTCCTCGAGCGGGTCCGGCATATCGTAGTCGTCGATCGCCGCGTCAATGTCTTCCGGGGTTCTGTCCGTTCCCTCAGCTAGGAACTCAGTTACTCGGTCCTCGAGATTCTGTAGTCCGTCCTCGAAGGATTCGAGTTCGTCGTCGGTTATCTCGTCGTGGGGTCGTTCAGATCGTGCCATTGTTCGAACCTCCGGAGTAGTTGATCGGCGTTCTTGCGGATGTACGTGATACAGTATCGGGGCGCGTCGGATAAAGGTACGGGCGGAAAGTCGTCCTTCACGCGCGCTTTTTTGCTCTCCCGATAAACGTCCATGTGAAGCCCTTCTTCGGTAATGTCGTGGCCGTTCGGATTCTTTGGTTCATGGTCGAATCGAACCACTTCGGACCACTCATTGTTAACTAAGCGCTCGAGCTGAACCACGAACCGAGTAACCCGGCCTTCGGACTTGTCGATTTCAACACGGACCCGCGCGTGTGGGTATTCCACCCAGTCGAAATATTGAACATCGTCACCCGCGCCGGTCATATCGTTCACATCACAGACGCGCTTGATGGGTCTTACTCTTCGATTCCCTCGCCGATTATCGTCACCCGACGGTTGGAGACCACTCTAGTCTATTCGGTAGCGAGGATAACGGACGTTATTCCTATCGTCCTATGGTCCGTTATCCTTAGTCGCTAGGCATTCCGGTGAGCCACCACTTCGCCCGCGTGAGCGCGCCAGCTTGGGCTTTCTTTTCGGCGAGAGACTGTTCGCTCTGAACGGCTTTCACCAACTCTTGATGCTCTTCACGTTGCTCGAGGATCTGGCGCTTCTCACGGTGAACGCGCTCGAGTTCGGTCTCAAGGTCGTGAATACGCTGCTCGAGTTCTTGAACACGCTCGTCATCACCCGTGTTCAGTGCGTCATCAAGTAGGTCACGGATGACTTCACTCCGTGATACGCCGTCATCCTCAGCGATTGAATCAAGCTCCTCGACTCTGCTCTCGTCGAGTTTCACACTCACCCGCTTCATACGCTCGGATGACACCGTGTTCAGATAGTATTACGTCAGCCACGCGTCAGACGCTACTCGCTCGATTCCCAAAGAAGGCTGTTGCCGATCTTCCGTGATTGAACGTCGCCACTCTCCTCGAGACTCTTCAGGCGTCGGTACGCTGTTGGCCGTTCATAGTCGAATTCATCGGCCACTTCGCTTGTGGTGAGTCCGTTACTGTTCCGAACGAACTCAGCAATCTCTTCGTCAGTGACGGTCTCAGTGTATTGGCCACTCTCCTCGTCGCGGTCTTTCACCATACTTCGGTCCATGTACTCTGTCACGTATGGATGTTCTCTTTCCATCTACATAAATCCATGTACTACGTAGTGCATGGGAAAGCTTTATTACCACGTACTTCATAGTACATGGTAGAGGCAGCCTGGTTCCATCGGGGCGTTGCGTTCGGTAGAACGCCCGAGTGGTGGCACACTCGAGCCGGGTTGTCTTGGACAGAGAACCCATGTCGATCTACAACGTTCGGACGGAAGACGATTGCGGAGAACAGAACGACGAAACCACGGTACTCGAAGCCGCCGGCGACTGCGAAGTTACCGAATCAAGTGACGTTTGGGAAGGTCCGTTCCCGGAGTACAACAAGTACGGAGGCTTGACCGGTTGCTCCTACGTTCGCTGCCGAGATTGTGGCCGCGAGGTCCTCACGGGACGCAAAGAGTTCGCGAGCCACCGAGACGGCTGCCGCTTCGAGGGTGAGAACTAATGCAGTCAACCACCCTTCTCGACGAAGCGCGTGCGGTCGCTGGATACGAGCCCGCCGATGTTGACATGAGCCGGTTCCCCGACCATGTGGACGTCGAGACGGCGCGCGAGATTGACTCGGCTATGAAGCGAGCGGCCGATAAGCAGCTTGAAGCGAACGAACAGCCGCCGGAGGTGCTGGGTTAATGCCGATTCCGAAGGCATACCGGAATAAGAGGAATGCACCCTGGAACGCCCCGGACGCGCCAGAGTGTCCGGACTGTGAGGCCACGGTGGTAGATGTTGATGACCATGAAGACGGGTGTCCTATCCAGAAGGCTACTCCCGAAGAACTCCACCGAATCAACGAGGAACTGGCCCAACCATCGTATGAGCCGGAGGGGCTGTGAGAATGATCGACGTGTTTCTGGCCCACCTGTTCCTGCTCATCGGGACTCTTTCGGCTATCGGATTGCTCGCGTGGGGCGTTTGGTTCCCGGTCCGCGAGGTGGGCGTCTAATGCCACGCTGTGATAGCTGCGAGGCCACGGTCTCGAGAGCCTATCACCGGGTTCATGCGGACAATGACGGCGTCCTACACGCTTGCTGTCATTGTACGCTGCAAGCCGATATGCTCCAAGGGGCGGGAGCTGGGATCGAGGAATAGTCACAAGAATAATATTGTAATCAACTAACTAGAGAACATGAGTGAAACTATCGAAATCGGCGAGGAGCGTAAGTCCGCAATCAAACTGTTCGAAGAAATCCGGGAGCGCCGCAACGCGCTTGACGAGAACGGCGTTACGGTCGATACCGAGTGTACCCGCTGTGGTGACTCGATCGAGACGGAGATTCTACCCGAAGAGTCCGACGAAGGTACGATTTGTGAGCCGTGCCTGAAGTACGAACTCGAGACCACACTGTAAAATAGGCTGTAAAGCGGCTTCTTTTCTTCGATTCCCGTCCTCGCTGTTGCTCAGATACCGACCCGTCTCTATACCGATTGCATATACACAAGCGGATAGATGGGACAGCTACTTGGTTCAACTCTGGTTTGACAAAGTGACCTGGCAAGCGCCTAGTTGTCCTTGAGGAGAGCCACTTTTCTTTATAAGCATCCTGGCTACTACTCTGTAAATGGAGCGGGGGCTATAGAGTCGTAGTTGTTCTTTATAAGCACCCTGGCGACGACTCTGTCATATGGAGCGAGGTTTAGCTTCGAGAGAATTCACATGTAACTGCTCCCAGTTAAACGATGATAGAAATCACAGTAGAAGTATTGATTGAGGTCTCGATTGGAAAGATAGCCCTTCTCGCTTTCTATTTGGAGGAAAAGAGAGCTCGAGCAAAAACTCAGTAGCTTGTGGGCCCTCTTGTTTGGAGGATTATGTAGTTCGTTGTTGGGTCTGAGAAAACTAACCTACACAACGATAACGCCCGGTGAGCCGAACTGAGTATATAAAGAGTGGTCAAATTGCACTATCTGACGGCTCGAATCTATCTAAAACCTCGGATTGCTTGAAAGAATCGTCGTTTCGAGGGTATCAGCTACGACTACGTCACGCGAATAGGCAAACCACGGACCAGATTCCCACGTTAATTTGGGCAAACTGACCGAATTATTATAGTGATTATGGTATATAATTATACTTCCCGCACTTCCCACATTGTGCAAAGATACCCCGAACTTGGTCTTCTCCTACATCTTTACAGACGGGGAAATTACAATCTTCATCATAGCAAACAAAATTATAATCTCCTTCAGATGTCACAGCAGGCGTTCTTGGTTCACTCGGCTCTAGAATCACATGATGTTCTGGATTGGGCGGTTCCTCAGGTTCCTTGAGCCGAAGTATTTTCGACACACTGTCCTGTTATAGACTGCTTCAACAAAAACACTTCGGGTATTTTATTCGTCTTGGGTATTTGACTGTCTTTTTCGGATATGAAGTTTCTCACCGTCTCCTTCAAGTAATATATCTTTCTCGTCAATGCAGATACTACTTCTAATCCTCATGGCTCACCCCCACTGAGTCGATATCATCAGTCTGTTTGCTATACCAACCGCCGTTTTCGCCAAATCCACACTGGATCTCTTTGACTACGCCGGCGTTCTCTCCGTTCTCATCGACCTTGTGCATGGAGATCGTTATCTGGAGCCCGTCTTTGTCGCCGTTACCCCTACCTTCGAGGCGTGAAAGACGGTTCTCTAAGTCGCGTCTCATTGTTCACTCGAGCTCCGGGTGGCTCTCGCCGCCGGTCATTGCATAGCGCCAAGCTGCCGTCCGATCGGACCACAACACTTCGGGGACGTCCCACGCTTCCATCCAGGACGTCGGTTCGGGTTCCCTTTCGTCCTCGAGTGTATCCAGCCGGCGCTTGATGTTTCGCTTAGTCATAGCCGTACTGTTCGCGAAGGTTCTGCATTAGGATCGACGGGAACTCTTCGAGGGGTTGTTCTCCCGTTTCGTCCTCGAGTCGATCAAGACGTTTCTCGAGGGTGCGTCTATTCATCAGTGAACTCCTCGAGTCGGTCGAAAAGGGATTCGCGCAGAGACCCAGCCGCGTAGGTCTGACCGTCAACCCGGACAAGTCCTCGCTCCTGATCCACGGTCTCCATATCCTCAACGTCGTAGGATAAGAGGACGGCCAGGCTCATTTCTGGATATTCGTTGTCGCTCTCAATCCGATCCAAACGCTGTTTGACACCGCGCTTTGAAGCCATTATTTAATCCCATCTCGTTCTTCGAGTCGTTCAAGTCGCTCGTGCATGTCCTCGAGTTCGCGGTCGGCTATGTACTTCCGCTTGGAATCCTGAGCCGAGATCATTACTCGAAGGTACTTCAGCCGAATTCGTTCGTGCTCCGGGTTTCGGATTCGGCCGTCGCCAAGGCTCTTGTACCGGGCGTGTTCAGCAATCTCGTCAAGTTCCGCCACCGCCTCGTCACGCTTCTCTTTAATTTCTTCGCTCAAGTCGGTCATAGGATTCTATCAGCCTGAAAATCGCCAAAATCGTGCCGTCTTAGTGTCGCTTACAATTCGCTAACTCGAGAATCAGTCGCCATTCAGCGGGTCCCAGCCTTGGAGGTGTTCTTTACGGAGCTTCAGCGCCTTCTGACGCTGTCCGCCAGGCTCTCGAAGGGATTCGGCTTCGTCCTCATACCCCTCCTCTTGCAGCTTATCGTACGTCCGTTTGATCGTAATGTGTGCCAAGCTACAGCCTTCGTCGGTCTCTGGATCGAACGCCGCGCTATCCATGCTCACAGTCATTTCGAGTAGTCAACGAGTGCGTCCCAAGAGTCCGTTTCGACGTATTCGTTCTCTGCTGCTGGTTTCACCGACTCGAGTGCATCAACACGCTGGGATAGCGTCTCTGCATGGTCGGGACAGCGGTCAGACATAGCGTCCCGTCGCGTTCGAAGGGTCTCAATCTCACTATCGATAAACGCCGGGTCGTTCAAGTCTTGAACGTCGTACTCGCCGGCGAGTGCGTCCACAATCTCCGGCTGTGACTCGCCCGAAGCCGCGTCGCTACTAGATTCCCCCGTTAGGCTCTCGAGCTCGGGCTTGAGTTCGTTTTCGACGTACTCCGGGGTTCTGTCCTCGAGTCGGTCAATCTTCGCCCGGAGTGCGTCTGCGCGACTGTCGTCAGCCATGATTACAGAGCGCTCCGGTCCAGGTGGTCAACCTCGCTCACGTCCTCGAGACCCACCATATCACGAACCTCTCGCTTAAGTTTGTCACAGTATTCGGGGGTACGATTACTGAGCCGGTCGATCGAATCAAGCTTATCACGGACGGCTTCACGCTGATCGGTGCTGAGTGCATCAACGTCGCCGTTCGGCTCATCGTCCTCGTCGGGAGCACCGCCCGTCTCAGGCTGCTGCGAGAGAACGTCAAGGGTAACGCTATCCTCGCCCCGGAACTCCGAAGCAAGTGCATCCAGAGACATAGCGTCTACCGTATCGGAGTGAAGGTCCTTTTCCTCCCGAAGAATCTTGCCGAGTGCGTCGCGTGCAACCTTGGCGTTCTCCTCGAGAGATTCCTTTTCCGACCGGGACATGATTACCGGATCGTCAACCGAAGCCGACGCCTCAATCACACGCTGTGCGTCCGTTCGGTCTAGACTCTTGGAGTCCACAACAGCGGGGTTATCTACCGACGAGAGTGCATCCGTATCCAGCCGATCAAGCTGGGAGGCAACGTCGCCAGAGATAACGGTCGCGTCGTTCGGGGAGCCGTGTTTGCGGTGTTCTGCGAGTAGTGCGAGCTGGGTATCGTTCAGGTCGATATCGTCAGACATTGTTTCTAGTAGTTAGTTTGCTTCTGAAACTCAGCAACCATTTCGACGAAACTCATATCGGCTACTTCCGACGGTGGAAGCTTCTCACCGAAAGAATCGCTTCTAAGCGCCTTGCTCACGAACTCGGCTGCAGTGGCCTTGTCCTCGGCTACCTGCCAACGATTTCTGAGATCGTAGTCGTCGCCGTCCTTGTTGGGAACGACAGCCACATCCCCAGGGTCAACCCCCTCCTCATGGCAAACGGCGGTGATTCGGCGTAGTTCGTCCTCGTCGAAATGGTTGCATTCAGTCATTGGTTTGGTTTCGTTCTCCGGGAGTAACACGGGGGAGAGTCCCCGAAGGGACCCCTGACCCACAGCGTGAAGACTGCGCTTAGACCCGACCGAGCTGTGGGATGGGTCAACCCCACCCCAGTCGCGCCCCCGGAGAACAGTGTTAGTTAGCAATCAGTACGATCCGCGGTCGGTGAAGTCGCGCCCTACCGAGACAGTTCGCAACGAAGCTTTCGTGCAGGGTTTGCGGACTCTACTGTAATTTGGGCGGACGGACGTATCTTAGGCCCGCAGACGCTACTCTCGGGACAGGGACCCCAAGCACCGGCGGTCTCAGTAGGGTTACGCGCCACCGACCGCGGAAACTCAGTTACCGATCGACCCGTTCAAGAACGCGCCGAAGCGCGTCGTCGAACGAATCTTCGGGGCTCTCTTTATGCTGCCAGAGACGTTCGTGGGTGTCCTTGGCAACTCGGATGGTTTTCGTATCGCTCATTATTGCATAGCCAGCCCTCTCACCGAGTTGTTCGATCCTCAAAATGCAGACTCCCCCGGTAATGGAGGTCCACCGTTCGACACCTCTCGGCCCCTACACGGTGGAGGGCTTGGCCTTACGTATACCTATTATCTGCAGTACAATAAATCTATCGGTGAATAGAGGGCTTGAGTTAGAATCTACCCCTCGGTGTCCGTTCCTCGGTATATCGCAGTTCCGAGAGTTTCCACGAATTGGCCGGTGTGACCCTCGGCCAGAATCTCCGTTACAGCTTGGTCTGCAACGATCGGATTGATCGCCGTATCATTCTCCTCGAGAATCCAAACGACGTGTTTCAGTGCCGTCCGAAGCGTCTCATTCCGCCGGGAACTCGAAGCGTCAATATCAATCACCCCACACTCGGCACAGATTGTGCGCTCACTCGAGGTCTCGACAAGTTGGCCCTGTTGGTCCGTCTTCGGTGGAATCGTTTCTGTGGCCGGCTCATGGCACTGCGAGTAGGTCTCATCAGTCTCGAGTGTTCGCGCTTCGGGTTCGCCCGGAAACTGAACGGCTGGATTGACTTCAAGCGGAGCGAGACACCAGGAACAGAACGCCCGGTGTTCCTTCAGCGTCTCGACGAAGGTCTCTGCAACGCCTTGAGTTGCGAAAGTGAACTCATCGGGCAACTCGCCGGCGTCGTCGGTACTACTCACAGGAAACACCCCACTCAGTCAACGTCGTCTGTCCCGGCACAAGCGGCCGCTGTTGGTCTTCGTCGTCTTCTCCGGGGATCGGGACGTTCTCGGTTGTTTCTTCTCCCTGTTCCGCCTCAGTTGCGTACACTACATCTTCAGCATCTTCGTCGAGCCGGTCCAATTCCGGTCTCTCGCTGATATGCTGATAAGTAGCATCTAAATCAGGTCCTTGGTAATCTCTTCGAGTCATTGGAAAATGGTTCAGCTACCGCTCACAATTGTCGTGTAGACGATTCTCCTACCGGCT